>DATIFV010000165.1:0-6660 GCA_035455085.1 Candidatus Methylomirabilota bacterium | reverse complement strand
CGAGCTCCTGCGCGACCCGGCGTACCTCGGGCTCGCGGTCGTGGTGCCGGTGCTGCTGATCTTGCTCCTCGGCTACCAGCTGTCGCTCGACGTCAAGGGGCTCCTGGTGGCGGTGGTGGACCACGACCGCTCCCGGTGGAGCCGGGAGTACGTCGACGGCATGGTCAACTCCGAGTACTTCCGGCTCGTCGGCGTGCTCGACAGCGCCGAGGAGGCCCGCGAGTGGATCCGGTCGGGGCGGGCCCGGGTGATCGTCGACATCCCGCCCGACTTCGGCCGCCGCCTCAGCGCCGGCGAGTCCGCCACCCTGGGCGTGACCGTCGACGGCTCGTTTCCGACCCGCGGCCAGATCGGGGCGGGCTACGTGGCCGCGATCAACGGCCTCTACAACGAGCGGCTCCTGCGCGAGTCCCTGGCGCAGCGGGGTGCCGGCGACGCCACCCTCTGGCCGGTCCAGATGGAGCTGGCGGTCTGGTACAACCCCACGCTCGAGAGCAAGAACTTCATCGTGCCCGGCATGCTCGTGGTGATCCTCATGATCTTCCCGCCGCTGCTCAGCGCCCTGCTGATCGTGCGCGAGCGCGAGAGCGGGACCATCCTCAACCTCTACTGCTCCCCGGCGGGGCGCTGGGACATCCTGGCCGGCAAGGCGCTGCCGTACGTGGGGGTCTCGTTCCTCGACTTCCTGCTGATCTTCGCGGCCAGCATCTGGCTCTTCCGGGTCCGGTTCGTCGGCTCGGTGTGGGTGCTGGTCGCGGGGGCCCTGCTCTACTCGATCTGCACGGTGGGCCTCGGCCTGCTGATCTCCACGGTGACCCGGAGCCAGCTCGCCGCGATGCTCGCCACCTTCCTCGGCGCGGTGGCGCCCGCGTTCACCTACTCCGGGATCTTCACGCCCGCCGCGAGCCTGGACGCAGTGGGCCGCTTCGTGAGCCGCCTGATCCCCGCCACCTACTTCATGGACGTGGTCCGCGGCAGCTACCTCAAGGGCGGGGGCGTCGCCCCCTACCTGCCGAGCCTCGGGATGCTGCTGGTCTACGGCGTGGTCATCTACGCGGCGGCCTGGCTCGCCCTCCGCAAGCGGCTCGGCTGATGGGCACCCGTCTCGCCGCGATGATCCGGAAGGAGTGCAGCCAGCTCATCCGGAACTGGCCGATCCTGCTGTTCGTGATCTGGGCCTTCACCGGCGCGGTCTACACGGGCGGCCACGGCATGGGGGCCGACCTGCGGGACTACCCGGTGCTCGTGCTCGATCTCTCGCGGAGCGCGGAGAGCCGCGAGCTGATCTCGCGCTTCCGCGCGCCGTACTTCAAGATCGTGGGCTACGCGGGGAGCGACACCGAGGTGGTGCGCGGGCTCGACGCCGGCCGCGCCAGCCTCGCCATCGTCATCCCCCCCGAGTTCGAGCGCCGCGCCCACCGGGGCGGCGCGCGCTTCCAGGTGATCTCCGACGGCAGCCAGTCCATGTCGGCGACGATCGCGGGGGCCCACATCGCGAGCATCGCGGCTCGCTACAGCGTGGAGCTACTGGAGGCGCGCCTGGGCGGGGGCGCGCCGGCGCGCGTGCCGCAGGTGGACGCCCGCGTCCGCGTCGAGTACAACCCGAACCTCGTCGAGTCCTGGTTCTCGGGCCTGCTGGAGGTCCTGAACCAGGTCACCATGATCTCGATGCTGCTCGCCGCCGCCGCCATGGTCCGGGAGCGCGAGCACGGCACCCTGGAGCATCTGCTGGTGAGCCCGCTCAGGCCCTGGGAGCTGTTCGCGGCCAAGGTCGTCCCGGTGGTGGCGCTGGTGCCGCTGGCCGCCCTCGGCTCGGTGTTCGGCATCGTCCACGGCGTGTTCGGCACCCCCATCCGGGGCAGCGTCGTGCTCTTCTACGCGGTCACCGTCGTCTACGTCTTCGCGCTGGCGAGCCTCGGCCTGGCCGTCGCCATGTTCGCCCGCAACCTCGGCCAGGCGATGCTGCTCCTGCTCCTGATCCTGTATCCGATGATGCTGCTCTCGGGCGCCTTCAGCCCGCCCGAGAGCATGGGGCCGTTCATGCGCTACGGCGGCCTCGTCTCCCCGGTGCGGCACTACGTGGACTTCGGGTACCAGGTGCTGTTCAAGGGAAACGGCCTCGCCTACGTGTGGCCGGACGTCCTGGGCATCCTCGTGCTCGGCGTCGCGCTCTTCACGATCTCGATCCGGCGCTTCGCCCGCCTCACCCGCTGACGCGGATGGTCCCGGGCGCGGCGGGACGGCGACGCCCCGCCCGGGGTGCGGCCAGGATCGGCGGGCGCTCGAGCCGGCCGACGGGGGCTGACAGAACCGTCAGGGTGACGGCGAGTGCTTCTCGGCGGGATCCTCGTCCAGGCGCTCCTCCTGGACCCCGCGATGCCAGCGCCACGCGCCGACGACCAGCATCGCGGCAAGCGCCAGGAGGCCGGCCAAACCGAGCCAGCGCTCCGCCCGGTGCACATCGGCCATGATGGCTTTGATCTGATCCGTGAAGAAGTACGCCAACCCAAAGATCAACGGGACGCCGAATAACGCGGCGCCCGCGTCCGCCACCACGAACTTCCAGAAGGGAACGCCCGCGCTCCCCGCGGTCAGGAACGCGGCGGCGCGGAGCCCGATGACGTGCCGCGCGGTGACGATCGTCTTCAGGGCATGCCGTCGATACGCCGCCTTCAGCCACTGCTCCCGCGCGGGCGACAGCACCAGCCGGACCGGTCGCCAGCCGAGGACCTGCTCACCCCAGTGCCGGCCGATCCAGTAGAGCACCATATCGCCGGACAGCACCCCGAGCAGGCAGACGGGCAGCGCGAGCCACCACAGAACGATGCCCTCGTGGCTCAATACGCCGGCCGCGATGATCGGCATCTCCTCCGGGATCGGCACGCCCAGGCTCCCGAGCAGGAGCACGGAGAAGATGCCGAGGTACGAGAAGTTATCGACGAACTGTTGAAGCGCCGTCACCGCGTCCTCGGGATCGCCCGGGCCGCGGGCGCGGCGTGCCGCTCTGGGGACCGGGTTCCATGGATGCCTTGTGATAGCCGCCGATCATTGTCGTATAATCTCGGGATCAGGATTCCGGACAGGTCGTTCAGTGTCATCGTGTTCCAATTCCACCGGCGGCTGCCGCGACGCCGCCACGCTGGCGCTCATGCACAAGCACTCCGATTCGGCTCTCTGTCGCACGCGGCGCTCGCTCGTCGTGCTTGCCCTCGGTCTGCTCGCGCTCGCCGGGCGTGTCGACGGCGTCTCCGCGCAGGTCCCCGCCCGGGTGGCGCCCCCCTACACGCTGATGGACGACGAGAAGCGGCTGTACCTGCAGGGCGGCGCCGAGACGCCCATGCGGGGCAACGGCCCCTTCACCGGCTACGCCTATGTCTTCTACACCCGGCCGCACTTCCTCGTCGAGGACCTCTACCTGCGGTTGGTCATCCCGCCGGGCTACTTCATATCGGAGCTGATCTACGACCACTGGCCGAGCCAGCATAGCGCCGTCGGCGTCGGGGTCAGCGGCGGGCTCTGGGCCGACAGCCAGGTGGAGTTCAGGGACGGCCGGTTCGAGAAGGAGGAGTCGTTCTCCGGTCACTCGGCCGGAGGGACGCTCGCCTACTACCTGCGCGGCCCGAAGGTCGCCGGCGTCTTGCCGCTCGAGGGCCAGATCCGCGCCAATCCCAAGTACGTCTGGTACGACCGCACCGACGACACGTCCCGCCGCTTCCGCCTGCCCGAGAACTCCGCCCTCTACGACATGCGCGCGGGGATCCGGCTGGGTGGGGTGCCTCCGGAGCTCTTCCCCGCCGCCGCCGCGGAGCTGTCCGTGTGGCACGCCGTCAGCTACCGGGACAACGCCGGCCGCTACGGCCTCCCGGAGCGACCGGAGCAGAGCGAGCACCTCACGCAGCGGACGTGGACACGGGTGGGCGGGATCTACACGTTCTGGGGCACCCAGGCGAGCGCGTTCCTGAATGCGGGCATCGCCGAGGACGTCGACGCGCTGTCCGCGTTCCGCCTGGGCGGCGGGCTCCGGCTGCGCGCCGAGTTTCCGCTGATGCTGCACGGCTACAACATCGAGGAGGTCTTCGCGCGGCGCTTCTTTCTGGTGAACCTCGCCTATCGGTTCCCGATCTGGCCCGGTCAGGATCGCGTCCACCTCCAGCTCCTGGCCGACTACGCGCGCGTCGACTACGTCCGTGGCCATCGCCTGCCCCACACCGGCCTCGCCGGCGTCGGCGGCAGCATCTCGCTCGCCCTGACGAAGCGGATCACGCTGGTCGTCGGGTACGGCTACGGCATCGATGCGCCGCGCAAGCACGGCTTCGGCGGCCACGAGGTCGACACCCAGTTCGAGTTCAAGTACTAGCCTCGGTCGCTCGCGGGTGGGCCCGGAGCCCCAGTGGGACCGGGATGCCCCGGCGTGGGGTGCCGCCGCCGCTCGACCCGCCTTTCCGGCCCCGGCCGCCGGGGCGGCAACGCCCTGATTCGGCGTGCGTTCTGCCCGGCGGATCGTTGGCACCGTGGTTGCTCTGCCCTCCTCCGGAGGGCATCAGTGACCTGGGAGCCGATCCGGAAGTCGCCGGAGGACGGAGGCGTCACGCCGAACCTCGCCGACTACGTGCGGGCCCGCGCCGAGTTCTCGTGGCAGAGCGCGCGTGCGACCCTCGACGGGCTGCCGGGAGGCCGGGGGCTGAACATCGCCCACGAGGCGGTGGACCGCAACCTGGCGCACGGCGGCGGCGAGCGCCTGGCGCTCCGGTGGCTCGGCAAGCGCGGCGAGACGGTCGACTACTCGTACGCGCGCCTCGCCGAGCTGACGAACCGCTTCGCGAACGTCCTGGGCACGCTCGGGGTGGGCCCGGGCGAGCGCGTCTACGTCCTCGCCGGCCGCATCCCCGAGCTCTACGTGGCCGCGCTGGGCACGCTCAAGGCCCGCGCGGTGTTCTGCCCGATGTTCTCGGCGTTCGGCCCCGAGCCCATCCGCGTCCGCATGGCGAGCGGCCAGGCGCGGGTGCTGGTCACCACCGAGTCCCTCTACCGGCGGAAGATCGCCGCGATCCGCGCGGCCCTTCCGGATCTCCGGCACGTGCTCCTGGTCGGCGACGACCGCGGGCCCACGGCCGTGGCCGGAACCGAGGACTACCCGGCGCTCATGGCCCGCGCCGATCCGCGCTTCACCATCGCGCCCACGGATCCCGAGGACATGGCCCTGCTGCACTTCACCAGCGGCACCACCGGCCGGCCCAAGGGCGCGGTGCACGTGCACGAGGCCGTCGTCGCCCACCACATCACGGGGCGGCTCGCCCTCGACTTCCATCCCGGGGACGTCTTCTGGTGCACGGCGGACCCGGGCTGGGTCACCGGGACCTCCTACGGGATCATCGCGCCGCTCACCGCCGGGATCACCAGCATCGTGGACGAGGCGGAGTTCGACGCCGCCCGCTGGTACGGAATCCTGCAGGACCAGCGGGTGACCGTCTGGTACACCGCGCCGACCGCGATCCGCATGCTGATGAAGACCGGCGCCGATCTCGTGCGCAAGCACGATCTGCGGGCCCTGCGGTTCCTGGCCAGCGTCGGCGAGCCGCTCAACCCCGAGGCGGTCGTCTGGGGCCAGGAGGCCTTCGGCCGGCCGTTCCACGACAACTGGTGGCAGACCGAGACCGGCGGGATCATGATCGCCAACTACGCGGCCATGGACATCCGCCCCGGCTCCATGGGCCGCCCGCTGCCCGGAGTCGAGGCGGCCATCGTGCGAAGGACCGCCGAGGACCGGGTGGAGGTCGTCGAGGAGCCGGACACGCAGGGCGAGCTGGCCCTCCGCCCCGGGTGGCCCTCGATGTTCCGCGGGTACTGGCAGGAGCCCGAGCGCTACCGCAAGTGCTTCGTGGGCGGCTTCTACCTCACCGGCGACCTCGCCCGGCGGGACCGCGCCGGCTACTTCTGGTTCGTGGGGCGGGCCGACGACGTGATCAAGACCTCCGGCCATCTGATCGGGCCGTTCGAGGTGGAGAGCGTCCTCATGGAGCACAAGGCGGTGGCGGAGGCCGGGGTCATCGGCAAGCCGGACACCGTCGCGATGGAGGTGGTAAAGGCCTTCGTGTCGCTCAAGTACGGCTACGCGCCGACGCCCGAGCTCAAGCGCGAGCTGATCGCCTTCGCGCGCACGCGGCTCGGCGCGGTGGTCGCGCCCAAGGAGATCGAGTTCCAGCCCTCGCTGCCGAAGACGCGGAGCGGCAAGATCATGCGGCGGCTGCTGAAGGCGCGGGAGCTGGGCCTTCCCGAGGGGGATCTCTCCACCCTCGAGGGCGGCGCGGACCTCGAGCGATGATCATCGACGGCAAGCCGGTGACCGCGGCGCCCGGCGCGACCGTCCTCGAGGCCGCCCGCGAGGCCGGCCTCTTCATCCCGGCGCTCTGCCATCACCCGGCGCTGCCCGCGGACGGCTCCTGCCGGCTGTGCCTGGTCGAGGTCGATGGCCGGCGCGGCCTCCAGCCGGCGTGCACGCTCCCCGCCGCCGAGGGCCTTGTCGTCCGCACCGACACCGGCGGCTCCCGCGCGCTGCGGGAGCAATTGCTCCGTCTCATGCTGGCGCGGTACGCGCCGGGCACGGGCCGGGCGGACAACGAGCTCCTCTCGCTGGCCGCCCGGTACGGCGTCCCGGCTCCG
>DATIFV010000164.1:0-15268 GCA_035455085.1 Candidatus Methylomirabilota bacterium | reverse complement strand
GCGGATCAGGTCGGGGGCGATGGGAGCGGCCCCGGTGGCCACCCCGCGGGCGCGGTGCAGCCCGATCGAGCGCTTCACGTTGTCGAGCACCAGGAAGTCCGCGACCCGGAAGGCGGCGCGCAGCAGCCACGAGGGCCGCCGGCCCTCGATCCGACACGCCGCCATCCGCTGCCCGATGCGGAGGGCCCGGTCGTAGGCGAAGCGGCCGAGCCAGGTCGCGTCCCGCATGCGCAGGGCCACCCCGGAGTAGAACTTCTCCCAGATCCGCGGCACCGCGAAGAAGAGAGCGGGCGCAGTTTCGCGGATGTTCTCGGGCACCGCGTCGAGACTTTCGGCGAAGTTCACGGTGGCCCCGGTGTGGAGCGGGTTGAAGACGGTGAAGGTCCGCTCGGCCACGTGGCAGAGGGGCAGGAAGGACAGCTGCTGGTCGCCCTCGCGCAGGGCGGTGATGAAGTCGGCGTACGCGAGCTGGAACAGGATGTTGCGGTGGCTCAGCATCGCCCCCTTGGGCGGCCCGGTGGTGCCCGAGGTGTACACCAGGATGGCCAGGTCCTCGGGCCGGGGGACCTCGACCAGGTGGTCCCAGGCCTCGGGATGCTCGCGATCGTAGGCGGCCCCCAGCTCGAGCAGAGCCTCGAAGGGCATCACCTGCTCGTCGCGGAAGGCGTGCAGGCCCTCCATGTCGAAGACCACGATCTTCACCAGGTCGGGGCAGCGCCCCCGCACCGCGAGGGCCTTGTCGAGCTGCTCCTCGTTCTCCACGAAGAGGAAGCGGGAGCCGCTGTCGTTGACGATGTACTCGACCTGGCGGGCCGAGTCGGTGGTGTAGATGCCGTTGGGGACGCCCGCGACCGACATGACGCCCATGTCGGTGTAGAGCCACTCCGGGCAGTTGTCGGCGATGATCGAGACCACGTCGCGGGGCCGCAGGCCGAGCGCGACCAGCCCCAGCCCGACCCGTCGCGCCCGCTCGCCGTACTCGCGCCAGGAGATCGCGCGCCAGATGCCGAGGTGCTTCTCCCGCATGGCCACCCGGTCGCCGCGCTCGCGCACCACGTGCCGGAAGAGCCGGGGCAGGGTGTCCTGGCCGTGCACCGTGACCGGGCGGCCGGCCGGGGCGCGGCCGGGAGTGGTGGTCAGCGCCATGTCTTCTTCCTCTTCCAGCGCCGCGTGCCGCGGACGCCGGACTCCTTGAGGCCCAGGTAGAACTCCCGGATGTCGTCCTTCTGGAGCAGCCGCTCGCAGGTATCTTCCATCACGATCCGTCCCAGCTCCAGGACGTAGCCGTGGTCGGCGGTCTGGAGCGCCAGGTTGGCGTTCTGCTCGACCAGCAGCACCGTCACCCCCCGCTCCCGGTTGATCCGCCGGATGATGTCGAAGATCTCCTTCACGAGCTTGGGCGAGAGCCCCAGCGACGGCTCGTCGAGCAGCATCACCTTCGGGCGCGCCATGAGGGCCCGCGCGATCGCCAGCATCTGCTGCTCGCCGCCCGAGAGCGAGCCCGCCCACTGCTCGGCCCGCGTCCGGAGCACCGGGAAGTACTCGGCGACCATCTCGAGGTCCCGGGCCACCGCGTCGGCGTCGCGGCGCGCGTAGGCGCCCATGCGCAGGTTCTCGCGCACCGTGAGGAAGGGGAAGACCTCGCGCCCCTCGGGCACGTGGGAGATGCCGAGCCGGGCCACCCGGTCCGGGTCGAGGCCGTGGATGGGCCGGCCCTCGAGGGTCACGCTGCCCTTCTGCGGATCCATGACCCCCGAGACCGTCTTGAGAATGGTGGTCTTGCCCGCCCCGTTGGCGCCCAGGATGGTCACCACCGCCCCGGGAGGCACGTTGAAGCTCACCCCCCGCAGGGCCATGATCGGCCCGTAGTAGGTCTCGACGTTGCTGACTGCGAGCAGGGGGTCGGCCATCGCTCAGCCCCCGAGGTAGGCCTTCACCACTTCGGGATGGGCCTGCACCTCCGCGCACGTCCCGCAGGCCAGCACCCGGCCGTAGTTGAGCGCAAGGACCCGGTCGGAGACCGCCGACACCAGGCTCATGTCGTGCTCCACCATGAGCACGGTGACCCCGAGCAGCGTCCGGATGTCCTGGATCCAGAACGCCATGTCCTCGGTCTCCTCGACGCTGAGCCCGGAGGAGGGCTCGTCGAGGAGCAGCAGGCTGGGCTCGGTGCAGAGGGCCCGCCCCATCTCGACGACCTTGCGCACACCGTAGGGGAGGTTGACCACGAGGCTGTCCCGGTGTGCCTGCAGGTCGAGGAAGTCGATCACCTTCTCGACCGCCTCGCGATGGGCGCGCTCCCGCGCGCGCACCGAGGGCAGGAACAGCATCTCCGGGACGATGCGGGGGCGCGCGTGGACGTGGCGGCCCAGGAGCAGGTTCTGGAGCACGCTCGCATGCTCGAACAGCTCGATGTTCTGGAACGTCCGCGCGATGCCGCGCCGGGCGATCTCGTGGGGCGGCACGCGGGTGATGTCCTCCGCGCGGAAGCGCAGGCGGCCCTGAGTCGGCTCGTAGATCCGGGAGATGAGGTTGAAGATCGTGGTCTTGCCCGCCCCGTTGGGGCCGATGATGGTGAAGACCTCGCCGGCCTCCACCGCGAAGCTCACCCCGTCCACGGCCCGGATCCCGCCGAAGTTCACCACCAGGTCGTCGGCGGCCAGCAGCGTCACCGCAGGCGCTCCGACCGCATGTAGGTCTTCTGGCGCCGGAAGGTGGCCGCCTTGTAGAGCGGGAAGGTCGAGAAGTACAGCTGCACCTTGCGCCAGCGGCCGTAGATGCCGAGCGGCTCGAAGAGGATGAACAGCACCAGGATCAGCCCGAAGATGCCCGGCTCGAGCCCGGGCTGCTTCACGAAGCGGTCCACCGCCAGGTAGACCGCGTCGCCCACGCCCTTGCCCAGGGCGGCCGCGGCCTGCCCGGCCCACGCCGGGACGTGGTCGCGGGCCTCCGAGATCAGCACCGGCAGCAGCGCCACGAAGACCGCGCCGTAGAGCGCCCCGTGCAGGCTGCCGAGCCCGCCCACCACCACCATCAGCAGAAACTGGATGGACAGGAGCACGCTGAAGATGTCGGGGGCGAGAAAGCCGATCTTGTGGGCGAAGAGGGCGCCCGCCGCCCCCATCAGCGCCGCCGAGTAGCCGAAGGCGAGCGTCTTGTAGCGCGCCAGGTGCACGCCCATGGACTGCGCGGCGATCTCGCTGTCCCGGATCGCCACCCAGGCCCGCCCGGTCGGCGAGCGCAGCAGGTTCGCGGTGAGGCAGAGGCCGGCGATCAGGAGCGCCAGGCACAGGAGATAGAACGCCCGGTCGGTGGCGAGCGAGACCCCGAAGATCACCGGCTTGTCCACCGGACGGCCCTTGAGCCCGTGGGTGACGCCTTCCCAGCGGGTAAACACCTCTTGAATGATCAGCGCGAAGGCCAGGGTGGCGATGGTGAGGTACACGCCGGTCATGCGCAGCGCGGGCAGCCCGACCAGCACGCCCGCCGCCCCCGTGATCGCCGCGGCCAGCGCCAGCGAGACCACCCACGGCAGCCCCAGATCCTGCAGGAAGTAGACGTGGGCATACGCGCCGATGCCCAGGAAGGCGGCGTGCCCCAGGCTGACCAGGCCGGTGTAGCCGGCCAGCACCATGAGCGAGAGCCCGCAGAGCCCGTAGATGAAGACCAGGCTGATGTCCACGAGGAAGTCGGGCACCGCCAGGGGCAGCAGCAGCACGGCCGCGAGGAGGGCCGCGTACCAGCGCCGCTGCACCGGATCGCGGAAGAGCCCCAGATCGAAGTCGTAGCCCGTCTTGAACGGGAAGCGCATCGCGCGATCTAGACCTTCTTGCGTCCCACCGTGCCGAACATGCCCTGCGGCCGGATCGCCAGCACCAGCAGCAGCACCACGTAGGCCGCCACGTCCTTGACGCCGAGCGGCAGGTACGCGCCCGAGAACAGCTCGATGAGCCCGATGGTGATGCCGCCCACCAGCGCGCCGGGGATCGAGCCGAAGCCGCCCAGCACCGCCGCCGCGAAGGCCTTGAGGCCGATGAAGCCCAGGTTGATGTCGATCAGCGACACCGGGGCCAGCAGCACGCCCGCGATGGCGGCGACCCCCGCCGAGATGGCCCAGATCAGCGAGAACATCCGCTTCACCGGGATGCCCATGTAGTACGCGGCGAGCTGGTTCTGGGAGGCGGCCTGCATGGCCACCCCCACCCGCGAGTAGGTGAAGAAGGCGTAGAGGATCGCGCAGAGCGCGACCGTGCCCAGGATGATGGCCACGTACTCGTGGCTGACGGTGACTCCGCCGATGCGCGTGGTCTTCGCACTGAACGGGGTGGGCAGCGTGTAGATCTCGGAGCCCCAGGTGATCGAGGCGAAGCTCCGGAACATCGCCCCGAGCCCGATGGTCAGCATCACCACCGCGAACTGGGGCTGGCCGATCACCCGCCGGAGGACCGTCGCGTCGAGGGCCGCCCCGAAGAGCGCCACCGCCGCGACCGCCAGCGCGAAGGCCGGCCAGTAGGCGAGGCCGTACCAGACCACGAGCATGTAGCAGGTGAACGCGCCCAGCATGAGCAGGTCACCCTGCGCGAAGTTGACCAGCTCGGTGGCCTTGTAGATGAGGACGAAGCCCAGCGCGACCAGGCCGTAGATGCAGCCGACCGCGAGCCCGTTCAGGGCCAGCTGCAGTATCGTGTCCAGACCGAGCCTCCCGACCCCATCGGCGAGTAGTGGGGGCGGTTATATCCGGCGGCCGCCGCCCAAGTCAAGCAACCCGCGCCCCCGACCCGGGCCCGGCAGCAGGCGGACGCGTTGGCCCTGCTCGCCGGGACGGCGTTGCTTCACGCGCTCGACCCGGGCGCCCCGCTAGTCCGACTCCGCCCGCCGGATCCAGACCGCGGTGTCGTGGAACACGGCGCCGCCGTTCGGGTACCCGGGCTCGGCGCTGGTGAGCGCGTTGATGCCGAGGCGATTGACGAAGTGCTTGCTCGGCCAGACCCCCTCCACGATCACCACCCCCCGGGGCTGGCCCTCCCGCGGCTCGGCGTGGACGACGACCTCGCCCCGGTCGTTGCCGAGCCGGAGCGCGGTGCCGGCCACCGCGCCGAGGGCGGCGCAGTCGTCGGGATGGAGCAGCGCGGTGGGCCGCTTCTCGTGGGCCAGCGACGACGGGGTCTCCGTGAAGGTCGAGTTGAGGAAGGTCCGCGCGGGCGCGGCCACCAGGCGGAAGGGCTTCTCGGGAGTGGCCTCGTCTGTCACCGCGAAGTGATCGGGCAGGGCGGGCATCTCGGCCCCGCGCCCGCCGAAGCGCGCCCAGTTCGGTTTGAAGTGAAAGCGCCGGTCCGGGGTCGGGAAGCCGTCGAGGAAGTGGGCGGTCTCGAAGGGGGGTGCCCAGTCCTGGCCGCCGCGGCGCCAGTTGGTCTCGGCGTCCCACATGCCGGAGCGACGCAGCGTCGCGTCCATGATCTCCCAGGCCGTCATCTGGAAGCCCGGGTGGGTGGCCCCCAGCCGCTTGGCGAGCTGGCAGATCACCCAGTGGTTCTCGCGGCACTCGCCGGGCGGCTCGATCACCTTCTTCGTCACCTGGAAGTAGGTGTGGCCGCTCGCGGTGTAGAAGTCGTCGTGCTCGACGAACATGGTGGCCGGCAGCACCACGTCCGCGAAGGCCGCGGTCTCGGTGAGGAACTGCTCGTGCACGCACAGGAACAGATCCGCCCGGGCGAGCCCCCGGTGCACCAGGTTGAGCTCCGGGCAGACCATCGCGGGGTTGGTGTTCTGCACGATCATCGCGGTCACCGGCGGGCCGCCCTTGAGGGCCTCGCGGTCGCCGGTCAGGATCGGGCCGAGCCGCGACTGGTCGAGGGAGCGGATCGACCGGTCCACCAGGTCGAGGCCCTCGATCAGGGTGCGGTCGAGGGGGTAGAGCGCGGTCTGCCCGTAGACCGCGCCGCCGCCCTCGTAGCGCCAGGCCCCGGTGATCGCGGGCAGGCAGGACACCGCGTGCATGTTGACCGCGCCGTTCCGGGAGCGGCTGAAGCCGTGGTGGCAGCGGATGAAGCTCTTCTTCGTCCGGCCGTGGAGGCGGGCGAAGTCCACGATCCGGGCGGCGGGGAGCCCGGTGATGCCGGCGGCCCACGCCGGGGAGCGGGTGGCCACGTGGGCGGCCAGCTCGTCGGGGCAGTCGGTGTAGGCGCGCAGGTAGTCCCAGTCGGCCAGCCCCTCGGCGAACAGCACGTGCATGACCGCGCAGGCCAGGGCCCCGTCGGTGCCGGGCCGGGGGGCCAGGTGCAGGTCGGCGCGGGCCGCGGTGCCGGTGCGGTAGGGATCGACCACCACGAGGGGGGCGCCGCGCCGCTTCGCGGCCATGGCGTGGCTCATCACGTTGACCTGGGTGTTCACCGGGTTGCCGCCCCAGATCACGACCAGGTCCGAGTGCTCGTCGATCTCGCGCAGGTCCACGCCGCGCTTGGCCCCGACCCCGGCGGCCCAGCCGGTGTCGGCCAGGGTGATGCAGATCGTCGAGTAGTAGCGGGAGTAGCCCATTGCGTGGCGCAGGCGGTTGATGCCGTCGCGCTGGACCAGGCCCATGGTGCCCGCGTAGTAGTACGGCCACACCGTCTCGAGCCCGAGACGGGCGGCCTGCCGCACGAAGGCCTCCGCGACCAGATCGAGGGCGTCGTCCCACGCGATGCGCTCGAACCGGCCCGAGCCCTTCGGGCCCACGCGGCGCAGGGGATGGAGCAGCCGGTCCGGGTGATGCACGCGCTCCGCGTAGCGCGCGACCTTCTCGCAGATCACCCCTCGCGTGTAGGTGTTGCGGTGCGAGCCGTGGACGCGGCCGATCGTGTGCTGATCGAGGCGCTCGACCTCGAGGGCGCAGGTGCTGGTGCAGTCGTGCGGGCACACCGACGGGACCACCTCGACCGGGGGACGCGCCATGGGCTCAAGGATACCCTAGTCGGGCGCGAGACAATGAGGCGGTGGGGACCTCGATGCGGCCGCTTCCCGAGGCGCCGCCGAGGGCCTGAGCGTGCCCCGCCGGCTACTTGGTTGCTTCCTTGATCTTCTTCTCTGCTTCCTTGGCTGCTTCTTCGACCTTCTCGCCGGCCTTCTGCATCGTCTTGCCGGCCTGCTCGACGCCCTGGTCCACCTTCTCGCCGGCCTTCTGAGCGGGCCCCTGCTGTTCGCAGCCCACGAGCAGGCTGAGAGCGAAGCCCAGGGCCACCATGACCTGAAGACGGTTCATTCCCGGCATCGCTGCCCCTCCTCCATGGCGATCGGATCGCCGTGAGCATATCAGTTCATGCCGAGTAGCGCTTCACCGTCTCCTCGTCCCACTCGATGCCGGCGCCGGGCCGGTCCGGGATCCGCGCGACCCCGCGCTCCACCCGCAGGGGATCCTGCAGCAGGGGCCCGGCCCAGTCCATGTACTCGAGCCAGTGGCAGGTGGGGGTCACCCCGAGCAGGTGCACGCTGAACTCGGGGAAGAGATGGCTCGACATGTCGATGCCGTGGGCGTGGGCCAGCGCGGCCGCGCGCAGCCAGCCGGTGACCCCGCCGATGCGCTGCACGTCGGGCATCACGAAGTCGAGCGAGCGGGTCGCGATGGCCCGCGCCAGCTCGAAGGTGTCGACCAGGTTCTCGCCGGTCTGGATGGGGGTGGCCACCTCGGCCGCGATGCGCGCGTAGCCCTCGTAGTCGTCGTGCCGAAGCGGCTCCTCGATCCAGTAGAGGCCCTCGCCGTCGAGGGCGCGGGCGCGCCGGAGGCCCTCGTTCACGGTGAGGCGCTGGTTGAAGTCGCACATCAGGATCGCCCCGTCGCCGATCCGCTTCTTCACCGCCCGCACCGCGGCCAGGTCCTGGGCGAAGTCGTCGCGGCCCACCCGCAGCTTGATCGCCCCGAAGCCCTCCGCGAGGAGCGCCTCCGCCTCGGCGGCGAGCGTGTCCACCGGCTGGATCCAGAGGCCGGTGCTGTTGTACGCGGGGATCGCGCGGGGCGCGCCGCCCAGCAGGGTGACCAGCGGCACGCCGCGCGCCCGGGCGAGCGCGTCCCACGCCGCCATGTCGAGGCCGGCCAGGGCCAGCCCGACCAGGCCGTTCGGGTCGAGCAGCGTGAGCTGCCGCCGCAGCTTGGCCTCGAGGTCGAAGGGGACCAGGGGATCGCCCTTCACCATCTCGAACAGCCCCTGGGCGCAGCCGACGATGGAGGCGAGCGTCCAGGGGGCGAAGCCGAAGACGTAGGAGCGCCCGGTGACGCCGGCGTCGGTCTCGAGATCGAAGAGCACGAATGCCGCCTTGGGGATCGCGCCGCTCGCGCTCACCGGGGGGCGGCGGATGGGCACGAGCACCGGTCGGGCGCGCAGGCGAGTGAGCGTGGTCATGGGGACCTCCGTGCCCGCGATCCTACACCAAGACGCGAACTTGACAGTGGGCGCCGGGGCGACCGATCATCGAAGGTAACTCTGAACCCCGGGAGGGATGCCAGGATGACGACGCTACAGCGGGCCGAGGCCGCCGAGCACGCGCTGAGCCAGGAGCTCGACCGGATCGTGGTGAAGTCGGTGATCTTCACCTCGGGGGAGCGGGATCCCCGCCAGGCGGTGCCGCGGCCGCCGGACGACGGCCGGCTCTACATGATGGGGCACGACCCGCGCCTGCCGAAGATGCCGGACCGGCCGACCCTCTTCGATTTCTTCCGCCTCCGCTTCGGGCCCTCCGCGCACCTGCTGCAGAGCGCGCGCCTGGCCATGAAGAACGGGGTGGACGAGAAGATCGTCCTGGCCTGCCTCCTCCACGACATCGCGATCGCCGGCTTCATCCGGAGCGACCACGGCTACTGGAGTGCCCAGCTCGTCGAGCCCTACGTGGACGAGGAGGTGGCCTGGGGCATCCGCTATCACCAGGCCCTGCGCTTCTTCCCCGACGAGTCGGTCGGCTACAAGTACCCCGAGCTCTACCGCAAGCTCTTCGGGCCCGACTACGTGCCCGAGCCGCACATCCAGGAAGCCTACCGCCACGCCCGCGCCCACAAGTGGTACATGACCTCGCGCCTCATCACCGTGAACGACCTCTACTCGTTCGATCCGAGCGTGCAGGTGGAGCTGGAGGAGTTCACCGACATCGTGGGGCGCCACTTCCGCCACCCGAAGGAGGGGCTCGGCTTCGACCAGAGCCCGGCCGCCCACATGTGGCGGACCATCAACTGGCCGACCCGGTATCTGTAGACGCTCAGAAGAAGAAGGTGAGGGCGTCCAGGCCCTCGTCGGCGAGGCCGAGCTCGGCGAGGTAGGCGTCCAGGTGCTGGTGGATGAACTCGGCCACGAAAGGCCGCTTCGGATCGAGCGCGCCCGAGAACGTGATCACCCCCGCGCGCGCGTGACGGTAGTCGAGGCCGCCGACCCGCGAGGCGATGATCGGGATCAGCGGCTCCAGCACGGTGCGCCGCGGGGCGTAGAGCTCCGGGATCCGCGCGAGCTCGTCGGCCTGCCAGGCGCTGGTGACCACGTCGTTAATGTTGCGCAGGTGGTGGTGCTGCTGCGCCAGCACCCGCTCGACCCGCCTGGCGAATCCCACGTTTCCCGGGGTGGGCGCCGCGAACGCGTAGCAGGAGACACGGGCGCCGCGCCCGGCGTCCCAGTGCTCCGCGGGATCCGCGGAGGCCAGCGCGTCCTTGAGCCAGAGCGCGACGGCCGCGGCCAGCGCGCCGCCCTTGCTGTGGCCGGTGACGGTCACGTCGAGCGGCTCCGCCCGGCCGCGCGCGGCGCCGGCGAGGAAGCCGAGCAGATCCACCTCGTGGTCGCCCGGGTCTGGCGCGGGCGAGCGGGGCCGCAGCTCCATCCATGGCAGCGACACCGCGGTCTTCAGCCGCTCCAGCACGCGATCCTCGAGCCAGCCCGTCGGGCCTGCGACGAACCGGCTCCAGCCGTCAGCGATGCTCGCGATCTGCCGCTCGAGCGCCGCGCGGGGCGCGGCGGCACGCCCGGGGCCTGGCGCCGCCTGCGGCGCGGCCGCGGGTGAGCGCATCGCCTGCAGCTTGCTGAGCCCGAGCGCGGTGCTGGCCGAGACCGCCACCCGGTCGGACGCGCGCGCGTACGGCCACGGCACCGTCGTGCTCACCCAGAAATCGCCGAACAGCCAGTCGGACGCCGCGACCGGGTTCGTCCCGCGGATTGCCACCACGTAGCGCGCCGGCTCCCGCCGGTGCCGCACCACGTACATCGCGGCGGAGTCGAAGGCGTCGGGACCGCTTCGGCTCGTCGCCGGGCCCCAGACGAGCGTCCAGTCGCCCTCGACCGGAGGAAGGGTGCGGAGCCCGTCCAGGAGCGCGCGGCGCACCGCATCGGCGTGGGCGGGACCGCGGAGGAGATCGAGGAAGCCCCGATAGGCGAGACCGGCCAGGGTGAGCATCACCTGTTCGGTGCGGTGCTTCACTCCCGGAAGCCTAGGTGCCGGCTCGTGCTCCTGTCAACGTTCGCGTGTGCCTACTGCGTGCGGGGCAGCGAGGTCGCGGCGTAGGTGCCGGCCATGCCGCGCGTGCCCGGCTGGTAGGGGACCGGCGCGCCGGGATCGTTCGGGGTGATCGGCAGCGGCACGCCGTCGCGCCGGCCCAGCGCGCGCTCGACCAGCTCGAGGAGCGGCCCCTTGTCGTACTGAGCGTAGAAGCCGGCGGTGAGCCGGATCGGATCGCCCGAGTAGAAGCGCACGTACTGGGCCATGCGCTGGCCGAAGGCCTCGCCGGTCACGTCCCACGCGAGCTTGAAGAGCGCGATGCGGTCCTCGGCGGAGACACCGGAGCGGCCGCGCACGTAGCGGTCGATCAGGGGGCGCAGCTCGGCACTCGCCAGGTCCGCCTCGCTCGGGGCGTAGAAGAAGCCGCCCGCGGCGAGGGTCTGCACGATCTCCACGAAGCGGCTGTACACCTTGCCGGTCTGCAGGTGGAACGCGCGCAGGCCGTGGCCGCCCGGCACCCACACCCCGCTCGGCAGCCGCCGGGCCATGGCCTCGGCGCCGTAGAAGACGGCGCGGGCGATCTCCATCTGGCTCAGCATCTCGCCGAGCTTCTCCTGCACGTGCAGGAACCCGGTGATCCCGATGGCGTCGGCCAGCTGCATGGCGAGCCCGCAGAAGAACTCGAGCTGACTCAGCATGCGGGCCGAGGTCTGCAGATTCGTCAGCGCCCCGTAGTCGGCCCCCAGCGTGTTGATGAGCTGGGCGCTGCCCGGGCTGCCGTCCACCAGGACGCGGTCCCAGGGCACCAGCACGTCCTCGAACACCGCGATGCAGTCCATCTCCTCGAAGCGGCTCGAGAGGGGATGATCGAAGCGCGAGCGGGGCAGGGGCGAGACGGTCTCGCGGCAGAGAAAGGTGAGACCGGGGGTGGCGGACGGGATGCCGAAGGCGAGCGCGTAGGCGTCGTCGCCGGGCGCCACCCCGCCGAACGGGATCACTGCGACCTCCTCGGTGATCGGGGCCATGGTGCCGAGCATCTTGGCCCCGCGCACCACCACGCCCTCGCGGGTCTCGCGCACCCGGCCCAGATGCAGGTACGGGTCCTCCTGCTCGGCCGAGGTCTTGGAGCGATCGATCTGCGGGTTGATCAGCATGTGGGTCAGGAACAGGTCGCGCTCCCGCACGTGCTCGTAGTAGCGGGTGGCGTTCTCGCCGAAGCGGGCCCCCGCCCGGGCGAAGCGGTCGGCCATGAGGTGCCAGCCGGTCACGAACTGGTTCATGAAGTCGGGCGCCCGCCCCATGAAGCCGAAGTTGTGATCGGCGCGCAGCTTGAAGTGCTTGCGCTTCTTGACCAGGTCCTCGCGCGAGTAGGGCACCAGGAACGAGGTGGACACCGGCTGGCCGGTGCTCGGCGACGGGTACGTCATCACGTCCCGATAGGCCGGGTCCATCTGCATGTCGTACTGCTCGGCGACCGCGCGGATCGGCTCCTGGAAGATCGGCTCGGCGGTCACGTCCTCGATGCGGCGGCCGCCCAGGTACACGCAGGGCGGCTGCTTCCTGAGCGACTCGACGTACTCGGCTCCGCTCCGGGCCGGCATGGCGCCCACCCTTTCACGAAACCGGGACCCCGTCAACTGGTGGGTCGACACCTCGCGCCGGCGATGGCAGAATCAGCGCCCGGGAGGAAAGCCATGGACGCCAACACGAAGAAGACGGTGCTGCGCATGATTCCCTACGGCCTGTACGTCCTGACCGCGAAGGGCAAGGACGACGCGGTGGCGGCCGCCACCGTGAACTGGGTCACGCAGGCCTCGTTCGTCCCGCCGCTGGTCGCGGTGGGGGTCAAGGCGGATTCGCAGGCGCACGCGCTCATCAAGGAATCGAAGGCCTTCGCGCTCAACGTGCTCGGCAAGGACCAGGGGCCGACCGCCTTCACCTTCTTCAAGTCGGCGGTCCGGGACGGGCAGACGGTGTCGGGCGAGCCCTTCCGCTGGGGGACCACCGGCGCTCCCGTGCTCGAGCGCGCCCCCGCGTTCTTCGAGTGCCGGCTGGTGGAGAGCGTCGAGCGCGGTGACCACTCGGTGTTCGTGGGCGAGGTGGTCGAGGCCGGCCTGGCCCGGTCGCTCGAGGGCCGGACCGACGACGCCACCCTCGTGCTGAAGGACCTCGGCCCCAACGTCTTCTACGGAGGGTAACCTCCGCCCTCACGCTGCCCCGGGGGGCTACGCCGTCCGCGGGGCGAGCTTGAGCAGCTCGCCGATGGTGGCCGAGGCCTTGAGCCCCGAGCCGGTGAGGACCAGCACGGTGTGCTCCTGGGGGCGGATCACCCCGCTCGCGAGCAAGCGGGTGAGCCCGGCCGCGGCCACCGCCGAGGTGGGCTCGACATAGAGCCCGCGGCGGGCCAGCTCGCGGAGGGCCTGGACGATCTCCGCCTCCTCCACCGCCACGATGGTGCCGCCGGTGCTCCGCACCGCGCGGAGCACCTCGGCCACCCGCGTGGGCCGGGCGGTGGCGATCCCCTCCGCGACGGTGGGCGCGATCTCGGCGGCCACCAGGTGCTCGACGCCGGCGCGGAAGGCGGCGGCGTAGGGTGCGCAGCGGGCGGCCTGCACGCCGAACAGGCGCGGGCGCCGCGCGATCTCGCCGGAGCGGACGAGCTCGTCGAAGCCGCGCTCGGCGCCCAGCACGTTGCTGCCGTAGCCCAGGGGCACCACCAGGTTGTCGGGGGCGCGGAAGCCCGCCTGCTCCCACAGCTCCCAGGCGAGGGTCTTGGTGCCCTCCACGAAGAAGGGCTGCCAGTTGTGGCTCGCGTAGAAGATCTCGCCGCTCTGGCGCAGCGCGGCCTCCGCGACGTCCTGGCGCGAGCCCCGGATCGTCACCACGTCGGCCCCGCAGGCCGCGATCTGGGCGATCTTGGGATACGACGCGGTCTCCGGCACCAGGATGCGGCAGGCGAGGCCGGCCGCCGCCGCGTAGGCGGCGAGCGAGGCGCCGGCGTTGCCGGAGGAGTCCTCCAGCACCGAGGTGATCCCGCGGCTCTTGAGGTAGCTCACCAGCACCGTCGTGCCCCGGTCCTTGAAGGAGCCGGTGGGCATCACGAACTCGAGCTTGTACTGGACGGGGGTCCGGTGCCACTCGCCGGCGAGCAGCGGCGTCCACCCCTCGCCCAGGCTCACCGCGTGCTCGGCCCCGATCAGGAGCCCGCGGGCGTAGCGCCACACCGAGCGGCGCGCGGGGTCGATGTCGCCCCGGCGGAGGCCGGGGCCGGGCGCCAGGTTCAGGTAGTGGCCGTTGTCGGCGCGCCAGCGCGCCTCGCCGAGCGGGTAGGTCTGGCCGGTGGAGGGATCCACGTAGTGCACGGCGTCTCGATATTGGCCGATCACCGGCGGCTGTCAAGGCGGTTGACAGCCTCTCCCGCCGCGGGGTAAGACCGGAGCCGCGCCATGTCCGCCACCGCCCCCGTCACGATCGACGCGCCCCGCTTCTGGTCCACCGTCATGCGCTCGGGCGAGATCGGCCCGGGCAAGGCGGGCGGTCTCCGCCGGCTGGCCCTCACCGACGCCGACAAGGAGATGCGCGACCTGTTCGTCACCTGGTGCACCGAGGCCGGCTGCACGGTGCAGATCGACCGGGTCGGCAACATCTTCGCACGCCGCCCGGGCACCGACGATCACCTGCCGCCGGTGCTCATGGGGAGCCACCTCGACACCCAGTTCGCGGGCGGCAAGTACGACGGCATCGTGGGGGTGCTGGCGGGCCTGGAGGTGCTCCGCACGCTCGACGACCGCCGGGTGCGCACCCGCCGCCCGCTCGAGCTGGTGTGCTGGACCAACGAGGAGGGCGCGCGCTTCACCCCCCCGATGGTCGCCTCGGGTGCCTTTGCGGGCGTGTTCGACGTGGACTGGGTGCACGCCCTGCGCGACGACGAGGGCAAGCGGTTCGGGGACGAGCTCGAGCGCATCGGCTACCACGGCAAGGCCGCGGTGGGCGGCCGGGCCATCGACGCCTACTTCGAGCTGCACATCGAGCAGGGCCCGATCCTCGATCGCGAGGCGGTGCCGGTCGGCATCGTGGTGGGCGGCTACGCGGCCCACGGCATGCACGTGGACGTGCGCGGCGAGACCGCGCACTCGGGGCCGACCCCGATGGACCGGCGGCGCAACGCGCTGGTGGGCGCGGCGATGCTCGCGGTGGCGGTCAACGACGTGGGGTGGAAGTACCACGCGACCGAGGGCAAGGCCACGGTGGCGCGCCTGGTGGCGTGGCCCAACAAGGCGGGTATCCTCGCGGAGTACGCCCAGCTCACGTGCGACGTGCGCCACGCGGACCGGGCGGTGGCCGATCAGATGTGGGCCGAGGTCCGAGCCGCGATGCCCGACTGCGCCCGCCGGGCCAACGTGGAGATGCGGATCGCGGGGGAGTGGCAGTTCGGCAGCGAGCGCTTCGATCCGGGCTGCATCCGCCTCATCCGGGAGGCGGCCCAGGAGCTGGGCGTGGCCCACCGGGACATCCTGAGCCAGGCGGGCCACGACGCCTACTACGTCTCGCGGGTCGCGCCGACCGCCATGATCTTCACCCCGTGCCGCGACGGGATCTCGCACAGCGAGGCCGAGCACGCCGAGCTCGACTACACCTCGCCCGGCGTGAACGTGCTGCTGCACGCGGTGCTGGCCCGCGCCGACCGCTAGCAGGCTACGGAAAAACTAGGTGAACGGCGCATCTCTGTCCCCATTCGGGTCGCGGGTTAGCTCGTCTCGCGGGCGTGACCCGGCCCGAACGCCGCAGCGGCGAGCCGGCCATGGCGAGCGCGCGGGGGCTCATGTCG
>DATIFV010000163.1:0-48806 GCA_035455085.1 Candidatus Methylomirabilota bacterium | reverse complement strand
GCCGGCCGCGATTGGGAGCATCGCCCCATCCACTCGGTGAATGAGAACATCGGTGGCCTCGCACAGTCGCGCTGCACGCTCGGCCACGGCATCCAGGACCGCCCGGAGATCGCTGGGTGAGGAGGCGATTGCGCGGAGGATATCGGCAGTCGCCGTCTGTTGCTCCAGCGCTTCACTGACGTCACTGTTCCGCGCCTCCAGCTCCTTGAACAGCCGCACATTCTCGATGGCGATCACGGCCTGGTCGGCGAAGGTCTTCAAGAGCTCGATCTCGCTATCGGAGAACGGCCCGGGTCGGGCGCGCCCCACTGTGACCACGCCAATGGGAGCGCCCTCCCGCATCATGGGTACAACGACTGCACTCCGCCAGCCGACCGTCCGGGCAACAGCTCGCTGCTGGGACTCGGGCTCGAGCTCGATATCAGGGATATGAATCAGAGCGCGCTCGAGGATGGCGCGCGCGGCCGCGAGGGCCCGGTTTGGGCGCGTCGGATACAGGCGATGAAGCGCCTCGAGGCCTGCCGGGGTGAGATTGTGCGCGGCGGCGACATGGAGCAGCTCGCCGTCGAACTGGAAAACCGTGCTAAAAAGTCCGTTACACAACCTCACCACGCTTCTGACGATTGCGTCGAAGACCGGTTGCACGTCGGTGTGCGACTGACTGATGACCCGGAGGATTTCGCTCGTGGCCGCCTGCTGATCGAGTGTTTCCGATTCACGCTTGAGCGCCTCGGTCAAGCGGTTCTCAAGGTCGCGGACCTTGGAGCCTTTGCGCTTCCGCGAGTTGGGGGCCACCGGTGGCTTGGTCTGGTCCTTCGCCTTCGCAGGCTTGGGACGCCGACGCATCGGGCCCTCCTTGCCGCTCCCAGGGCTCACGATGACGACGCCGAGAGGAACACTCTCAAGTTCATGGCCCCTCCCGCAGCTTCCGCAGCGCCGTCTCCAGCAGCACCCGGATCTCCCGATCCCTGGCCTCACGCGCGGCCTGCTCCCGCTGGCGGGACCGTTCGCGGCGGCACCGGGCCGAGCAGACCGTCTGGCGGCCCGCCAAGTCCACCGCCCGGCAGACCGGGCACCGCCGCCCAGACCCTATCACAGGCGTGCGCACGCTTTCTGGTAGGACTTTGGACGGCGAGATCCGACCTAGAGGGCTAGGGCTACGCTCCTGGGGCCGCCTTGCGCCGGAGAGAAGGAATGGCGCGCGCGCGGGTGACCGTCGAGATACCGGCGGCGAGATGAGGACGAGCTAGAACCCCGTCCTGCGGGATATGGGGCGCATCCGGCACCACGAGGGTAACGGCCGGCTTCTGGGTGAATTCACGACGGCTCCCAAGAGATCCGCGGCCTCTGAACCCTGAACCGCCCCGGCTTTCCCGGAGGCTCCAAACCTTGAGAGGATGGGGTCATGGCGAGACCGGGACGGTTTTCACCGGAGGTGCGGGAGCGGGCGGTACGGATGGTGGTGGAGCACGCGGCGGCCCATCCGTCGCAGTGGGCGGCGATCACCTCGATCGCGGCGAAGCTCGGGTGCTCGGCGGAGACGCTCCGGAGCTGGGTGCGGCAGGCCGAGCGGGACGCCGGCCAGCGGCCGGGGCTGACGACGGACGAGCGGGCGCGGCTCAAACAGCTGGAGCGGGAGAACTTTGAGCTGCGGCGGGCCAACGAGATCCTGAAGAAGGCGTCGGCGTATTTCGCCCAGGCGGAGCTCGACCGCCGAGCGAAGTGATGGTCCGGTTCATCGATGCCCACCGCGGCGAGTATGGGGTCGAGCCGATCTGTGCGGTGCTGCCGATCGCCCCGTCGCTGTACTACGAGGCCAAGGCGCGGGAGCGTACGCCCGAGCGCCGCCCGGCGCGGACGCGGCGGGACGAGGGGCTGGCGGTCCAGGTGGAGCGGGTGTGGCGGGAGCACCGGGCGGTCTATGGCGTGCGCAAGGTGTGGAAGCAGCTCGGGCGGGAGGGGTATGCCGTGGCCCGGTGCACGGTCGGGCGCCTCATGCGCCGGCTCGGCCTCGCCGGCGTCGTGCGCGGCCGGTGCGTCCGGGTGACGACGACGCCGGATCTCGCCGCGGCGCGCCCACCGGACCTGGTGAGCCGGCAGTTCACGGCCGACCGCCCAAACCAGCTCTGGGTCGCCGACCTGACCTCCGTGGCGACGTGGCGCGGGTTCGTGTATGTCGCCTTCGTGATCGACGTGTTTTCCCGCCGGATCGTGGGGTGGCGCGTGTCGAGTTCGTTGCGGAGCGACCTGGCGCTCGATGCGCTGGAGCAGGCCCTCTACGACCGGGTCCGCGTGCCGGCCGCGCCGTTGGTACATCACAGCGACCGCGGCGGGCCATATCTCGCGATTCGGTACACCGAGCGGTTGGCGGAGGCGGGCATTGAGCGGTCGGTGGGCAGTGCCGGGGACTCGTATGACAACGCCCTGGCCGAGACGGTGATCGGGTTGTTCAAGACGGAAGAGATCCGGCGGCGCGGGCCGTGGAAGGGACTCGAGGACGTCGAGTTCGCGACGCTCGAGTGGGTCGCGTGGTACAATCACGAGCGCCTCCTCGAGCCCCTCGGTTATGTGCCCCCGGCCGAGTTCGAGCAGGCGTACCATGCCCGACAGGCTGCTCCAGATGGCGTGGCGGTTCTCACGTAATCGAGTCTCCGGGAAACCCGGGGCGGTTCACCTAGGGCCGTCACCTCAGCAATCCGAGTCTCAAGCCGCTTGATCGCTTGTCCCGCGTCCTCAGGGGAGAATCGGCGGACTTCAAGCGCAGGTGAATCGGGAGGCTTGCGAGGGCGCGCAGCCATGTGCCGATGGTAGCACTCGGGGGAGCGGGCCTAGGGAACAGAGATCCTTGCCGGACGGCGCCCGGCGATCACGAATGCGGACAACGGGAAAGGGCAAGATCAGGGCAAGTTGAAGGGGGCGACAGAGCGCCGCCCCCTCCTAACTGCTTGATTGAATGGCGGGCTCGACGGGACTTGAACCCGCGACCTCTGGATTGACAGTCCAGTGTGCTAACCAGGCTGCACCACGAGCCCGTTCCGGGGAACGCGTATTTATACCATGCGGCCTCCGGGGCTGTCTATCCGCCCACCGGGCGCGGCGGCGCGCACTCGAGGCTCGCGGTCCAGACGAGCTGCCGGGGGAAGCGGGCGAGCAGGTCGGTGATCTCCTCGCACGGGGGGCGGTGGCCGAGCAGGTCCTCGCCGGGGGCGCGCTGCAGGCGGCGGTGGACGTTCAGGAGATAGCTGTAGACCAGCCGCACGCCCTGGTCCTCCGGCACCCCCCGCACCCGGGCCAGGATCTCCACCGCCTTGGCGTTGGCGTCGAGCTCCCGCTGTTCGCGATCGCGCTGGCGGGCCTCGGGGGTGGCGCCGGCCAGGGGCACATCGTGGCCGAGAACGTAGTGGCCGAGCTCGTGGGCCACGATGGCGTCGCGAAACTCCGAGCCGAGCACCAGGCGGTTCACCGCGAAGTAGCCGCGCCGGTAGGAGCCGACCGGGCTCTCCGGGTTGTGGCTCACCAGCACGTGGATGGCTGGCAGCCCGTAGAGGCGGGCCGTCTCCTCGGCGAAGGCGCGCACCTCGTGGAGGCTCCGGTCCTGGACCGGGGTCAGGGTCGAGCAGGCGGCGAGCAGCGCCACCACGCACAGGAGCAGGCCCGGCCGACACGCGCGCATGGCGAAAGTCTAGCAAACAGGGCAGAATGTGGGCCCTATGACGACCCCGCCGACCCTGCGCAGCCGCAACTGGTTCGCCCCGAGGAACCTCGACGGTTTCATGCACCGCGCCTATCTCAGGGCCGAGGGCTTCGGCGACCCGGTGTTCGACGGCCGGCCGGTGATCGGCATATGCAACTCCTGGTCCGAGCTCAACAACTGCAACGCCCACCTCCGGCAGGTGGCGGAGGCGGTCAAGCGCGGAGTGTGGAGCGCGGGGGGCTTCCCGCTCGAGTTCCCGGTGATCTCGCTCGGCGAGATCCTGATGAAGCCCACCACCATGCTCTTCCGCAACCTGATGGCGATGGACGTGGAGGAGTGCATCCGCGCCTATCCCCTGGACGCGGTGGTGCTGCTGGCCGCCTGCGACAAGACCACTCCGGCCATGCTGATGGGCGCGGCCTCCGCGGACGTGCCCGCCATCATGGTGACGGGCGGGCCCATGCTCAAGGGCGTGTGGTGCGGGCAGGAGCTCGGCTCGGGCACCGACGCGCGCAAGATCTGGGCCCAGCGGCGGGCCGGCGAGATCACCGACGAGGTCATGGCCGAGGTCGAGTCGTGCCTCTCGCGCTCCAGCGGGCACTGCATGGTCATGGGCACCGCGTCCACCATGGCCGCCATGGCCGAGGTGCTGGGGCTCGCGCTGCCCGGTAACGCGGCCATCCCCGCGCCGGATTCGCGGCGCCTCGTCCTGGCCGAGATGTCGGGCCGCCGCGCGGTGGAGATGGCCCTGGCCCGCGGGCCGAAGCCCTCCGAGATCCTCACCGCGGCCGCCTTCGACAACGCGATCCGCGCCGACATGGCCCTCGGCGGCTCCACCAACGCCATCGTGCACCTGGTCGCGATCGCGGGCCGCGCCGAGGTGCCGCTGCCGCTCCGGCGCTTCGACGAGCTGTCGCGCACCACGCCGCTGCTGGCCAACGTGCGGCCGTCCGGCAAGCACCTGATGGAGGACTTCTACTACGCGGGCGGGGTGCCCGCGGTGCTGCGCGAGCTCCTGCCAATGCTGGACGGCACCGCGCTCAACGTCAACGGCCGGACCCTGCGCGACAACGTGGCGGTGGCCCCCTGCCACGACGCCGACATCATCCGGCCCCTGTCGCTGCCGCTCCAGCCGGAGGGGGGCACCGTCATCCTCACCGGCAATCTCTGCCCGGGCGGGGCGGTGCTCAAGCAGTCGGCGGCCTCCCCGCATCTGATGCTCCATCGCGGGCGCGCGGTGGTCTTCGAGGACCATCTCGATCTCGAGCGGCGCATCGACGATCCGTCGCTGCCGATCGACGAGACCTCGGTGCTGGTGCTCAAGCAGGCCGGGCCCAAGGGCGGCCCCGGCATGCCGGAGTGGGGCGCCGCGCCGGTGCCGGCGCGCCTGCTGCGGGCCGGCGTGAAGGACATGGTGCGCATCTCGGACGCGCGGATGAGCGGCACCTCCTACGGCACGGTGGTGCTGCACGTGACGCCCGAGTCCGCGGTGGGCGGGCCGCTGGCCCTGGTCCAGGGCGGCGACGAGATCGAGCTGAGCGTCCCGGAGCGGCGCCTGACCCTGCGGGTGCCCGACGAGGAGCTGGCGCGGCGGCGCGCAGCGTGGCGGCCGCGGCCGGACGGCGTCATCGGCGGGTACCTGCGCATGTTCCTCGACCACGTGCTCCAGGCCGACGAGGGCGTGGACTTCGACTTCCTGCGCGGCCGCCGGCCGGTCACCGACGAGGAGACCGCGCGCGGCTCGCGCCTGGCCTGACATGGCCGCCGCAGCCGCCGTCAGCGACGCGGTCGTCATCGGCTCGGGCGCCTTCGGCGCGGCCACCGCCTATCACCTGGCCCGGCGCGGGCTCCGGGTCACGCTGGTGGACCAGCACGCGCTCGGCTCGCAGACCTCGCCGCGGGCGGCCGGCCTCACCAGCAAGGCCGACCGGGAGCCCACGATGGCCCGCCTGCGCCACGAGGCCTGCGAGGCCTTCGAGCGCTTCGAGGCCGAGATGGGGCGCACGGTGGGCTTCCACCGCTCGGGCAGCCTGCGCGCGGCCTACACGGAGGCCGCCGAGGCCCGGGTGCGCGCGGCGCAGGAGACCGCGCGGGCCTGCGGGGTCGAGGCGCGCGTGATCGACGCGCGCGAGGCCGGGCGGCTCGCCCCGCACTTCCGGCCGGGCGCCGCGCGCTCGATCCTGCACGTGCCGAGCGACGGGTGGCTCGATCCGGCCAAGGTGGCGGTGGGCTTCGCCGCGCGCGCGGGCGAGCTGGGCGCGCGGCTGCTCCCCTTCACCGCGGTGCAGGGCCTGCTCCAGGTGGGCGGCCACGCCGCCGGCGTGGCGACCGCGGGGGGCGAGCTGCGCGCGCCGGTGGTGGTGGACGCGGCGGGGGGCTGGACCGCGCGGGTGGCGGCCTCGGCCGGCATCGCGCTGCCTCTGGTCCCGGTGCGCCACCAGCTCCTCGTCACCGAGCCGATCGCGGGGGTGGAGCCGCTGCAGCCGATCGTGCGGCTCGTCGAGGCGAGCGTCTACGTGCGCCACGAGCGGGGCGGGCTGCTCTTCGGCGGCTACGAGGACGCCCCGCGGGTGCTCGGACGCGAGGGGCTGCCCGCGGGCTTCGAGATCGACGCGCTCGAGCTGGACCTGGGCGTGCTGCGCGCGCTGGTGGCCGAGGTGGCCGCGCACTTCCCGGCCCTGCGGGAGGCGAGGATCGCGGTGCACCGGGGCGGCGCGCCTACCATGACGCCGGACGGCCGGCCCATCGTCGGACGCGTGTCCGGGCTCGACGGCCTCTTCGTGGCCTCGGGCTGCTGCGTCGGGGGTCTCAGCCTGTCGCCGGCCGCCGGCCGCGCCCTGGCCGATCTCATCGTGGACGGCAAGAGCGAGCCCGACCTGGCCCCGCTCGCGGTCGAGCGCTTTGCCGGGAGCTATCAGGATCCCGCCGCCCTCGAGGCGGCCTGCGTGGCCCAGTACGCGCGACGCTACACTCACTGACCGGACGAGGAGAGGAGAGCCGATGGCCAGAGTGGACTGGAGCTATCACCGCAACGGCTGAATGACCTGCGCCAAGACGCAAGGGTTCCTTGCCAAGCACAAGGTGACTGTCGGCGAGCAGGCCGACGCCAAGAAGGCCACCATCAAGGGCGCGGCCGCACTCTCGGTGCTCGACGGCGTCGACGAGCTGTACGTGGCCAAGGGCAAGAAGGTGGAGCACGTCGACCTGAAGAAGGCCAAGCCGGACCGCGCGACCTTGCTCAAGCTGCTGCTCGGGCCCACGGGCAACCTGCGCGCCCCGACCCTGCGCCGAGGCCGCACCCTGATCGTCGGCTTCGACGAGCAAACCTACAAGCAGCAGCTTGGGGTCAGGTCTTGAAATACGACATCGCACTGCGGCAAATGTCGTATTTCAAGACCTGACCCCGGAACTAGCCCTTGACGCTGCAGGCGGTGAGGCCTTCGACCATGTACTTCTGGAGGTAGATGTAGGCGGCGATGACCGGCAGCGTGGTGAGGACGGCGCCGGCCATGAGGAAGCCCCAGCCGTAGACGTCGCCGGTGATGAAGGTGGAGAGGCCCACCGGCAGGGTCCGCAGCCTCACGTTGGTGATGAACACCAGGGCGTAGAGGAACTCGTTCCACGCCTGGGTGAAGGCGTAGAGCCCGCTCGCGAGCAGCCCGGGGGCGGCCAGGGGCAGGATCACCCGCCGGAACGCCCCGAAGCGGGTGGCCCCGTCGATCATCGCGGACTCCTCCAGCTCCACCGGGATCGACTCGAAGTAGCCCATCAGCAGCCACGTCACGAACGGCACCGTGAAGGACGGGTACGCCGCGATCAGGCCGGTGAGGCTGTCGGCGAGGCCCAGGTTGCGGATCTGGGCGTAGAGCGGGATGAACAGGATCGACGGCGGGACGAGATAGGTGATCAGCACGGTGCTGGCCATGAACGCGCGGCCCAGGAACTTGAGCCGGGCCAGGGCGTAGGCGCCGAGGGTCCCGATCGCGGTGGCCAGGAACGTGCTCGACACCGATACGATGACGCTGTTCTTGAACCAGCTCACGAACTCGGTCTTGGCGAGCAGGTGGTCGTAGTTCTCGGTCACGAAGGGGCTCGGCCAGAACATCGAGACCAGGCTGCGCATCTGGTTCTCGCCCTTGAAGGACGTGACGATCATCCAGTAGAACGGGAAGATCACGAGCAGCAGGAAGGTCAACAAGATGGCATACGACACCGCGGACTGCAGCCGCTCCGTCCTCACCGTGCTGTGGCCGACCATGCCCGTCATCGCGTCGTGCCCTTCCGCATGTAGTTCGACAGCACGATGATCACGAAGGCGAGCGGGGGCAGCATGTAGAGCGCCACCGCGATGGCCTCGCCCAGGCGCTGGGCCCCGAAGGCGATCTCGTAGGTGAGCACGGGCAGCACCATGGTGGCCCCCCCCGGCCCGCCCTTGGTCAGGATGTAGACGATCGCGAAATCGTTGAAGGTCCAGATGGTGGAGAGCAGCACCACGATCATCACGATGTTCCGGATGCCGGGCAGCGTGACGTAGCGGAAGCGCTGGAACACCGTGGCCCCGTCCACCGCCGCCGCCTCGTAGAGCTCGCCCGAGATCGCCTTCATGCCGGCCAGGAAGCTGATCCCGAAGAAGGGAAAGCCGCGCCAGATGTTGACCCCGATGACCGAAGCCATCGCGGTCCCGGGCTCGCTGAGCCAGCCCACCCCGCGCGACAGGACACCGAAGACGTGGACCAGCAGGTAGTTCAGCACGCCCAGGCTGTAGTCGAAGATCCACAGGAAGTTGAGCGCGGAGACCACGGTGGGCGCGACCCACGGGATCAGCAGCACCCCGGTCCAGAAGCCGCGGAACCGGATCTTCGAGGTCAGCACGAGCGCCATGCCGATGCCGAGCACCAGCTTGACGCCCACCGAGGCAAACGTGAAGATGAAGCTGTTGACGACGGCGCGCTGGAAGAAGCCGTCGTAGGTGAGGCGGATGTAGTTCTCGAGCCCGACGAAGACGGGGGGCATGCCCACGTACTTGCGGGTCAGGCTGAGGTAGACCGCGTAGCAGAAGGGATAGGCCACCAGCGCCAGCACGAGGACCACGATGGGCGCGACGAAGAGGAAGCCCATCCGGTAGTCGGGCCCGAGGACACGCCGCAGGGTGACCTCGAGCTGGGCGCGCGGGCGCGGAGAGACCTCGGGACGGAAGCCCCCCCTCACCCCGACCCTCTCCCCGGAGGGGAGAGGGGGGGACGAGGGACGGACCGTCGCCATGGCTAGGCCTTGCCGCGGATCTTGTAGACCTCCTCGACCCGCGCGTGCGCTTCCTTCAGGGCCGCCTCGGGCGAAAGGCCGCCCACCACCACGCGGCCCGCCATGTCGGTGAGGATCTTCTGGCCTTGCACCTCGGCGGCGGCCGCCGTCATGGGACCGGGATAGCCGAGGTTGACGCTCCGGATGATGTTCTGCATCATCGCATCGAAGTTCGGATCGGACTTCCAGTACGGATTGTCGGCGCGGCCCTTGTAGACGGGACCGGCCTGCCCCACCGAGACCTGCATGTACTCGTTGAAGCGCTTCTCGTCCTCGAGGTAGCGGATGAGGTCCTCGCAGAGATCGACCTTCTGCGTCTTCTGGAAGATCGCCCAGTTGTAGCAGGAGGAGCCCACGAAGGAGCCGGCCGGCCCGCCGGGGGTGACCACGCAGAGCGTCTTCGCGGCCAGCTCGTGCTTCTTGCTCACCATCGCGAAGTAGAGGCTGGCGCCGTTGTTGGTGGTCACCAGCTTGCCCGCCATGTAGGCCTCGTTGTTGGACACGTCGGTCCAGCCCATCACGCCGGGCGGCTGGATGCCGTGCTTCTTGATGGTGTCCACCGCGAACTGCAGAGCCTGGGTGTTCTGCTTGAGGAAGGCGGTGCCGAGCGCGGGCTTGCCGTCCTTGTCCCACACGCCCCCGCCGTAGTCCCAGAGGATGTTGGACATGAACCCGTCGCCGTCGTCCGACCGGTTCAGGGTCTGGCCGAAGCCGTAGAGATCCTTGGACGGATCCTGCGCCTTCTTGGCGAACTCGACCACGTCGGGATCGTAGACCTTGGGGATCTTGAGCCCCTTGGCCTCCATGATGTCCTTGCGGATGAAGAACACGGTGGTCATCGAGTAGCGCGCGACGCCGAGGAACTTGCCGTCGGCCTTCATGGCGCGCTCCGCGAAGGGCAGGAGCCCGCCCTTGGCCTTGGCCAGCTCGCCCGCGACACGGCTCACGTCGCGCAGGGCGGCCTTGTAGCGCATCGGGCCGTAGATGTTCATCTCGCCGAGGTCGGGCGGGTTGCCGGCCTCGATGGCGGCCACGTACTTCTGCTCGCGGTCGCCGAAGGTGCCCCAGTCCATCTCGACCTCGACGTTCTTGTCCTTGGCCCAGGCCTCGACCTGCCGGGCCAGCACGTCGTTACCCGCGGTGACGAAGCTTTTGAAGAGCCAGACGCGCAGCTTGGTCTTCCCCTGCGCGGAGGCCATGCTGCGGAGGGCGTGCAGGCCCGCGGCGGTGCCGCCGGTGACGACGGCCGCCTTGCGCAGGAACTCGCGGCGGGCGATGAGACCGGCATCGAGCTGCTCGGCGAGGTGCTTGAGGCGACTGTCCATGGCGGGCTCCTCCTTTGGAGCGGATACGGGCTGGGATGAGCGGATGCTATCGCAGACCCGGCCCTCGGGCAAGAAGCCGGTTGGCCGCCGCCGCGATCGCGGGCGCGTCCACCCCGTAGTGCCGGTAGAGGTCCCGCCGGGCGCCCGACTGGCCGAAGTGGTCCACCCCGAGCGGGATCTGCGGCACCGCGAGCGCGCCCCCCAGGAACGCGAGCCCGTGCGAGTGGCCGTCCTGCACCGACACCACCGGCACGCCTTCCTCGTCGGCGCCGACCAGGTCGAGTACGTGCTGGTACGTAGTGCGGAGATCCCGGTGCAGCAGATCCGGGCTCGTGACCACGAAGACGCTCGCGCGGATCCCGTCGGCGCGCAGCACGCGGCCCGCCTCCACCGCCTCGGGCACCATCACCCCGGTCGCGAAGATGTGCACCGCATCGTCGTCGGGGTCGTAGCCCGGCTCCGCGCGCGCGTCGACGAGGCGGTAGCCGCCGCGCAGCACCGCCTCGCGGTACGCGGGCGAGGGCACGGGAGCCAGCGACTGATCGATCGGCCGGGTGGACAGGCGCAGGTACAGGCTCTCGGCGGCGTCACGACGGTTCATCAGGCGGTGGAGGGCATCGAGCAGGATCCACTCCACCTCATGCGCGAACGTGGGCTCGTAGTAGGTGAGGGCGGGCAGCGCGATGCCGATCCCCGGCGTGATCACCGACTGGTGCGCGCCGCCCTCGGGCGAGAGGCTCACTCCCGACGGGGTGCCGGCCACGATGAAGCGCCCGCCTGCGTAGAGGGCGTGGTAGAGGGCGTCGAGCCCGCGCGTGACGAAGGGATCGTACAGGGTGCCGATCGGCAGGAGCGTCGCCCCCGACAGCTCGTGGGTGAGGCCGAAGGCGCCCAGGGCGAGAAACAGGTTGTGCTCGGCGATGCCGAGCTCGATGTGCTGGCCGGCCGGCGATTCCCTCCACTGCACCGCCTGTGGCCCCTCTCCGGCGAAGCCGGGCTTCGGCCGCGGGAAGTAGACGCCCTTGCGGTTGATCCAGCCCGCGAGGTGCGTGGTCACCGCCACGTCGGCGGAGAGCGTGACGATCCGGTCGCCGACCGGCAGGCGGCCGAGGCGACCGAGCACGCGGCCCAGGGCTTCCTGGGTGGAGGTCTGCGCCGGGTACGCCTCCTCCAGGGTCTCGGGGACCGCCGGCGCGGGGGCGCGGCCTGGCGGCGGCGCGTAGGGTGCGGGGCCACGGCGGATCAGCTCCGCCTCCGCGCTGCCCGCCGCGAAGCCGACCCACGTCTCGCCGGGCGCCACCCCGAGGGCAGTGCGCAGCTCCTCGAGCTGACCGGCGGTGAGCAGCGCGCCGTGGTTCATGGGATCGGCCGCGAACGGGTAGCCCCAGCCCTTGATGGTGTCGGCGATGATCACGCAGGGCCCGCGCCGTGGCCGCCCCGCTTCCGCGTAGGCCTCGAGGATCGACGGCAGGTCGTGGCCGCCCACGTCGGCGACCAGCGCGCCCACCGCCTCGTCCGGCAGATCCGCGAGCAGCCGGTCCACCACCGCGTCCGTCTCCCCGGCCGCGGCGGCGGTGACCGCCTTGCGCGCGGCGGCCGGGGCCAGGCGCAGCAGCGACTGGTACTCGGCGTTGCCCATGCCCTCCAGGCGCGCGCGCAGCCGCTCGCCGCCCGGGCGGCCGAAGAGCGCGCGCAGCCGCCGGCCCCAGCGCAGCTCGATCACGTGCCAGCCTGCGCCCCGGAACCAATCGCGCAGCTGGCCGCGGCGGGCGTCGGGCAGGATGCGGTCGAGGCTCTGGCGGTTGAGGTCCACGATCCACAGGAGGTTGTCGAGCTCGCGCACCGCCTCCTCGAGCAGCGCCTCCCACACGTTGCCCTCGTCGAGCTCGGCGTCGCCCACCATCGCGATGTAGCGCCGGGGCATCGGCTCGCCCCCGCCGTGCTGGCTCACGTAGCGCGCGGCGAGCGCCCCGAAGGCCGCGCTGACCGCCCCGAGTCCCATCGAGCCGGTGGAGAGGTCCACGATCTCCGGGTTCTTGCGCCGGCTCGGGTAGGCCTGGAGTCCCCCCAGGGTGCGCAGGCTCTCCAGCTCGGTCGCGCCGAGGCGCCCGCGCAGGTACTCGATGGCGTAGAGCACCGGCGAGGCGTGGGCCTTCGTGGCCACGATGTCGCCGGGGCGGAGCGCGTGGAAGTAGAGCGCGGTCATTAGGGAGACCACGGAGGACGAGGAGGCCTGATGGCCGCCCACCTTGGTGCCGTCGGGGTTGGGCCGGCTGTTGGCATGGTGCACCACGCAGGCGCTCAGCCAGAGGACCCGCTTCTGGATCGACTCGAGGGTGGCGAGGTCGGCAGCGGCCTGGGCGGGCATCGGCGCCACCTTACCCCACGTGCCCGATCCGAAGCCAGAGCCACCCGGCCCCAGTGTCAGCCGGCCGACGGACAGCGCAGGATTACACGGTACATTCGGCCGCGGGCCCGCCCGGCCTCGCGGCCACCGCACAGATCGCCGCCGGATCGAGCCCTTGCGCATGGCGCAGGGTGGCATGGGGCTTGCCGCCCGCACGTACCGCCAAGGAGGTGCGCTCATGACCGCTGAGATCATTCGCCCCGTTGTGCTCGCCGGGGTCCTGCTGGCCGCCGCCGGCTACCTGGCCACCAAGGAGTGGCAGTGGCGGGTCGATGTCCCCCTCGCGCCGGCGGCCGAGGTCTGGCCGGCCGCTCCCCCGGCCGAGGCCGCCGGCCCCGGCCCCACCGAGGCCGTGACGGTCCGGCCCGAGCAGATCTTCCTGGATTAGCGGGGAGGGCGGCTCACGCGAAGGGGTCGTCGTCCGCCTCTTCGTGCCAGACGTACTCCATGAAGCGCGCCGACTGACGCGCCATCTCGACGCCGTGGAAGCGCGCCACCACCGAGAGCGCCATGTCGATGCCGGCCGACACCCCCGAGGAGGTGACGAGGTCGCCGTCGTCCACCCACCGGGCCCGGCGCTGCCACCGCACGCGCGGGCCCTGCTGCACCACCCAGTCCCACGCGACCTTGTTCGACGTGGCGGGTCGGCCGTCCATCAGGCCGGTGCGGGCGAGCAGCGCCGAGCCGGTGCACACGGTGGTGGTGACGGCGGCGCGCCGGCTGGCCGACGTGAGGGCCAGGAGCAGCGGGGCGTTGTTGACCGCCTGCCGCGTGCCGAAGCCGCCCGGCACCAGCAGCACGTCGTAGGCGGGGGCGTCCGCGAAGGCGAAGTCGGCGTGCGTGGTCGGGCCCTCGCCGCTCCTGACTGGGCCGGCCTTCTCGGCGACGGTCACGATCTCGAAGAGCCGCAGCCAGGAGCCGTCGGGCCGGGCGATGCGCGCGCTCGCGAAGGCCTGCACGGGGCCGTAGACGTCGAGCACCGTGAAACCCTCGAACAGGGCCACCGCGACTCGGCGGATTGTCGGGGCGTCGGCCATGGTGGGGGAACTATACACCCCCTCACCATCCAAAGGCCCTTCAGGGCCGGCGTTGACAAGACCCGGGCCACGGGACACCATGTAGCGCCATGCGCGTGGTGGATCTGAGCTTCCCCATCGGCCCCCACTTCCGCTGGACGGTGGCGAGCGAGCGGCGGTCGACGCACGAGTCGGGCGCGAACTTCCAGTCCACCGTGCTGACCGTGAGCTGCCATGCCTACACCCACGTGGACGCCCCGGTACACTTCCTCCCGGGCGACCGCGACATCGCTTCCATGCCGTTGGACCAGTGGATGGGCCCCGCCGCGGTGGTGGATCTCACGCACCTGGGCGAGAACGCGGAGGTGACCGCCGCCGATCTGGAGCGGCGCGGCGGCCACGTGCAGGCGGGAGACATCGCGCTGCTGCGGACGGACTGGCCCGCGCGCTGCCCGGTGGCGAGCGAGCGCTTCTGGAAGGACGCGCCCTACACCGGACGCAGCGCCTGCGAGTGGCTGGTGGGCCGCGGGGTGAAAGCGGTGGGCTACGACTACCCGCCCGACTACTGCATCCGCACGTCGATCTTCTCGCCCGCCACGAAGATCGCCCGCGAGGAATGCACCACGCATCACGTCTTCTTCCCGCGCGGCATCACCGTGATCGAGTACCTGACCAACCTGGACCGGATCGGCACCCCCCGCTGCCGGGTCATCGCCCTGCCGCTGCGGGTGACGGGCGCCGACGGCTCGCCGGTACGCGCGATCGCGCTGGTGGAGTGATCGCGGTCGCCGCGACGAAAGGCTCGCCATGGACGTGAGGAAGTCGCTGCTCAAGCGGGTCGCGGTCTGGACCGTGCTGGGAATCCTGGGCGGCGGCGTGGCCGCCGACATGCTGTGGCGGCAGAAGGGCGCCCAGGAGCAGGCCGGTCTGCGCGCGCAGCAGAGCGAGGAGATGAAGCGGCTCGAGGAGCAGGTCAAGTCCCTGACCGACCAGCTCGCCGCCGAGCGGCTCCGCCGGGAGGCGCTGGAGCGCTCCCTGAGCGAAGGCCGCAAGTAGTGCCCCGACCGGCCCGAGCGCTCTTCCTCGCGGGCGTGCTGCTGCTCGCGGCGGCCGCGCCCGCGCCGGGCCAGGAGGCGGGCCGGCCCCGGGCCCTGCCCGGGGCGGTCGTGAAGGTGGTGAGCGGCGACACCATCCACGTCTTCGTCAACGGCGAGGTCGAGCGGGTCCGCTACATCGGGGTGGTCGCGCCGGATCCGGGCGACGGCAGCCCCGGCTCGGGCGACCCGCTCGGGCGCGAGGCGCTGCTGTTCAACCGCGGCCTCACCAACGCCAAGAACGTACGGCTCGAGCTGGATGCGCTGGAGCGCGATCCGGAGGGCCGGCTGCTGGCCTACGTCTGGGTCGGCGACGTGATGGTCAACGCGGAGATGATCGGCTACGGCTTCGGTCAGGTGGTCCCCGGCGGCCCCAACGTTCGCCACCAGGAGATGCTGCTGCGGCGTCAGGAGCAGGCGCGCGCCGCCAAGCGCGGCATCTGGAAGACCGTCGGCCCCGCGCCACCCCCGGCCCGAGGTGCCCCGGCCGCCCCGCCCAGGCCCGCGCCGGACCGGCCCGGGGTGCCGCCGAGACGTTAGCCGAGCCTTGCTCCCCCCCCACCCGAGCCGGTATCGTGCCGGCGTGAGCGCGCGCCTGGTCCTCGCGGTGGACGGAGAGGCCGCTACGCGGCAGACGCTCATCGACGTGCTGAGCCTGGACGGTCACGAGGTGGACGGCGCCAGCGACGCCGAGTCGGCCCTGCTGCTCCTCGACCAGCGGCACTACGATCTCGTCATCGCGGACGTGCGGATGCCCGCCCTCGACGGCCCCGCGCTGCTCGAGGCCCTGCACGAGCGCTTCGGGGACACCCCGCCCCGCGTCGTGTTCCTCACCGAGGCCACCTTCGACCCGCACTACGGCAGCTTCCTGGCCAACCTGCGGGTGCCCGTGCTCACCAAGCCGCTCAAGCCGAGCCGCCTGCTCGAGCTGGCCGGGCGGCTGCTCGCGCCGTGAGCGGCTGGTGACACCGGCGCCATGCGCCCACGGCTCATCCTGGTGGTGGAGGACGAGGACAGCCTCCGGGAGCTGATCGCCCACATCCTGCTGCTCGACGAGCACGAGGTCGACACCGCCCGCGATGGCATCGAGGCCCTCTACCGCATCGAGCGGCGCAGCTACGACCTGATCATCAGCGACCTGCAGATGCCGAACCTCGACGGGCCCGGCCTCTACGAGGCGCTGCGCAAGCGGTTCGGCCAGGCCCTCCCGCGCGTGATCTTCATCACCGGCCACGCCGAGTCCGAGCGGTTCATGCCCTTCCTGGCCGAGACCGGCGACCCGGTCCTGACCAAGCCCTTCTCGGTCGACGACCTCCGCACCCTCGTCGGCTGGGTTCTCGAGACCTGAGGGAGCTAGAAGCTGGCGCCGTCGGGCGGGGCGCTCGCCCCCGGCGCGGTGCTCGAGTCCAGATGCAGGCGCTCGAGCCAGAACTCCATCCCCATCTCCTCGAAGAGCGCGCGCGCCTCCGCGAGGTGCTTGCCCGCGCCGGCGGCGTCCCCGGTGCGCCGGGCGAGGCGCGCGAGCCCCAGGTGGCAGCGAGCGGCCAGGGGCCGCATCCCCAGCTCGCCGGCCAGGGCCAGCGCCTCGGCGTGGTGGCCGCGGGCCCGCTCGAGGTCCGGCGGCTGCTTCTCGGCGGCGGCCAGCCCGAGCAGCCGCAGCGCGTACACGATGTTGCCCCGCTCGCGGTGCCTCTCGGCCAGCTCGAGCGCGCGGCGCCCCTCGGCCTCCGCGGCGTCGGGCCGGCCCGCCAGCAGCTGCACCTCGCCGAGATGCGTGGTGATCAGGGACAGCCGGCCGAGCTTCAGCAGGCTCTGCGCCTGGCGGACGCCGCGCTCGGCCAGCTCGACCGCCTCCGGGATCCGTCCCGTGAGCGCGTAGACGAGCGCGAGGTCTCCCGCGAACGGGGGGAAGAGCGCGGGCATCTCGGCGCAGAGCCCGATGCCGCGCTCGAGGACCCCCTTGGCCTCCCACATGCGCCCCCGGCGCACCAGGGTCCCGCCCAGCCCCAGCAGCGCGTAGGTGAGGCTGTAGCTGTCTCGCTGCTCGCCCGCGAGCCGCACGCCCTCCTCGGCGAGGCGCACCGCCTCGTCGAACCGGCCCAGCTCGGCCAGGGTCCAGGCCAGGTGCGAGCGGGTCAGCACCGCCGCGATGCCGGGCAGGCCGAAGGTCTCCCCCGGCGCCTCCGGAGGCAGGAGCTCGAGGGTGCGCCGCAGGCCGGTGAGGGCCTGGCGGTAGTCACCGAGGGCCCGGCGGCCCGCGCCGACGTTGTAGTTGCCGACGATGTGCAGGCCCCGGTCCTGCGTCTCCTCGGCGATCGCGAGGGCGCGCTCGCCCACGCGGGCCGCCTCGTCGGATTCCCCGAGCTCCCAGTGCACGTTGCTCTCGAACGACAGCGCGCGCGCCAGCCGCTCCCGGTCGCCCAGGCTCTCGGCGAGTGCGGCCGCCTCCCGGAGCACCGCCACGCTGCGGACGTGCTGGCCGAGGGGAACCAGCGCGTTGTGCAGATCGAAGCGGACGTCCACCGCGGCGGCGCGCGTGGCGGGGCCGGCGGGCAGGTGCCCGAGCGCGGCGAGGGCCCGCTCGAAGAACGACACGCCTTCCCAGCTCGCCATCCGCGCCAGGGTGTGCCGGCCCGCCCGGCGGCAGTGCTCCACCGCGCGCTCCCAGACCTCGCCGAGGAAGGCGTGGTGGGCGAGCCGCTCGCTCTGCTCGACCAGCCGGTCGCCCGCGTACGCGCGCTCGATCGCCTCCAGGATCCGGGCGTGCAGGGTGCGCCGCCGCTCGTGGACGAGGCTCTCGTAGGCCACGTCGTGCACGAGGGCGTGCCGGAAGCCGTACTCGAGGTCGGGGAAGAGCGCCCGCTGGTCGAGCAGGCCCGCGGCCTGGAGCCGGTCGAGCCCGTGGTGCAGCTCGTCGAGCGGCAGGTCCGCGACGGTCTCGAGCAGGCGCACCGGCACCGTGTCCCCGATCACGGAGGCGGCCTGGAGCAGGCGCTTGTCTTCGTAGGGCAGCCGGTCGATGCGCGCGGCGATCGTCGCCCGCACCGTGACCGGAACCTCGAGGGCCACGATCGGCCGCGTGAGGCGGTAGGCCCCGCGCTCGCCCGCAAGCGCACCGGTCTCGACCAGGCTCGCCACGCACTCCTCGAGGAAGAGCGGGTTGCCGTTGGCGCGCTCGGACACCAGCCGCTTGAGCGGGACCAGCGAGAGATCGTCGCCGAGCAGCGCGTCGAGCATGCCGCCCGCGGCGGGTGGCTCGAGCGCACCCACCCGTACCTGCACGTAGCCGGGGTGGCGGCTCCAGCGGTCCACGTACTCGGGTCGGTAGGTCGTGACCACGAGCGTGCGGGGCGGCAGCGCCTCGACCAGCGCGTCCATCGCGGCGTGGGTCTCGGAGTCCACCCACTGCATGTCCTCCAGGATCATCACGAAGGGCTGCCGGCGGGCCTGGCGCGCCACCAGCCGGTGCACTGCGCGCATCACCTGGCGGCGGCGCACGGGGGGATCGAGCTCGGCGAAGGCCCCGCCCTCCTCGCGGACGCCCAGCACCCACAGCATCGCGGAGACACCGTCCTCCAGCTCCGGATCCAGCGCGCGCAGGCGCGCGGCGACCTTGCCCCGGACGGTCGCCGCGTCGTCGTCGCTCTCGATCTGGAAGTACCGGCGGTGCAGCTCCACCCCGGGGCGGTAGCCGGCTGCGCGTCCGTACGAGACCGCGGGCGCCTCGATCACCAGGCAGCCGCGGGCCCGGCCGCGCCGCGCGAGCTCCAGGCAGAGCCGCGACTTGCCCACCCCCGCCTCGCCGACCATCGAGACGATCTGGCCGGGGCCGGCGAGCATCGCCTCGAGCGCCGCGTCGAGGCGGGCCACCTCCGCCTCACGCCCGACCAGCGGCGCCCGCGCGCGCGGGGAGGCTGCGTCGAGGCGCGAGCGGATCGGCACCGAACCGGTGATCTCGTGCACCTCCACCGGCGCCTGCAGGCCGCGCACCGGCACCGGCCCCAGGGCGCGGGCGGCCACCCGGCCGCGCGCCAGGGCCAGGGTGTACTCGGTGGCCAGGATCGTGCCGGGCTTGGCCATCTGCTCCATGCGCGCGGCCAGGTGCACGGTCTGGCCCACCGCGGTGTAGGTGAACGATAGATCGCCGCCGATGGAGCGCGCCACCACCTCGCCCGAGTTGAGGCCCACCCGGATGGGCAGGGGCAGACCGAGGGACCGCTGCATCTCGTCGCCGAACGCGGTCACCTGGGCCTGCATCCGCAGCGCCGCATAGCAGGCGCGCACCGCGTGGTCCTCGTTGGCCAGCGGCGCCCCGAAGAGCGCCATGATGCCGTCGCCCACCACCTGGTTGACGGTGCCCTCGTAGCGGTGCACCGCCTCCATCATCAGCTCCCGCACCCGGTCGATGACCGGGCCGATCTCCTCGGGGTCCCGGTCGCCGACCAGCTCGATCAGGCCGTGGATGTCGGCGAAGAGCACCGTCACCTGCTTGCGCTCGCCTTCCAGCGCCTCCCGGGAATCGAGGATGCGCTGGGCCAGATGCGTCGGGGTGTAGAGGCCGGGCGAGGCGAAGCGCGGGGACTCGAGGCCGCCGAGGCGGCTACCGCACGCGGGGCAGAACCGCGCGCCGGCGGGAGCGGCGTGGGCACAGCGGGGGCAGGGCTGGCTCATCGCGACAGTCGCAGTCTAACATCGCGCCCGGAGACCGCTTGACAGCCCACGGATCGTCCCCCTAGCGTCCCCGGCATGCCACGACGGGCCCTCGCGCTCCTCGCCCTTCTGCTCCTGGCCGTCGGCTGCGCCGGCCGCGACTTCACGCGGCCCCGGCTGGAGGACCTGCCCGTCGGGAAGGCCACCGAGGCCGAGATCCGGCAGAGGCTCGGGACGCCGTACCGCGAGGGTACCGTGCTCAAGAACAACGAGACGATGAAGGTGCTCGGCTATGCCTACGCGACCACGCTCAGCTCCCCGCCGGGCGACGTGATCCCGGCCCGCGCCCAGGAGTTCTACTTCTGGCGCGACGTCCTCGTCGGCCACGACTTCAGCAGCTCGTTCTCCGATGACCGGACGGACTTCGACGCCGGCAAGGCCCAGCAGATCAAGAAGGGCGAGACGACCGAGGCCGGGGTCGAGGCCCTGCTGGGCAAGCCGCACGGCACCTACGTCTACCCGCTGATCGCCGACAAGGCCGCGCGCGCCTCGGTGTATCACTACAGACAGACCAGGGGCAGCGCCTTCAACCTGAAGGTCTACGACCAGATCCTGGTCATCCAGTACGACGCCGCCGGCCTCGTCAAGAACCTCGAGTACACCGCCACCGGCGACCGCTAGGACGGGGGACCCCGACGACGTGCTCGGGGCGGAGGCCGAGGCCGACCAGACGGGCGGGTAGGCGCTGCAGGAACGGGGAGCGCGCCAGGAGCCGGAGCGCGAGCGGTGGGGTGAGCCGGGCCGCGCCTCCCTGCAGGGCCCGGGTGATGACCCGGCGCTGGACCAGGATCTGCAGCGCCTGGGTCGCCCGGGTCGGCCACTCCCGGCGTCGCTGAACCCGGCGGAGGGCCTCGGTGCCGAGCCGGCCCGTGCGCAGCGGCTCCGCGAGCAGGTTAGCGGCGGCCACCGCGTCCTGGATCGCCAGGTTGATGCCGACGCCGCCGACCGGCGACATGGCGTGGGCGGCGTCGCCGATGCACAGCAGCCCGGGGCGATACCACCGGGCCAGGCGGTCCACCTTCACGGTGAGGAGCCTGACGTCCTCCCACGCGCGGATGTCCCCCACCCGATCGGTCGCGAACGGGGCGAGCCGCGCCACCTCGGCCCGGAAGGCCTCGAGGCCGCGCCGCCGCACCTCGTCCGCCGAGCCCTTGGGAATGACGAAGCCGCACTGCCAGTGCTCGCCCCGGTTGATGAGCACGAAGATCCGGCCGATGTCGAAGCGCCCCATCGTCGCCGCGGGATCCTCCGGCCGGCGGGAGAGCCGGAACCACAGCACGTCCATGGGCGCGCCCAGGTCCTGCACGCGCAGCCCGGCCCGCTCGCGCAGCACCGACGAGCGGCCGTCGGCGGCGACCACCAGATCCGCGCGCACCTTGAGCGGCCCGGCCTCCGTGGCGGCGCGGAGCCCGGTCACCCGCCCCGCCTCCTCGAGCAGGTCGGTGGCCTCGGTCCGCATCTCCAGCCGGAAGGTCGGATGGCGCCGTGCGTGACGGGCCAGGAAGTCCAGGAAGTCCCACTGCGGCATCATCGCGATGAACCGGCACCGGGTCGGAAGACGGGCGAAGTCGGCGATGGTGACCGGAAATTCCCCGAAGTGGGCGGTCAGGCGGGTGACCTCCTGATGCGGCAGGTGCAAGAACTCTTCCAGGAGCCCGAGCTCGTGCATCACCTCGAGCGTGGAGGGGTGGATCGTGTCGCCGCGGAAGTCCCGCAGGAAGTCGCCGTGCTTCTCCAGGACCAGCACCGACACCCCGGCCCGCGCCAGGAGCAGCCCCAGCATCATGCCGGCGGGCCCGCCCCCCGCGATGCAGCAGCGGACCACTCTGGAGGCGCTGATCACCGCGCGCCGGTGCTACAATGCCCGGGCGCGGGGACCCGGAAGCCGGGGCGGAGTCCCGCGATTTAGGATAGGATCACGCAATGACCGAACCGACCCCATCGCAGGTCCGAGTATATCGCGCGGCCGACGCGCCGCCCGGCGCGCTGGCGGGTGAGTCGGTGGCGGTGCTCGGCTACGGAAACCTCGGCCGCACCGCCGCCCTGAACCTTCGCGACTCGGGCGCGAAGGTGCGCATCGGCAATCGCGAGGACGAGTACGCCGGGCAGGCGCGGAGCGAGGGCTTCGAGGTGGTACCGATCGCCACCGCGGCCTCCGACGACGTGGTGTACGTGCTCCTTCCGGACGAGGTAATCCCCTCTGTGTTCGACTCGGAGATCGCGCCTTCGCTGCGGCCCGGCAGCGCGATCGCCTTCGGCTCGGGCTACAGCCTCGCCTTCGGCCTCATCCGTCCCCCCGCGCACATCGACGTGCTGCTGGTGGCGCCGCGCATGGCCGGCAACTCGGCCCGCTCCCACTACCTGAACGGAAACGGGTTCTGGGCCTGCGTCGGCGTCGAGGCCGACCGCAGCGGCCGGGCCGGGCAGCGCATGCTCGGGCTCGCCGACGGCATGGGCGCGCTCCGCGCGGGGGCGGTCCAGATGAGCGCCAAGGTCGAGGCCACCCTGGACCTGTTCATCGAGCAGACGGTGGGCTCGGTCCTGGGCATGGCGATGATGATGGCCTTCGAGGTCGCGCGCGACGCCGGGATCCCCGCCGAGGCGCTCGTGCTCGAGATGTACATGTCGGGCGAGATGGAGATGGTCTTCCGCTCCTTCAGGGAGACCGGCTTCTTCCGGGCCTCCGAGGACCACGGGCCCACCGCGGTGTTCGGCGGCATCACCCGCTCGCTCGAGATGGATCGCGAGGCGATGGCGGAGAGCTTCCGGCGGGTGCTCGAGGACATCCGGAGCGGCGGCTTCGCCCGGCGCTTCCAGGAAGAGGCCCAGAACGGCTATCCGATGCTCGAGTTCGCGCGGGCCATGATGCACGGGGGCTCGCCGATGACCGAGGCGGAGGACCGCATCCGGCGCCTGGCGTCCCCTGGGCCGGCCGGCGCCGGCACAGGAGAGACCGCATGAGCTTCGCCCTGCGCATTCTCGCGGTGGTGGTGTTCGTCCTGGCCACGTTCGGCGTCGCCAGCCCGGTCCTGCTCACGCCGCTCGGCCTCGCCCTCTGGTGCGCCTCCACGCTGCCCCCGCGAAGCGGCGCCCACCCGAGTTAGCCGGCCGAGTCCGGTCAGGGCTGAAGCCGCGTCCCCCGCCAGGGGCCGCCGGTGAAGCCCGCGTCGGTCGGCTGGAGTGCACGAGTCCACACCGCGCGATCGTGCGCGCGCCCCGGCTGCCCGACCCACAGCTCCACCCGCTCCGCCCACACCTGGTAGCCGCCCCAGCGCTTCGGGCGAGGCACGTCCGCGCCGTGCGTCTGCCGCACCGCCTCGATCTTCTCGAGGAACGCCTCGCGCGAGGCGATGGGCCGGCTCTGCTCGCTGGCCGCCGCCGCCATTCTCGCGTCGAGCGGGCGCGTGCTCCAGTACCGGTCCGAGTCGGCGTCGGGGACGTGGGCCACCGGCCCGTCCACACGGACCTGCCGCTCGAAGACGTCCCAGTGGAAGACGAGCGCGGCCCGCGGGTTCGCGGCCAGGGCCTGGCCCTTGGCGCTCTCGCGATCGGAGTAGAAGACGAAGCAGCCCCGCGCCGGGTCGAACCCGCGGCAGATGACCATCCGGACCGCCGGGCGCCCGTCGCCGTCCACGGTGGCCAGGGCCATCGCGGTCGGCGTCTTCACCGCCGTCCGGGCCTCCTCGAGCCAGCGCGCGAGGAGCGGGAGCGGGTCGGCGGGCAACGGCTCCGGTAGCGGCTCCATGGCGGGGGCCAGTCTATCGGGCGCGCCCGCGTGTTACAATCTTTGGGCATGGGTGCCGCGGGACCCCGCTTCGCGGCGCGATTCGGTGTCGCGGTCCTCTGCGTGACCGCGGCCGTCCTGGTGCGCATGGCCCTGGACTCGCTCTGGGTCCTGACGTTTCCCTACCTGACCCTGACTCCTGCCATCATGGGCGCGGCATGGTTCGGGGGCCTCGGTCCCGGGCTCCTGGCCACCGCGCTCTGTGGCCTCATCGCCACCTATTTCTGGATCGCCCCGATCCACACGTTCTGGATCGAGGGCGTGGGTCCCGGGGTCTCGATGGCCCTGTTCCTGTTCGTCGGCGTCACGATCAGCGTGCTGAGCGAACTCGTCCATCGTCGCGAGCGCCACCTCACCACCATCGTGGAGAGCATCAGCGACGGCTTCGCGGTGCTCGACCGCGACTGGCGCTATCGGTTCCTCAACGAGGAGGCGGCGCGGCTGGCCCGGCGGCCCCGGCGCGAGCTGATCGGCCGGCGGATCTGGGACATCATGCCGGATCTGGTGGGCACCGCCTTCGAGCATGAAGCGCGGCGCGCGGCCGCGGACCGCGCTCCTACCCGCGTCGAGCTCTACCAGCCGTCGCAGGCGGCGTGGCTCGAGCTCCGGATGTTCCCCTCTTCCGAGGGACTGGCGGTCTACTTCGAGGACATCTCGGCGAGAAAGCGGGACGAGCACCTCTCGGCCCGCCTCGCCGCGATCGTGACGTCGTCCGACGATGCGATCATCAGCAAGGACCTCGACGGGACCATCATGTCGTGGAACCCCGGTGCGGAGCGGATCTTCGGATACCGGTCCGATGAGGCGATCGGTCGGCACATCACCATGATCATCCCGCCGGAGCGCCGATCGGAGGAGGACACGGTCCTCGCGCGCATCCGCGCCGGGCAGACCGTGCACCATTTCGAGACCGTGCGCGTGCACAAGGACGGGCATCCGATCGACATCTCTCTCACGGTCTCGCCGATCCGGAACGCGGCCGGCCGGGCCGTCGGCGCCTCGAAGATCGCCCGCGACATCACGGAACAGAAGCGGATCCAGCGGGACCGGGACCAGCTCCTGGTCCGGGAGCGGGCGGCCCGGTCGCAGGCCGAAGCCGGCAATCGGGCGAAGGACGAGTTCCTGACCACCCTGTCGCACGAGCTGCGGACGCCGCTCAACGCGGTGTACGGGTGGGCCGCGATGCTGCAGTCGGGCGGGCTGGACCAGGCCGCCTTCACCAAGGCGGTGGACGCGATCATGCGGAATGCGAACGCCCAGGTCCAGCTGATCGACGACCTGCTCGACGTGAGCCGCATCACGGCCGGCAAGCTCCGACTCGACGTTCAGAGCATGGACCTGGCTCCCGTCGTCGAGGCGGCTCTCGACGCGACCCGCCCGGCCGCCGCGGCCAAGAGCATCCACCTCGAGACCGTGCTCGATCCACGGGCCGGTCCGATCACCGGCGATCCCAACCGCCTGCAGCAGGTGGTGTGGAACCTGCTGAGCAACGCGGTGAAGTTCACTCCCCGAAACGGGCGCGTCCAGGTGCACCTGCAGCGGATCAACTCGCACGTGGAGATCGTCGTCAGCGACACCGGATCCGGGATCGCCCCGGATCTGCTGCCGTTCGTCTTCGATCGCTTCCGGCAGGGAGACAACTCCAGCACCCGGACCCATGGCGGGCTGGGCCTCGGGCTGACGCTCGTCAAGCAGCTGGTCGAGCTGCACGGCGGCACCGTGAGGGCGGCCAGCCGCGGGGTGGGCAAGGGCGCGACCTTCACCGTGACCCTGCCCGTCAACGTCGCGCTGGTTCTCGCCGGCTCGGTCGAGCGCGAGCATCCGTCCGCGGGTCGCCTGCCGGTCGCCGCGCCCCTCGTCCGCCTCGACGGGCTCCGGGTCCTGGTCGCCGACGACGATGCAGATGGTCTCGGTCTGATCGCGGAGATCCTGGGACGGGCGGGCGCCGTAGTGGAGACTTCGACCTCCGCGCCGAGGGCCTTCGAGCAGTTCCAGGCCCGGCCGCCCGACGTGCTGGTCTCCGACATCGAGATGCCCGATGAGGACGGCTACGGGCTCATCCGCCGGATCCGCGCGCTCGAGCCGGCCCGCGGCGGCCGGACTCCCGCGATCGCGCTGACCGCCTACGGCAGGCGCGAGGATCGTCTCCGCGCGATCTCGGCCGGCTTCACCATGCACATACCGAAGCCGGTGGATCCCGCCGAGCTGACCACCCTGGTGGCGAGCCTGGCCGCAAACTAGGCCGCTCCCTTCAGCGGGCGGGGGGCGCCGCCGCGGGCGGCATGCGCACGCGCCGCCACATGTTCAGCACGAAGAGCGCGGTCCCGGCCAGCTGCCCCAGCCCGCCCAGCGCGATGAGCCACCGCAGTCCGAGCATCCCGGCGAGCCCCACGCTGATCTCGGCCGCCGCCCGCAGCGCGGTGGCGGTCGTCATCACCCAGTAGACCGCCTCGGCCAGCTCGGGCCGGTACCGGGTGTCGTCGCGCGCCGGGCGCGGGAACATCCAGGTGGCGACCCCCATGACCATCATCAGCATGAAGCCGACCAGCAGCAGGTGGGCGTGGGCCGTGACGAGCAGACGGGGCGGGTACTCCTCGAGGACGAACTGGCCGACCACGATGTAGGCCCCGAGCAGGAGCCCGACGAGCAGGAAGAGGAAGCTCGTCTTGATGTAGCGCCGGATGAGCGGAGTCATCCTAGTCGACCTCGCCCTCGGTCAGCGCCCGCAATCCTTCCCAGTCGGCGAGGACGAGGCGGCCTCCGTCCTCCGCGAGCAGGCCGTCCCGGAGCCAGCGGCTCAGGATCCGGATCGCGCTCTCCACGGTGGTGCCGGTCATGTCGGCCAGGCTCTGCCGGGTGAGATGAAACGGCAGGGTCACGCCCCGGTCGCTCTTGGTCCCCTCGCGCGTCGCCAGCCGGAGCAAGGTCGCGGCGAGGCGGGCCTCGACCGGATCCACCGCGAGCGAGGCGACGGAGTCGTGCGCGGCGCGCAGGCGCCGGCCGATCATCAGCGCCATCTCCTTGATGAACGTCGGGTGCCGCTCGGCGAGCGCGATCACCGGATCCGCCGGGACCTTCAGCACCACCGTGGGCTCGGTGGCCTGCGCGCTCGCCGGATACGGGCGTCGCTCGATCACCGCCACCCCCCCGAAGACCTCGCCGGGCCCCAGCAGCTCGAGCACCACGTCCTTGCCGGTCTTGGAATGGCGCACGATCTTGACGTGACCCGATCGCACCACGTAGAACCAGCGCGCGGCGTCACCCTCCATGAAGACGTAGGCGCGCGCCCGATGCGCCTCCTCCAGCGCCACGCGCGCCAGCGACTCGATCTCGCGCGCCGGAATGCCCGCGAACACCGGGTTCCGGCCCAGGAAAGCGGCGAGCTCCTTGGCAGGCATCGGCGGCAGGATAGCACGGGGCCTGCGGGGCGCGCGGGGGCCGCGGTGCGGCCCGCGTGCCCCATGTCGAGCGGACCGGGGATCACCGAAGTATCCGGTTTCCCGGCACTTCGGGGCTGGCACTCCACGTGCAAACGCGAGGCCCCAAGAGGATCGAGCGATTCCGGCACACGAGCGCAGGAGGGCCCCGGTGGCAGGGCTGCTGGTGCTTGGGTGGCTGACCCTGACCCCGGGATCGCCGGCAGTCGCGGGCGGGATGCTGGATCCGTCGACGATCCTCCAGCAGTCGCCGGCGGCGGTCCGGGCGGTCCTGGGACAGCCGGTGCGCACCAGCGCGGTGGCCCCGGGGGACTTCCAGCTACCCGCGGGCGGCACCTCGCGCACGTACGACGGGCGCGGGGTGCGGATCGACATCGACTTCGAGGCCGAGCAGAGCACCACCGCGGTGATCGCCTTCCCCGACGCCGCCCTCGCCCCGCGCACCTACGAAGCCGCGCTCGAGGCCGTCAACCTGCCGGCCCGGCCGCGGGCCGATCTGGTGAGGCGCGACAGCCGGGGGTGGCACAACCTCGACGGCTACTTCGTCAGGGTGATCGCCGCGTACCCGGCCCTCGATCGCATCGACGCGATCATCCTGAGCGTCCACCCCCTTCCGTAGCCTCCGGGCCGGCTCGCTATGACCGACGTCATAGGGAGCCCGACGATCCGGCGCTAGGGTGGCAGCGAGGAGGATCGACATGGCTCACGAGTGCAGCGACGCCCCGGTCGCCGTCACCCTGCTCGGCGCGCTCGAGGGAAAGACCCCCGCATGATCTCGGGCGACGTCACGGTGGCCCGGCTGCTCGACGAGCATCCGGAGCTGGTCGAGGTGCTGGCCGGCTACCACCCGCACTTCGGCCAGCTCCGGAACCCGCTGCTCCGGGGGGTCATGGCGCCGCGCGTGACCGTCGCCGAGGCCGCCGGCATGGCCGGCGTTCCGGTGGACGAGCTCCTGGCCGTGCTGCGGCAGGCGGTGGGGGAGGCGTCGCCGGAAGCCCCTCACCCTGGGCCCCCTCACCCTGCCGTCTCCCCCGAGGCGAGAGGCGGGACGGCCCCCTTCGAGGGAGAGGGCCGGGGTGAGGGTGGGCCGCCGCGCGCGCTCGTCGACGTGCCGGAGGCCCGCCAAGTCCACGTCGACGTGCGCGAGGACATCCGCCTGGGCCGGGAGCCGTTCCCGCGCATCATGGCCGCGGTCAAGGCGCTGAACGCCGACCAGGCGCTGGTACTCCGCGCGCCCTTCGAGCCCATCCCGCTCTACGACGTGCTGGCCAAGCGCGGCTTCGCGCACTGGACGGAGCGCCGCGCCGACGACGACTGGTCCGTCGCCTTCTACCGCGCCGCCGCCGCTCCGCGCGCAGAGCCGGCGGCGCCGCCCGCGCCCGCCCCGCGCGGGCGCACCGTGCTGGACGTGCGGGGGCTCGAGCCGCCGCAGCCCATGGTGCGGGTGCTGGAGGCAATCGACCGGCTCGAGCCGGGCTCGGAGCTCGAGGTCCGCCACGAGCGCCGCCCGATGTTCCTCTACCCGCAGCTCGACGAGCGCGGCTTCGTCCACCAGACCGACGAGCCGGAGCCGGGACTGGTGCGCATCCTCATCCGCAGGGGCCCGGCATGAGCATGCCGGTGCCGCCGCGGCCCGGAAGCGGCCCCTCGCCCCTCGTCCCGCTGGCCTACCTGGTCTGCTCCGCGGCGGCCTTCCTGACGGCCGCGCTCGGGGTGACCTGGCTCGGCCCCGAGCTGGCAGGCCACTACTACCACCCGCGACTGCTCGCGCTCACCCACACCGTCACGCTCGGCTGGATCACGATCGCGATCCTGGGCGCCAGCTACCAGCTCGTCCCGATCGTGCTCGAGCGGCCGATCTGGAGCGAGCGGCTCGCCCGCTGGGAGCTCGCCGTCCTGGCGGTCGCGGTGATCGGCATGGTCGCCCACTTCTACCTGGGCACCTGGCCCGGGCTGGCGTCCGCGGCGGGGATGCTGGCGGTGGGCATCGTCGCGCACCTGGTCAACGTCGGGATGAGCCTGCAGGGCTTCGACCGCTGGACGTTCACCGCGCGGCTCGTCGTGGTCGGCTACGGCGGGCTCGCCCTGACGACCGTGTTCGGCCTGGCCCTGGCGGTCAACCGCATCTGGCCGTTCCTCCCGGGGGAGCTCTTCCCGACCCTGCACGCTCACGTGCAGCTGGCCCTCCTCGGCTGGGTGGCGCCGATGATCGCCGCCGTGTCCGCACGCGTGTATCCGATGTTCTTCCTCGCCCCCGCGCCCCGGCCGGCGCACTCCGCCCTGCAGCTCTGGGGCCTCGTGGCCGGCGGGCCGGCGGTGGTGCTGGGCCTCCTCGGGGTGCCGGGGCTCCTCGTGATCGGCGCGCTCGCGGTGGCGGTGGCAGCGGGAGCCCACGCGGCCTGGATGGCAGAGATGGCGTGGCGGCGAAAGCGGCCCGGTCTCGACTGGGGGCTCCGCTTCGTCCTCACCGCCGCCGCGTTCCTCGCCCCCGCCGCCGTTCTCGGGGTGGCGATGGCCGCGGATCTCCTCGGCGGGCCCCGCGTGGCGCTCGCCTACGCCGTCGTGACGCTGGGCGGCTGGGTCTCCCTCACCATCGCCGGGATGATGCTCAAGATCGTCCCGTTCCTGGTCTGGTACCGCGCGTACAGCCCGCGCGCGGGCCGCGAGCCGGTGCCGACCTTGGCGCAGATCTCCTGGCCGCGGGCGGAGGGGCTGGCCTACGTGCTGCTCACCGGCGGAACGGCGCTGCTGGCCGTCACCGTCCTCGTCGGCGACGCCGTCCTGATCCGCATGGCCGGCGGCGTGCTCGCGCTGGGCGCGCTCGCGTTCGCGGGAGCGCTCGCGCGGGTGCTGAGGCGGCTCTCGGCTGGCGGACGACCGACCCGCGAGGAGGCGGGACACACGCTGGCGGCGCGTGGGTGACATGGAGACATCGGTGTTCGCGTGGAGCCCCTTCATCGCGATCTGGGAGACGACGCGGGCGTGCGCGCTGGCCTGCGTGCACTGCCGGGCCGCGGCCATCCCGCGCCGCGATCCGGGCGAGCTCACCACCGACGAGGGCAAGGCGCTGCTCGACCGCATCGCCGCCTTCGGCGATCCGCCGCCGCTCGTGGTCCTGACCGGTGGAGACCCGCTGCGGCGTCCCGACATCGCCGAGCTGGTCGCGCACGGCACGCGCCGGGGCCTGATGGTGTCGCTGACCCCGAGCGCAACCGCCGCCGTGACCGAGGGCAAGCTCCGCGCCCTGCGGGATGCGGGGCTGGCCCGCCTCGCGGTGAGCCTCGACGGCGCCGGGCCGGAGACCCACGACGCCTTCCGGGGCGTGCGGGGCTCCCACCGTTACACCCTCCGGATCATCGAGCGGGCGCGGGCGCTCGGGCTCGGGCTGCAGGTCAACACGACCGTCTGCCGCCAGACCGTGAAGGAGCTGCCCGCACTGGTGAACCAGGTGACCGGCTTCGGCGTGCTCCTCTGGGCGCTCTTCTTCCTCATCCCGGTAGGGCGCGCCCAGGTCGACCAGGGCCTCACCGCCGGCGAGATCGAGGAGGCGCTGCACTGGGCGGCCGACCTCCAGGGCCGCGTCCCCTTCGGGATCAAGACGACGGAGGCCCCGCATTACCACCGTGTCCTCGCGGAGGCGGCGAGGGCAGACTGGTTTACTTCTTCAAGCTCTTCAGCTGCGGGGGCCCAGACATGGCCCCCGCACTCCCCCAGCGGCGGACAACCGTCTCGGACATCCGGCGGGCGGCCAAGCATGCGCGCCGGGCGCGCGGTCACCGATGGCAACGGCTTCGTCTTCGTGGACCATCGCGGCGACATCTGCCCGAGCGGGTTCCTGCCGCTGCCGGTCGGCAATGTCCGGCGAGACGACCTCGTCGCGGTCTACCGGGAGCACCCGCTCTTCGTGGCCCTGCGCGATCCGGCGCGGCTCGGGGGCCGCTGCGGGCGCTGCGAGTGGCGCGAGCGCTGCGGGGGCAGCCGCGCGCGGGCCTACGCGCTCACCGGAAACCCGCTGGCGGAGGATCCGGGGTGCGCCCACGAGCCCGTCGTGCGGGAGGTCCACGCGTGAGCGTCACCCACGGGCAGGTCACGCAGGCGCTCCGGGACGTCTTCGATCCCGAGCTCGGGATGTCCATCGTGGATCTCGGGCTGATCTACGGCGTGCAGATCGACGGCGGCCGCGTGCAGGTCACCATGACCCTGACCGCGCCGGGCTGCCCTCTCCACGACTCCATGGCCGGGTGGGTGCGGCAGGCGGTCGCGCGGATCCCGGGTGTCGAGGCCGTCGAGGTGGCCATCACCTTCGAGCCGCCCTGGACCCCCGACCGCATCGCCCTGGACCCCCGCCCCTAGCCCGCATCTCCTGCGCGGAGACGGTGCCTCACCGTGAGGCGCCACCGCCCCGCACCCCGTCATCCAGCCTATGAGCCGCGTCATACTTGCCCGCCGGCATCCGGGCCCATCCTGTTGATATAGCGCAGCGACCGGGGGCAGGGTCTCTCGGGCACCGGCCTTGCACACCAGGGCGAGTAAGGCAAACAGACTACCAGGAGGCGAGCGATGAGACGGGGGTTGACCACGATGACGACGCTGGCAACGGCCGGGCTGCTGGTGGCGGGCGCGATGATCTGGCAGAGCCAGGCCCGCGACAAGGCCGCCGAGCCCGCCGCGCTCCCGGAAGTGAAGGCCATCCTCACCTCGGCCCCGCTCGTGCCGCCGCCGGTGGACCGCCCCGGCAACGCGAAGGTGATCGTCGATCTCGAGACCACCGAGGTCACGGGCACCCTCGCCGACGGCGTGCGGTACACGTTCTGGACCTTCGGCGGCACGGTGCCGGGTCCCTTCGTCCGGGTGCGCGTGGGTGACGTCGTGCAGATCCGCCTCAGGAACGCGGAGAAGAGCATGCACCCGCACTCGATCGACCTGCACGCGGTGACCGGGCCGGGCGGCGGCGCGGCGGTGACCCAGCTGGGGCCGGGCCAGGAAGGCGCCTTCGAGTTCAAGGCGCTGAACCCCGGGCTCTACGTCTATCACTGCGCGACCCCGAGCGTGCCCGCGCACATCGCCAACGGCATGTACGGGCTGATCCTCGTCGAGCCCGAGAAGGGGCTGCCCCGCGTGGACCGCGAGTACTACGTCATGCAGGGCGAGTTCTATACCAAGGGCAGGACGCTCGCGCCGGGGCTCCAGCCGCTCGATCCGGCCAAGCTGACCGCGGAGCGGCCCGAGTACGTGGTGTTCAACGGCAAGATGGGCGCGCTCGCGGGCGAGGGGGCGATCCACGCGAAGGTCGGCGAGCAGGTCCGGCTCTTCGTGGGCAACGGCGGGCCCAACCTCATCTCCTCCTTCCACGTGATCGGCGAGATCTTCGACCACGTCTACACCGAGGGCGCGCTGGGCGCCGGCGCTCCGGCCCAGAACGTGCAGACCACCCTGATCCCGGCGGGCGGCGCGGCCATCGTGGAGATGACGGTGCAGGTGCCGGGGCGCTTCCTGCTCGTGGACCACAGCATCGTGCGGGCGATGGAGAAGGGCGCCCTCGGGGTCCTGGAGGTGGCGGGCGCCGAGCAGCCCGGCATCTTCCGGACGCTGGTGCCGGGCACCCACGGGACGGGCGGGCACTAGGACCGCAGCCCCGGGCGGACGCCCCCTCCCCCTCACCCCGCCCTCTCCCCCTCGCGGAGGAGAGGGTTTCTTGCCCCTCTATGACCCAGGTCATAGGCCGCCGATCGCCCCGCGCTCTACGCTCGGTCCACACGACCAGCAGCCTTCACACGTGCCGACTGGAGGGGTAGGCCATGGCCGACAAAGAGACCGCCAAGGACGACGACCGGGTGCCGCTGGCCCAGGTGTTCTTCGACAACATCTTCCTGCTGCTGGTGCTCGGGCTCACGGTCCCGGTGGTCTTCTACACGATCTGGGGCCTGTTCGAGATCGCCACCATCCCGGTTGCGAGGTAGGAGACCGCCATGAGCCTGCAGACTCTCAAGGGCGTGTGGTGGAAGAAAGTCGACGCGAGCGAGAAGATCTGGCTCGCGATCGCGCTCCTGTGGTGCCTCATCCTCTTCGCGATGATGCCGCTCTGGCATCTCAAGGGCGGCCAGAACCCGTCCTTCGAGACCTACCGGACCACCCCGGCGCAGTACATGGAGAAGGTGGAGGCCTTCGTCGAGTCCGGACCGAAGGTCGGGGAAGAGAAGGGGCTGCCGGTGATCGCCCCCGATCCCGCGCAGGACGTCTACATGCTGGGGAGGCTCTGGCAGTGGTACCCGGCACTCAAGCTCAAGAAGGGCGAGACCTACCGCCTGCACCTGTCCTCCATGGACCTCGTCCACGGCTTCTCGCTCTTCCCCCTGAACCTCAACTTCATGGTCCTGCCCGGCTACGAGTACGTGCTCACCATCACCCCGACGACGAGCGGCGAGGTCTTCGTGGTCTGCAACGAGTTCTGCGGGATCGGGCACCACCAGATGGTGGGCAAGATCACGGTCGAGTAGGAGGCCCCCATGGCAACCGAAGCCGTCTTCAGAACGTGCGCCCAGACCGGCCTCCGAGTCCACAACCACGCCGAGCGCCTCATCAAGGTCCACGCGGTGGCCGGCGTGTTCTCCATCCTCTTCGGCGGCATCGCGGCAATTCTCGTGCTGCTGACCCGCTGGCCCGCCGTCCACCTGCTGGACCCGACGAGCTTCTACCGAGCGCTGACCTTCCACGGCATCAACATGCTGATCTTCTGGATCATCTTCTTCGAGATCGCGGTGCTCTACTTTGCCGGGCCCATCGTGCTGGGAAGCCGCCTCGCCTGGCCGCGGGTGGGCTGGCTCGGGTTCGCGCTCATGGTGGCAGGCTCGGTGCTCATCGACGTCGCGATCCTCGCGGGCCGCGCCGACGTGATGATGACCTCCTACGCCCCCCTCCAGGCGGTGTCCTACTTCTACCTGGGCTGGATCCTGTTCGCGGTCGGCGCCCTCGTCGGCGTCTGCAACTTCTTCGCGAGCCTGGTGGTCGCGCGGGCCGAGCGGACGTACGAGGGCTCGATCCCGCTGGTGACCTTCGGGGCCGCCACCGCGGGCATCATCGCGGTGGTCACCCTGGCCCACGGGGCCATCATTTATGTCCCCACGTGGCTCTGGTCGCTGGGGATCATCCAGACCATCGATCCCGGCATCTACCGCCTGGTCTGGTGGGGCCTCGGGCACAGCTCCCAGCAGATCAACGTGAGCGCCATGGTCACGATCTGGTACCTCCTGGCCACCCTCACGGTGGGGGCGACCCCGGTGAACGAGAAGGTCTGCCGATCCGCCTTCCTCCTCTACATCCTCTTCATCAACCTGGCCTCCGCCCACCATCTGCTCGTGGATCCCCAGCTCTCGCCGGCGTGGAAGATCTGGAACACCAGCTACGGCATGTACCTGGCCGTGCTCGCGAGCATGGTCCACGGGATGACGGTGCCCGCGTCGGTGGAGGTCGCACAGCGGAAGAAGGGGCTCACCAAGGGGCTCTTCGAGTGGCTGGCCAAGGCCCCGTGGGGCAATCCGGGCTTCGCGGCGCTGGCCCTGTCGCTGGTGCTCTTCGGCTTCATCGGCGGCATCACCGGCGTCACCTTCGGCGCCGAGCAGGTCAACATCATCTCCCACAACACGCTGCGCATCACCGGCCACTTCCACGCCACCGTGGTCGCCGGCACCACCATCGCGTTCATGGGACTCACGTACTACGTGGTGCCGCTCATCTTCCGGCGGCATCTGATCTCGGTGAAGCTCGCCACGACCCAGATCTACCTCTTCGCCATCGGCATGACCATCTTCATCGGCGGCATGACCACCGCCGGGTCCTACGCGATCCCGCGGCGGCACTGGGACGTGCAGTTCACCTCGTCGATCTTCCAGCCGCCGGTGGAAGCGGCCGCCTTCGCCTTCCTCGGCATCATGGGCGTGGGCGGGCTCTTCGCGCTGGCCGGCGGCGCCCTCTACGTGGTGATCACGGTGGGCTCGGTGCTCTTCGGGCGGCGGGTGCCGGACACCGCGGGCGCGGTGCCGCTGGCCGCGCTGCCCCAGGACCGCGGGCAGCACGTGCCCATCAAGGGGACCCTCGTGCTCGTCTTCGTGTTCCTGGCGTCCTTCGTCATCTACTACTTCCTCAACTGGAAATGGCTGGCCGCCATCTGGATCATCAAGTAGGGGGTGCGCAATGAATCCCGACGCGACCTTCCTCCTCGATCGCCGGCCGCGCGACCGCGGCCGGCGCGCCGACCCGGCCTCGCCGGTACCGAGCCCCGTGCGCCGCCTGATCGTGGGCTGGCTCGGGCTGGCGCTGGGCTCGCTGGTGGTGGCGGGCTTCTTCGCCATGCTGGCCGCCTTCGCCCGCACCCCGGTGGTCCACACCCTCTTCGACGCCGCCCAGTTCCGTCTCGCGCTCACCTCGCACGTGACGTTCGCCTTCACGGTCTGGTTCGTCGCCTTCGCGGGCGTGCTCTGGGTGTACGTGGCCTGGCGCTCGGGCTATCCGCTGAGCGCCCCCGCCTCGTGGGCCGCCCTCGGGCTGTCGGTGGTCGGGTCGGCGGCCATGGCGGTGCCCGCCTTCCTCGCCTCGGGCCAGCCGTACCTGAACGATTACCTGCCGGTGATCGACCATCCGTTCTTCTGGACCGGCCTCGTCCTGCTCGGGGCCGGCGTCGGCATCCAGGCCGCCGCCTACCTGGGCGGAGCCGCGGCGGTGCTCTTGCGGCGCGAGCGCGGGCGAGTGGCGGTCGAATCGCCCGAGGGCCTCGCGATGGCGGTGGCGGCGCTCGCCGTCCTCGTGGCCGCCGCGGCCTTCATGCGCGCGGCCGCGGCCGCGGACCCTGCGGTGCCGTTCGGCTACACGCTCCGGGCGGTGGTCTGGGGCGGCGGCCACGTGCTCCAGTTCCTCCACGTGGCCGGCATGGCCACGGGCTGGCTGGTGGCGCTCGCGGTGGCGCTCGGGATGGCCCCGTCGGCCCGGCGCGTCGTGCGCCTGCTGCTGGCCATCCTGGCGCCGTTCGCGGTCGCCTCCGGCGCGGCCTATCTCCTGTGGCGCCCCGAGGAGCTGCTCGTCAATCACCTGATCACCATCCTGACGTTCGGCGGGCTCGGAGCGGGCGCGGTGCCCCTGCTCTTCATGGCGGTGGCGGTGGTGGCCGCCGCGCCCCGGCCGCTGCCGTGGGGCAGCCCCCTCTTCGGCGGCACCGTGGTCTCGTTCGCGCTCTTCGCGATCGGCGGCGTGATGGGCCTCATCGGCTTCACCCAGGACACGCGGGTACCCGCCCACTACCACGGCATGGTGGGCGCGGTGACCCTCTCCTACATGGCCCTGACCCCTCTGCTGCTGGGCCTGACCGGCCGGCACCCGCTGAGCGAGCGCTGGGCGCGCTGGCAGCCGTACCTCTACGGGCTGGGGCTGCTCGGCATCATGGCCGGCATGCACTGGGCGGGCGGCCACGGGGCGCCGCGCAAGACCTTCGGCTTCAGCTGGGCCAACGCGCAGGCGCTCATCGGGATGAACCTGATGGGCGCGGGCTCGGTGCTGGCCATCGTGGGCGGGCTCGCCTTCGTGATCAACATGGGCCTCCCGCTCCTGCGACGGGGAGGTGCGCGATGATCATCGCCTACGTCGAGTCGCTCAAGCTCCGGGTCGGAACCTTCATCGGCATGGCCGCGGTGCTGGGCTACTTGGCCACCGCGCCCGCGGGGCTGTCGCTGCCGTCGCTCGGGCTGCTCTTCGCGGTGACCGTGATGGCGGCGGGTGGCGCGGGGGCTCTCAACCACTTCCTCGACCGCGATCTCGATGCCCGGATGCCCCGGACCGCGCGGCGCCCCCTGCCCTCGGGAAAGATCCGCCACGGCTGGCACGTCGTGGCGCTGGGGCTCGGCCTCGTCGCGCTCGCGGTGAGCGTGGCCCTGTGGCGGCTGAACCGCCTGGTGGCCCTGCACCTCTTCCTCGGCGCCTTCACCTACGTGGTGATCTACACGATCTGGCTCAAGCGCCGCTCGTGGCTCAACGTGGTCATCGGGGGCCTCGCCGGCTCCTTCGCGGTACTCGCGGGCGGGGCGCTGGCCCGTCCCGAGCTGTGCCTGCCGCCGGTCATCTTCGCGGCGGTGCTCTTCTTCTGGAGCCCGTCGCACTTCTGGTCGCTCGCCATTGCCTACAAGAGCGACTACGCGGGCGCGCGGATCCCGATGCTGCCCGCGGTGAAGGGCGAGGCCCGCACCGCGCGCAGCATCCTGCTGAACACGGTGGGCCTGCTCGCCTCGAGCGTGCTGCCCTTCGCGATGGGGCTGCTGGGCTGGCCCTACCTGCTCGTCGGCGTGGTGACGGGCGGGGGCCTGCTCCTCGCCCGCAACCTCGAGCTGCTCCGCCGGCCGACGGACCGGCGGCTCGCGCTGGCCAACTTCCACGCCTCGAACCTGTTCCTGCTGCTGCTCTTCCTGGGGGTGGTGCTGGACGCGGGGCTCCGGAGATGGTGACGGGCCTGCTGACCCACCGGCTCTTCGCGCCCGCCCTCGTGCTGGCCATCTTCGGACTGGGGGCCGGGACCGTCGCCTTCCTGCTGCTGGGCCCCGGGCTCGCGGGCGGATCCTCGCCGTGGATCGATACCCTCCTGACCGTATGCTTCGGCTGGAACGCCGAGACCCGGCACTACCGTCTCGACGCGCTCCTGCTGACCCTGCTCCAGCCGCCCCTCTTCGCCCTGGTGGTGTACGTGTTCTATCGCGACGACCTGCGCGCCTTCCTCCGCGCGCGCGGGGGACGGCTCGCCGCGATCGGGGCCCCGCTGCTCTTCATGGCCCTCGCCGCCTCGCTGCTCGCCACCAGCGAGATCTCGGCCTCCGGCACGGGCTACACGCCGGCGACGCTCCCGCCGCCGCTGCGCCAGGGGGCCCCGGCGCCGGAGCTCCGTCTGGTCGACCATCGCGGTCAGCCGGTCTCGCTCGCGAGCTTCCGGGGCCGGCCGGTGGTGCTCACGTTCGCGTACGCGAGCTGTCACGCCTCCTGCCCGCTCCTGATCGAGCGCCTGAAGGCCCTCGAGGCCCGCCGGCCCCGGGCGGAGGTCGCCTTCGTGGTGGTGAGCCTCGACCCAGAGCGGGACACGCCGGCCGCCCTGGCCGCGGCGGCCGCCCACTGGGGTCTCGGGCCGCGCTGGCATCTGCTGAGCGGCGACCCCGCGACGGTGAGGCGGGTCGTCCGCGACTACCGGGTGCAGTGGGCGCCCCTGCCGGACGGCGAGATCGCCCACGAGAACGTCGTGGCCTTCATCGATCGGGCCGGCCGCCTGGCCTTCACCTATCGGGGCCTCGCCCATCCCGAGGAGCGCCAGGCCGAGGAACTCGGGCGCCTGCTCGCGGAGCGGGGGTAGGCGTGCACGACCCTGTCCTCGACGGGCCGAGCGGCGTGCAGTCCGGCTCGCCGGGGGTGCCGCCGCCGTTCCCGCTCGGGCCGGTCGCCGCGCTCCCGCCCGTCTTCCCGGTCACGGGCCCGCGCGAGCGCCTGCACCGGCGCGCGCTCCTCCGGGCCGGAGCGGCCTACCAGTGGATCGAGGCGCTGCTCGACCGGCTGGTATCGGCGCCCCTCAACCCGCTCTACCACACCGGCACCATCGCGGTGTTCTCGCTGGCGGTGGCCCTGGTGACCGGCATCTACCTCTTCCTCTTCTATCGCGTGGGCACCGAGGAGGCGCACCGCTCCATCGAGGAGATCATGGCGCAGCCGTGGGGCATCGGCGCCCTCATGCGCTCGCTCCACCGCTACGCCTCGGACGCGGCGATCGTGGCCGCCGCGCTGCACGGCCTCAAGATGTTCCTGAACGACCGGTTCTGGGGAGCGCGCTGGATCGGCTGGGTGTCGGGGCTCACCCTGCTCGGCCTCGTCTGGGTGACGAGCGCCACCGGCTACTGGCTGGTCTGGGACATGCAGGCGCAGGTGCTCTCGGTCACCATCGCCAAGCTGCTCGACGTGCTGCCGGTGTTCGGCGAGCCGCTGGTCCGCACCTTCCTCGACGCCGGGCGCATCCAGAACTTCCTCTTCTTCCTCGTGCTCTTCATCCACGTCACGATCCCCCTGCTGCTCGGGGCGGCCTACTGGCTGCACGTGATGCGCCTCTCCCGGGCGCGCTTCATGCCGCCGCGGATCGTCCTCGCGGTGACCGGCGCCGCCCTGCTGATCGCGAGCGTGCTGCGGCCGGCGCTCTCGGGCCCCCCGGCGGACCTGGGGCGCCTGCCCGGGACGATCCCCATCGACTGGTTCTACTTCTTCTACTTCCCGCTCACGCGCCTGGACCCCCGGTGGGGCTGGGGTCTGCTCCTGATCGGCGGGGCGGCCGCGCTCGTGGTGCCGTGGGTCCTGCGCGGGCCGGCACCGGCGCGGGCCCGGGTCGAGAACATCGCGTGCACCGGCTGCACGCGATGCTGGAAGGACTGCCCCTACGAGGCCATCGTGATGGTGCCGCGGCACGACGGCACCCGCTACAAGCAGGTGGCGGTGGTGAACCCCGCCAAGTGCGTGGGGTGCGGCATCTGCGTCGGCGCCTGCGATTCGGCCGGGATCCTGCTGGGGGATCAGCCGGTGAGCCTGCTGGGCCAGGCGGTGACCGCCCGGCTGCGCGGCGTGAGCGCCCGCGAAGGTCGGGCGCCCGTGCTCGTCTACACCTGCCGCATGATGCGGAGCCTCGCGGGTCGGCTCGCCGCCGACGGCACGCTGGCCGCGCTGCCCGGCGTCACCGTGATGGGGCTCCCCTGCGTCGGGATGCTCCACCCGGACATGATCACGAAGACGATAGAGGCCGGGGCCGCCGGCGTCTTCGTGGCCGGCTGCATTCCCGAGGACTGCCCGTTCCGCGAGGGCAGCCAGTGGCTGGCCGAGCGGCTGACCGGCCGGCGTCTCCCCGCGCTGAAGGCCGCGCCGGAGGGACGCCTGCGGGCGCGCTGGTACTCGCCGGTCGAGGTCGGCCGCCTCCTCCGCGACGTGGGCGACTTCCAGCGCGACCTGGGCCGGTCCGCGCCGGAGCGAGAGGAGGCGGGCCGGTGACCGCGCCCGCCGTCGAGGATCGCCGCCCGCGGCCCGGCCGGCTCGCGGGCTTCGCCCTGCTGCTGGGCGCCGTCTCCTGGGGCCTGGGGGCGCTCGCGGCGTATCCGTGGGCCGCCTCGGATCAGGAGGCCGCGATGATCCGGGTCGCCTTCAAGCACGTGGCCGCCTTCGAGCACGCCGGGCCCGCGCGCTCGATGGAGGAGATCGAGAAGCTACCGCGCCACATGCGGCCGACCAGCCCGGAGCGGGCCCAGACCGGCCGGCGCACGGACACGGTGCTGCGCGTGGAGCTCGACGGCCGCGTGCTGCTCGAGCGGCGCTACTCACCGGGCGGCCTGCGCCGGGACGGGCCCACCTTCGCCTACGAGGAGCTGGCGGTACGCCCCGGCCGCTACCGGCTCGGCGTGACCCTGGCGGACGGGTCTGCGGACAGTGCCGCGGGCGCGGCGCCCCGGCGCTGGCAGCTCGACGAGGAGGTGACGATCGCCCCGGGCCAGGCCCTGCTGGTCGAGTTCTCGGAGGACACCGGCCTCATCCGCCGCGTGCGCCCCGCCGCGGCGCCCGCCGGGAGCGTCGCGATGAGCTCCTCGCAGCGGTGCACGTTCTCCGCGTGCAGCGACCGCATCTGACGCAGGAACCCTCCGCTCTCCCGGTCGAGCCCCTCGCTCAGGATCCGATCGAGGCGCTTCACGACCCGGGCCTGGTCGCGGGTGAGCCCCCCGAGGCGCTCCCGGACCGACGACCCGCCCCGCACCCGCGGCGCGACGCTCCCGTCCTCGGGCGACACCTTGCCGCCGAGATGCCGGATGACCCGGGTCAGGCCGGCGCACGACCACGCCTCGTCGTCCCGGAGCTTCTCGAGGAGCCGGCCCGTTGCCGGGGTCGCCGCCATCGGGATGAGGCCGGAGACGGTCGCGGCCGCGACGCGCTCCGCCTCCAGCAGCAGCTGCAGCTGCGCCACCGTGGTGCGGCCGTGCTCGCCCTTGCCCTTCATCAGTAGACCGGGGTCGCCCGGTACTCCCCGAACACCTCGCGCAGGGTCCCGCAGATCTCGCCGATCGTCGCGTAGACGCCGACCGCCTCCACGAGGGCCGGCATGACGTTGGCTCCGCCCGTCGCCGCCGCTCGCAGCCCGTCGAGGGCGCGGGCCACCCGGCGGGCGTCCCGCTCCTGGCGCAGCGCCCGCAGCGCGGCGGCCCGCTCGGCGGCCACCGCCTCCACGTGGCGATGGATGTCCACGCGCACCGGCTCCTCCTCCACGAACCGGTTCACTCCGACCACCACCCGCTCGCCGGACTCGATCTGCCGCTGCCGCTCCCAGGAGGCGTCGGCGATCTGCTGCTGGATCCACCCGGACTCGATGGCCGCGATCACGCCGCCGCGGCGCTCGACCTCGTCCATGAGCGCGCGGGCCCGCGCCTCGATCTCGGTGGTCAGCGTCTCCACGTAGTAGGACCCGGCGAGCGGGTCGATCACCTCGGTCAGGCCCGCCTCGTGGGCCAGCACCTGCTGGGTGCGCAGGGCCAGCTTGACCGAGCGCTCGGTCGGCAGGGCGAGGGCCTCGTCGTACGCCGCGGTGTGCAGCGACTGGGCCCCGCCGAGGATCGCGGCGAGGGCGTTGAGCGTCACCCGGATCAGGTTGTTCTCGGGCTGCTGGGCGGTGAGCTGGCTCGCCCCGGAGCCGGCCCCGGTCCGGAACGCCCAGCTCGCCGGGTGCTCGGCGCCGAAGCGCTCGCGCATGAGGCGGGCCCACAGGCGGCGGGCGGCCCGGAACTTCGCCGCCTCCTCGAAGAGGTTGGTGCCGGCGGTGAAGTTGAACGCGAAGCGCGGGGCGAAGCGGTCCACCGCGACCCCCCGCTCGACCGCCGCGCGCGTGTACGTGACCGCGTCGGCCAGCGCGAAGGCCACCTCCTGCACCAGGGTCGAGCCCGCCTCCCGCATGTGATAGCCGCAGACGTTGATGAAGTTCCAGCGCGGCAGGGACCCCGCGCAGTACTCGATGACGTCGGTGACGAGGCGGAGCGAGGGGCGCGGCGGGAAGATGTAGGTCCCGCGGGCGATGAACTCCTTGAGGATGTCGTTCTGGATGCTGCCGGAGAGCCGCTCCCGCGCGAGGCCCTGGCGCTCGGCGAGCGCCACGTACATGGCCAGGATCACCGCGGCCGGGGCGTTGATGGCGTTGGCCGGGCTGACGTCGGCGAGCGGGATGCCCTCGAAGAGGATCTCGAGGTCGCGGAGCGAGCTCACCGGCACCCCCACGTTGCCCACCTCCCCCCGCGCGCGGGGGTCGTCGGAATCGTGGCCGTGCTGGGTCGGGAGGTCGAAGGCGACGTTGATCCCGGTCATCCCCCGCTCGAGCATGTAGCGGAAGCGCCGGTTCGTCTCCCGCGCGGTCCCGAAGCCCGCGTACTGCCGCATCGTCCAGAGCCGGCCCCGGTACATCGAGGGATAGATGCCGCGCGTGAACGGGTACTGGCCCGGGAACCCGAGGTCCCGCAGGTAGTCGGCGTCCGGCCCGGCCGCCTCCGCCGGCGTGTAGACCGCCCGCGCCGTCAGGTCCGGGTCGTGCTGCCCGGCGCGCGGGGCGTCGCCCTCCCCCGCCGCGGCGCGCGCGACCGCGGCTTCCCAGCGCTGCCGGGCCTGCCGTATCTGCTCGTCGCGATCCCTGTCGGTCATGACCCCGCCTGCCGCCGCGGTCAGAGACGATGCCCGAGCGCGGCCGCCTCCTGCATCGCCTCGAAGGCGGTGCGCGGCACCGCGCAGTCGCCGATGTCGAAGACGGGCGGGCCGCCGGCCCGCGCCTTGAGCGCCTCGCCGAGGTCCACGGCCGGCACCATCGGCCTCGTCGGCACCACCAGGTCCAGGCCGCGGAGCTTCACGTCCTCCCCCGCCCGCCGGACCAGCGCGCCGTCCGGATGGATCTCCTCGACGGTGGCGCCGAGGAGGATCGTCACGTTCCCGCGCGACCGCAGGTCCGCCACGTGCTGCCAGCGCGGCCTCACCCCCAGCTCGGCGGCCAGCTCCCCGCCGGGCTCGACCACGATCACCTCGGCCCCGCGCTCGGCGAGGACGTGGGCCACCCCGACCCCCAGCATCCCCCCGCCCATCACGAGCGCTCGCTTCACCGCGCCGGCCGGCCGCGCGAGCACCGTGAACGCGTCCACCGCGGGGCCCTGCTCGAGGCCGGGCACCGACGGGACCCCGGGGGCCGCCCCGGTGGCCAGCACGATCGCGTCCGGGGCGCGGGCGAGCACGTCGTCCACCGTCGCCTCCACGCCCGTGTGGATCCGGGCTCCCGCGCGCGTCGCGGCCCCCGCCAGGTAGGTCACCAGCCCCGCGAGGTCCGCGCGGCCGGGCACGAGCCGGGCCAGCCGGAGCTGGCCACCGGGCTCGCCCGCCCGCTCCAGCACGGTCACCGCGTGCCCGCGCAGGGCGAGCACCCGCGCGGCCTCGAGCCCGGCCGGGCCGGCCCCGACGACCAGCACGTGCTGCGCCCGCGCCGCGGCGCGGATCGCGTACTGCCGCTCGCGCCCGGTGTGCGTGTTGGCCAGGCAGAGCACCGGCTCGTTCTGCCCCAGCAGATCGCTGCACTTGAGGCACCCGACGCAGGAGCAGACCTCGTCCTCGCGGCCCTCGCGGCTCTTGCGCGGCATCTCGGGGTCGGCGTGCAGCGCGCGCCCCAGGGTCACGAAGTCGGCATCGCCGGCCTCGAGCACGTGCTCGGCCACGCTCGCGTCGCCGATGCGGCCCGCCACGCTCACCGGGACGCGGACGTGGCGACGGATCTCCCGCGCCAGCGGCGCCAGGCAGCCCTGCCCCATCTCCATGGGCTGCACGATCCACGGGGCCGACTCGTAGATGCCGGCCGAGACGTCGATCAGATCGATGCCGGCCGCCTCCAGGCGGGCCGCGACCCGGCAGGCGTCCGCGAGGGTGAGGCCGCCGTCGACGTGCTCGTCGGCGCTGATCCGGTACAGCAGGGGTGCGCGGGTGCCCACCACCTCGCGCACCGCCGCGATCACCTCCAGGGGAAAGCGCAGGCGGCGCTCGAAGTCGCCGCCGTAGGCGTCGTCGCGGCGGTTGGCGTAGGGGGAGAGGAACTGCCCGATCAGGTAGCCGTGCGCCCCGTGGATCTCGACCGCGTCGAATCCCGCCGCGATCGCGCGCCGGGCCGCCTCCGCGAAGGCCCGCACGAGGCCGGCGATCTCCTCGACCTCGAGCGGGCGCGGCACGTCGCCGCCGGTCAGGGCGGTGCACGGCACCGCCGAGGGGGCGACCGGCTGGGTGCCGGTGACCGCCGCGGAGGTCTCGCGCCCGGCGAACTGCAGCTGCGCCGCGACCAGCGCGCCGTGGCGGTGGCACGCCTCGATGAGCCGTCGGTAGCCGGGCACCACCTCGTCGTCGTGCAGGCCGAGCTGGTAGCGGTGGTTCTTGCCGGCCGGGTGGACGTACATCGACTCGAGCAGGAGGAGCGCGGCTCCCCCCGCGGCCCGCGCCTCACAGTAGTCGATGTACCGCCGGCTCACCGCGCCGGTCGGGAGCGCCAGGTTCTTCTCCATCGGCGCCATGAGGATGCGGTTCCGCAGGGCCAGACGGCCGATGCGGCCGGCCGAGAACAGGCGCGGGTATCTCATGCCGGTCCGCCCGCCGCGTCGCGCCCGCCGGTCTGCGCGACCGCTGGCATGTCGCCGGGCGGAGAGGCGACCACCAGGAAGACGAGGTCCTCCAGGCCGGTGTTGAAGATCCCGTGCCGGACCCCGGGCGGGATGTGCACGACCATGTGCGGCTCCACCAGGTGCGGCACGCCGTCGAGCTCCACGATGCCCTTGCCCTGCAGGATGTAGTAGAGGTTCTCGGCCACCTCGTGGACGTGCACCTCCGCGTAGCCCCGGGGCTGGTAGCTCGAGATCCGGAAGTCGAAGAACCGGGTCGCGGCGTTCGTCGGGTGGACCAGGAGCTTCGAGAAGGCCTGGAAGTGCCCCGGAGGCAGCTCCCAGAAGGCCTCCTCCATGCGCATCACCTTCGCCCGCGGTACCTCCGCCATGGCTCCCTCACTCGTGCGCGCGCGGCAGCCGCCGCGCGCCGAAAGCGGGCTCGCCGTAGGGCAAGGGCGGCAGCTCCCAGGTGCCCACCGACGGGGGCCGCACGTCGCGGTCCACGTGCACGTCCAGCACGAACGGCGCCTCCGCCCGGAGCGCGTGCTCGAGCGCCCCGGCCAGGTCACCGGGGCGCTCCACCCGGATGCCGTCCGCCCCGCAGGCGCGGGCCAGCGCCACGAAGTCCGGGTTGATCAGGCGGCCGTCCTCCTCCCGCACGAAGCTGGTCGCGATCTCGCGCTTCGCGAGCATCCCGATCTGGATGTCGCGGATGCCGCCGTAGGCGAAGTTGTTCCACACCACCCAGACCGCGGGAATGCCGTACTCGACCGCGGTGCAGAGCACGTCCGGCCGCATCATGAAGCCGCCGTCGCCGCACACCGCCACGCAGGGCCGGTCGGGCGCGGCCAGCTTGGCGCCGAGCACTCCGCACACCCCGAAGCCCATCGCCCCGAAGCCCCAGCTGTTGAGCAGGGTCCCGGGGCGCCGGGCCGGCCAGAACTGCACGAGCCAGTTGTGGTGGACGCCCACGTCCGGAAGGATGATCCCGTCGTCGGGCAGCACCGCCCGCAGCGCCCGGACCACCCGCTGCGGATGGATCGGCTCGGCGTCGCTCTCCCGCTGGGGCCGGATGAAGACCTCCCACCGGGCGCGCCACGCGGCGGTCTCGGCCAGCCAGGCCTCGTGCGCGGCCGTCCCCGGCCCCGCGGGATCCGCCGCCGCGAGCAGCTGGCGCAGCACGGTCCGCGCGTCGCCCACGATGCCGAGGTGGACGGGATAGTTGCGCCCGATCTCCTCGGCGTCGATGTCCACGTGGATCAGGCGCGTCGGCGGGATGTTGAAGGAGTAGCCGGGGATCCACGAGCTGCTCGAGCGGTCGTCGAAGCGGACGCCGATCGCCAGCAGCACGTCGCAGGTCCGGGCCGCCTCGTTGGCCTGGAAGACCCCGTTGCGCCCGACGAACCCGAGGGCCAGGGGGTCCGCCATGTCGAGCGCGCCGAAGCCGTTGGGCGAGAAGATCACCGGGATCCGCAGCCGCCGGGCGAGCTCGGTCAGCTCGGCCGCCCCCTCGGAGAGGGTCACCCCGTGGCCGACGTAGATGAGCGGGCGCCGCGCCTCCTGCAGGAGCTCGGCCGCCCGCCGGATCGTGGTCGGGTCCCCGCCGCTGCGCCAGCTGATCCCGGCCCGCCAGGCGCCGGGCTCCGGGACGTCGACCTCGGCCGGCTCCTTGAACAGGTTGAAGGGCACGTCGAGGTTCACCGGCCCGGGCCGGCCCCCCAGCATGGTCGCGAAGGCCTGGCGGAGCGCGGTGGGCAGCATGTCGGCGCGCGTGGGCTGCCAGCTCCGCTTCACGTAGGGGCGGATCACCGACGGGAAGTCGGCCTGGAAGTGCCGGTACGTCTCCTGGAACGCGGCCCGGTTGAACTGCGAGGTGGGGACGTTGCCGGTGATGGCCAGGAAGGCGGAGGAGTCCATGAAAGCGCACGCAAGCGTGATGGGCAGGTTCGTGGAGCCCGGCCCGCACGAGGTGAGCGTGGCGACCGGGCGGTGCGCCACCCGGAAGTACGCGTCGGCCATGTGCCCTGCCGTCTGCTCGTGGCGGGTCGAGATGGTCCGGATGGCGTCGGTGCGGTCGTAGAGGGCGTCGAGCAGCCCCACGTTGCCGTGGCCGCACAGGCCGAAGACGTACGGCACCCCCTCGCGGGCCAGGTACTCGACGATGACCTCGCCGCCGTTCATCGCGCCCCCTCCGTGTCCACTACCCTCGGCGCTTCCCGCGTACGCCGGGTATGATCTTGATCCAGGATCCTACGGACCCGGGGGAAGGAGCGGACCCTTCGGATGGCGCGTGAGCGGCACCGGACCCCGGTCGCTGACCCAGACGGTATCCTCCATCCGGACACCGAAGCGCTCGCGGTAGATCCCACAGTTGCCGATGGCCAGCACCATGCCGCTCTCCACCCGCTCCACCTTCTCCTCGCCGTGGATGACCGCGTGGCCGCCCGGGATCGGCGCCTCCTCGTGCTCGATGCCGACGCCGTGAAACACCGGTCGCAGGAACGCGCCCCCGTAGCCGGCCTGCTCCAGGGTCCGGGCCATCGCCGCGTCGATGCCCAGGAGGGGCGCCCCCGGAGCCGCCGCCGCGATGCCGGCCTCCTGCGCCCGGACGTACGCGGCGGCGGCCGGCTGCTCCGGACCCTGGCCCAGGAGGATCGTCCGGCACAGGTCCACGGTGTAGCCCATCACGATCGGCGCCAGATGCACCTGCACGACGTCACCGGCCTCGATGACCTTCAGGGACGCCGGACCGTGCGCCATCGCCGAGCGCCAGCCCGAGGCCACGTAGGTGGCGGAGGCCCACCCCTCCGCCCCGCCCCGCCGCATGGCATACTCGGCCTCCGCCGCGACGTCGATCTCCCGGACACCGGGCCCGATCGTCCGCACCGCCGCGGCCATGCCCAGGTCGGCGACGCGGCCCGCCGCCTCCAGGCACTCGATCTCCGCCTGATCCTTGTGCATGCGCAGGCGCGAGAGAACCGGCCCCGCCGGGACGACCCGGGCGCCGGGCAGGATGTGGGCGCTGAAGACCTCGTAGAGGGCGGCATCGAAGAAGTTCTTCTCCAGGGCAATCGTCGCCCTCGAGAGCCCGTGCTCCTCCAGCACGTCGCGGAAGCCGTGGAACATCTCCTCCTCGCTGCTGAATGCCCGGATGTCGGTCGCCGCCGAGCTCCTGCGGACAGCGCTCACGTCCGAGGCGGGCACCGCCACGATGCACTGCAGGGTGCCGGTCAGCAGGCCGAGGGCGCAGGGTCGGCCGTCACCGGTCAGATAGGCCAGATTGGCCGGCTTCATCACGAACAGGCCGTCGATGCCCTCGACCTTCATCTGGGCGACCGCCCGGCTCCAGCGTGCACGGAAGTCGAACGATGACGCTGCCATGCTCACATCCTCCGGACCACGGTGCAGCGAGCGTGCCAGCGCCCTCGGTGCCTCCGCGCTGCGAGTGTCAAGATCCGAAGGACGAAAAGTCACGGGGTTCGAGCCCGACCAAGCGCGGCGCCGGATCCGGGATCCGTCCCCCGGGCGGGGCCCCGCCGGCCCGCCCCGGGGCATCTTCGCCCCAGTGTCCCCAGCTCGATTCCCGGCCGGCACCGGCCGGGCGACCGGCTAGGACCCCGCACCGAGGGCGCCCTTCCAGTCGTGGAAGACGTCGAGATCGAACCCGTCCGGGTAGTTCAGATAGCCCGGCGCGTGACCCTTCCGGTCGGTGACGCCGTACTGCCAGACGATGTCCTTGCTCTGGCGGTCGATGACCACGACCCGCTCCCGCAGGTCGTCCGCCACGATGACGTCGCCGGTGCCCGGCAGCTCGCGCGCGAGCGAGGGATGATCGAGCATCTTCTCCCCCGCCGTCACCTCGTACTCCCAGGTCACGCGCCGGCGAGCCGGGTCGAAGATGACCACCCGCCCCGGCCGCGAGAAGTCGGCCACGATCACCTGCCCGTCCGAGGTCGGGAACGCGTCCGACGGGTAGCGGACGCGGGGGGCGGGCACGCTCCAGAGGACCTCGCCCCGCCGGGTGATGCGGGAGATCCAGGAGCCGCGGATCTCGGTCACCAGGATGTCGCCGTTGTCGAGCGGGGTCACCCCGTTCGGGTAGCCGAGATAGCGCGGCGGCTCGTGGCGGCACACCCCGGGCCGGCCCCACTCGGTCACGATCTGGTTCGTGCGCGGATCGATGATGAGCACGCGGCAGTTACGGATGTCGGCGGTGACGAAGGTGCCGTCCTCGAGCAGGTGGGCGTCGTCGGGATAGTTGAGGAGGCCCGGGGCGCTGCCCTTGACGTCCGGCGCCCCGTAGGTCCAGACGAGCGCGCGCTTGTCGTAGTCCACGAGGTGG
>DATIFV010000162.1:0-17081 GCA_035455085.1 Candidatus Methylomirabilota bacterium | reverse complement strand
TCTCCGCCGGCAGGCGCCCGCGCGCGAAGAGCTCGCGGCGCACGTCGGCCCGGCTGCGGCCCTCCGCGGCCAGGCGCCGGGCGGTGAACGGCGACAGGATCACCGCCACCTTGCCGCTGTGCAGGATGCCGAAGAGCGAGGCGGCCGAGCCCATCACGCTTGCCAGCTCCTCGAGCCCGCCGGTGACGTTGATCACGGTCTCGGCCCGCAGGGCGACGACCACGCTCTGCTCCGGCCGGTAGCCGAGCTCCACGTGCAGCGGGGGCCAGGGCAGGCCGTCCTCGCGCTCGGCCAGGCACAGGCCGTAGCGCGCCGGCTGGCCGAGGCCGGCGAAGGACACCGCGCCCGGCCAGCCCCCGCCCAGGTTGTTCATGACCAGTCGTACCGCCCGACCGATGGCCGCGTTGGCCGCCCAGCCGGGACCGAGCGCGCCCCAGCCCGCGTTGATCCCGAGCCGCGCGGCGGCCGGCCCACCGATCACGAGCAGCGGCGCCACGTTCTCGTCGGTGGTCTGCACGCCGCGCAGGTTGAACGCGGGATCGAGGATGGCCTGCACCGCTGCCGTCACCACCGGGAAGTGCGCCGGCTCGCAGCCCGCCATCACCGCGTTCACCGCCACCTTCTCGACGGTGGCCACGCCCCGGAGGGGCTCCACCTCCCCCAGCACCGCGTGGCGCTCGAGCGGGCCCGCGGCGACCATCTCGTCCACTCGCCCGAGGGTGGGCGGGACGATGGGCAGCCCGTCGGTCCAGCCGCGCTCGCGGTAGAGCCGGTTGACCTCGGCCACCGGATCGGGGTCGTGGATCAGCTCCACGCGCTGGCGAGGGAACTCGCCCGCGCGCGGCGTGCGGCCGAGCAGGCCCTTCTCCTCGGCGCGGGCCCGCAGCGTGTCGTCGATCCACTCGCCCGAGGCGCGCTGGCCCGCCGGTACCAGCACCCAGAGGCCGTCCACCCTAGAGAACCTCGCGCCGCCGCCGGTCCCGGCCCGCAGCGGCCGCCGGTGGCGCGATCACCGGGCGCGGGCGGCCCGGAGCAGATGCGGCCAGTCGGCGGGCAGGCGGATCGGCTTCGTGGTGGGGTAGCCCAGGATGCCGTTGTGGGCGAACGCGTAGGCGTTGGTGCGCAGCGGGTCGCCGCTCACCGCCACCATGAAGTCCTCCGGTCGGCACACGATGGGGACCAGCCGCCCCGGGTCCTCGGACTCCGCGAAGAGCGCGGGGATCTGGCCCGCCTTCACCAGCTCGGCCAGCGACGGCCGGCCCGGCATCAGGTTGGTCCACTCCCCGACGTAGCGCTCGAGCCTCGCGGCGGGGACCCGCGCCAGCTCGAAGAGCTGGCGCTTGAGCGCGGCCTTGTCGAGTCCGCCCCTGGCCAGGGTCTCGGCCAGGATCGGGCTCAGGATGAGCAGCGGCCGCTGGCTCCCCGCTCCCATGCCGACCGTGAAGAGGAGCTCCCAGCCCACCTTGCCCACCAGCGCGTCGGCCAGATAGGGCAGCATCTGCGCGGGGGCGGTGCCGAACACGGAGGCGACGACCCCGCCGCCGGTGTACCGCGAGATCGTGACCGCGTTGGCGCCGGGGGCCGCGCCCTCGTCCTCCGCGACGCTGCTCCACGCGATGCGGCGCAGCGCGTCCTCGTTCTCGGCCAGCACCACGCGCCAGGTGTTGCCGAAGGTGGCCTTGTCGGTCCGGTGATGGAGGAAGCCGGCCACGTTGCGCAGGTAGAGGCGCCAGAAGCGGCCGATGGTGGTGTTGGCCTGCACGCCGTCGCGCAGCGCGCCCTGCTCGTAGTTGAAGCCCAGCTCCTTGATGATGGGCCCGTTCAGGATGATCAGCGTCTCCGCGCCGGGCGTGTTGCCGCTGTGCTCGACCCCGTAGCGCGGATCCGCCATGGCCTCCACCAGCGCCACCAGGACCGGCATGTACTCGGGCCGGCAGCCCGCCATCACCCCGTTGACCGCGACGCTCCAGACGGTGGCCCGGCGCCGATCGGGCAGGAGCACCCCCAGCTCGGTCTCGGCGGCCCGGTCCGCGAAGCGCAGGAACTCGGCCACCCGCTCGGGTGTCGGCGGCACGATCGGCAGGCCGTCGCTCCAGTCGTTCTCGTAGAAGAAGCGGTTGACCTCGTCGAAGCTGCCCTCGAAGACGATGTCGGCGGACCCGGGCTCGGCGACGGCCTCGCCCGCCGCGGCCGCGGGCGCCTCGGTGAGGCTCCGGACGACCGCGTCCACGGTCACCGCGGCCACGTTCCGTGCGAGCTCCTCGGCGGTCTGGACGTCGACGTGGCCGGGCACCAGGGCGGTGGGGAGGCCAGGCAGGCCGAGCCCGGTGGCGGTCGTGGCCGCCTGGCCGAGGAAGCCCTCGCACACCAGCGACGCGGTCGGCACCCCGGCCCGCTCGGCCACTGCGCTCGCCCGCAGCACGGCGGGCGTGCAGCTCCCTCAGCAGGCCATCCCGGAGATGACCGCGTCCACCTCGTGCCGCCGGAGCTTGTCCGGCAGCTCGGCGAGCACCCGACCCTCGTCGCGGCCGTGGGTGGAGCCGAAGACGTCGTAGCGGACGAAGCGGAGGCCCGGGAAGCGGCGGCCGAGCTCCCGCTCGAGGATCGGGAAGATCTCGTCGCCGCGGAAAAGATCGTCCCAGAGCTGGCCGATGGTCCGGCCTTCGAGGCTGGGCAGCCGCGGGGCGACCTCGGCCGCCTGCACCGTCCTGGTCCCGCGCGGCCACACCACCCGGTGGATCTCGCGCCCGTCCGATCCGCTCATGTCGCCACCTCCGTTGGGGCCAACGCCGAGGATAGCACCAGGCGACGCGACCGCCGCCCACAGACCGTGCGCCGTCCTACCGAAAGCGCGCCGCAGCCGTGACGGTGTGCCCTCACCGTCCCTGCGCCGCGCGCACCATGGCGTGGATGTCGGCGCGCGTCACCGGCACGCGCTCGATGCGGCCGCAGCCGAAGGGTGCCAGCGCGTCCTCGATCGCCTGGGCGATGAGAGGATGCACCGGCATGATGCCGCCCTCGCCCGCGCCCTTGGCCCCGAGCGGGTTCAGCGGGGTCGGGGTCTCGAGGTGCCGCAGCTCGAAGGTGGGCGGGGCGTCGGCGGCGGTGGCGAGCACGTAGTCCATCAGGGTCGCGGTGAGGCGCTGCCCGCCCTCGTCGTAGGCGAGCTGGACGTTGAGCGCGTCCGGGAGGCCCTGCACCACCGCGCCGTGGATCTGCCCGTCCACGATGCCGGGCTCGAGCACGCGGCCGCAGTCGTGGGCCACGATCCAGCGCAGCACGCGCACCAGTCCGGTGTCCGGGTCCACCTCGAGAACCACCGCGTGGCTGCCGTTGGCGAAGCTCGACTGCGAGACGCTGAAGACCTGCGTGTCCTCGAGGCCCGGGGCCTCCCCGGGGACCCGGCCCGCGTGGGCCGCCGCCGCCACCTCGCGCCAGCCCAGCGTGCGGCTCGGCTGCCCGCGCACCGCGAAACGCCCGCCCTCGATCGCGATGTCCGCCGGCGCCGCCTCCAGGAGATGCGCCGCGACCCGCCGGGCCTTCTCGAGCACCGCGCGCGCGGCGAGCAGCGCCGCGCTGCCGCCGATCGCGGCGGTGCGGCTGCCGTAGGTGCCGCCGCCGGTGTGCACCAGCGCGGTGTCGCCGGTGAGCACGTCGATCGCGTCGGGGTCGACGCCCAGCTGCCGGCCGACCAGGCGAGAGAACATCGTCACGTGACCCTGCCCCTGCGGGGCCGCGCCGGAGACCACCGTGACGCCGCCGTCGGGCCCGACGCGCACCACCGCGCTCTCGTTCGGCACGGTGGCGGTGGCCTCCACGTAGTTGACCACGCCGATGCCGAGGTAGCGCCCCTGCGCGCGCAGCCGCGCCTGCTCCCGGCGGGCCGCCGGCAGGTCGAGCGCCTCCAGCGCCAGCTCCATGCAGCGCGGGTAGTCGCCGCTGTCGTAGTCCACCGGCCCCCGCCCCGCGGTGGTGAGCCCGGTGGCGTAGGGATGGCGGTCGGCCGGCACGAGGTTGCGCCGCCGGAGCTCCACCGGATCCATCCCGAGCTCCCGCGCCAGCGCGTCCATCGCCCGCTCGATCACCCCGGTGCCGTACGGGCGCCCGGCGCCCCGGTAGGCGCCGGCCGGGGTGGTGGTTGTGATCACGCCGCGGAAGCGCAGGTCGAGCGCGGGGATCACGTAGGAGCCCACCGAGTGGATCATCGCGTTCTGCGGCAGGTTGAGGCCCGAGATGGTGTAGGCGCCCATCTCGTGCAGGAAGTCATCGCGCAGCCCGAGCAGCCGGCCGTCGCGGGTGGCCGCGATCTCCACGTCGTGCACCTGGTCGCGCTCCACGCACGCCACCAGGGTGTGCTCGCGCCGCGTCTCGATCCACTTGACCGGGCGGCCGAGCTGGCGCGCCGCCTCCGCCACCACGATGTACTCGGGATAGTACATCCCCTTGGTGCCGAAGCCCCCCCCGACGTCGGGCGGCGCGATCACTCGCACGCGCTCCTCGGGCAGGCCGAGCTGACCCGCGATGACGCCGCGGTGGCGGTGGACCATCTGCACCGCGCCGCGGACGGTCAGGTGCCCGTCCGCCCACTCGGCGACCAGCGAGCGCGGCTCGAGCGGATGGGCCCCGCCCCGGGCCAGGCGGATGCGCGCGCGCACCCGCACCGGCGCCGCGCGGAACACCGCGTCCACGTCGCCCACCCGCTGATGCCACTCCGCCACCACGTTGCTTCCGACCTCCTCGTGGACGATGGGGGCGCCGGGAGCGAGCGCCGCCTCCACGTCCACCACCGCGGGCAGCGGCTCGTACTCCACCCGGATGAGGTCGAGGGCGTCGTGGGCGCGGTAGACGTCGTCCGCGATCACCGCCGCCACCGGCTCGCCGACGAAGCGCACGCGCTCGTGGGCCAGCGGCAGGATCCGGCACGGCACCGGCAGCGCCGGGTGCGGCGCGTAGATCGGGATCGGCGCCCCCGCGGGCCCCAGGTCCGCGGCCACGTAGACCCCGACCACCCCGGAGGCGCGGCGCGCCGCGGTCACGTCGATCGACCGGATCCGCGCGTGCGCGTGCGGCGACCGCAGCATCGCCGCGTGCAGGCACCCGGGCACACGCAGATCGTCCACGAACTCCCCGGCCCCCGTGATCAGCCGCGGATCCTCCCTCCGCCTCACCACCCCCGCATGCTCAGCCATAGTCCTCAAGACCTGACCCCTTCTTCGAGGCGGGAGCGCCAGTCGAGGGTGCGCGAGAGGAGCGGGCGCAGCGCCAGGACGACCAGCGCGAGGCCGACCGCGAGCAGGACGACCGAGATCGGACGGGTCACGAACACCGCGTAGCTGCCTCCGGACATGGCCAGCGACTGGCGCAGGGAGAGCTCCATCATCGGCGCCAGCACCAGCCCCAGCACGATCGGCGCGGTCTCGAAGTCGAGCTTGCGCAGCACGTAGCCGAGCACGCCCATCGCCAGCATGATCCACACGTCCACCACGCTGCTGTTGACCGCGTACACGCCCAGGATCGAGCAGACGAGCACGATCGGGTACAGCACCGGGTACGGCACCCGCAGCAGGTTCACGAAGAGGCCGACCAGCGGCAGGTTCAGGATCAGCAGGATGACGTTGCCTACATACATCGAGGCGATGAAGCCCCAGAACAGCCGCGGGTCCTGCTGGATCAGCAGCGGGCCCGGCGTCACCCCGTGCACCATCATGGCGGCCAGCAGCAGCGCGGCCACCGGCACCCCGGGCACGCCGAGGGCCAGCATCGGCACGAAGGCGCCCGAGGTCGCCGCGTTGTTGGCCGACTCCGGCCCCGCCACCCCCGCCACCGCGCCCTGGCCGAACTCCTCGGGCCGCTTCGAGACCTTGCGCTCGATCGCGTAGGAGACGAAGGTCGAGATCACGTGCGCGGAGCCCGGGATGATGCCGATGAGGAAGCCGAGGGCGGTGCCGCGCCAGATCGGCCAGTGCGCCTCCCGCCACTCCCGCCGCGAGGGCAGCAGATCGCGCAGCCGAGGCCGGATGACCGCGGGCGGGTTCGCCTGCCCCGCGGTGAGCAGGATCTCGGCGAGGCCGAAGAGGCCGACCGCCACCGGCACCACCCCGATGCCGTCGGCGAGCTCGGTGACCCCGTAGGCGAAGCGGAAGTAGCCGCTCATCTGGTCGATGCCGATCATGCCCAGCAGCAGCCCCAGCCCCGCCATGGCCAGCCCCTTCAGCATGGAGCCGGTGTTCATGTAGGCGAGCACCAGCAGGCCCAGCAGCAGCAGCGAGAAGTACTCGGGCGGCCCGAAGCGCAGCGCGAAGGCGGCGAGCGGCGGGGCCAGGAACATGAGCGCGAGCACGCTCACGGTGCCCGCCACGTAGGAGCCGACCGCCGCGATGGTCAGCGCGGGCCCCGCGCGCCCCTTGCGGGCCATCGCGTAGCCGTCGATGCACGTCATCACCGAGGCGGCCTCGCCCGGGATGCGCATCAGGATGGAGGTGGTCGAGCCCCCGTACATGGCGCCGTAGTAGATGCCGGCCAGCATGACCAGCGCCCGCGTGGCGTCGAGCCCGTAGGTCACCGGCAGCAGCAGGCTGATGCCGGCGAGCGGGCCCACTCCGGGGAGCACGCCCACCAGCGTCCCGACCAGGCAGCCGATGAACCCGTACCAGAGGACGCCCGGAGCCAGCGCGACCGAGAACCCCAGGGCCAGGTTCTGGAAGGTCTCGAGCACCGGTCAGAGCCCGAACGGCCCGCGGGGCAGCGGCACGCGCAGCAGGGTGTCGAACACGAAGAACGAGCCCCACGCGAGCACCACGGTGAGGGCGAGCCCGAGCGCCCAGCCCTTGCGCTCCACGACCAGCAGGAGGACGGCGGTGACCACCCCCACCGTGACCCGGTAGCCGAGCCGCTCGAGCCCCCACGCCGCGAACGCGCAGGCCCCGAAGATCGCGACCGCGTGGCGCCACTCCCACCAGCCGACCTCGACGAGGCGGCGGCCGCGCGAGCCCATCGCGAACACCGCCGAGCCGAAGAGGATCAGCAGCGCGGCGAGGAGCACCGGCATGTAGGCGGGTCCCGGCCGGTGGAGCGAGCCGAGCGGGAACACCCGGCTCTCCCACATCGCGGCCAGCCCGATCAGCACCAGCGCCATGCCCGCGACGCGGTCGACGGTCACGGCGCGCCCGGGGACTACTCCACCTTGCCGATCTGCTTCACCACCTCGGCGAGCCGGGCCGCATCCTTGGCCCACCACGCGTTGAACTCGTCGGCGTCCATGTAGGCGATCGGCGTCTCGAGCTTGGCGTGCGAGTTGACCACCTCGGGCTCCTTCACCGCCTGGCGGACCGCGTCGCGCAGGATCTTGATGACGTGCGGCGGCGTGCCCTTCGGAGCCACCAGCCCCGCCCACGCGGTGTACTCGACGTCGAAGCCCTGCGACTTGAACGAGGGTACGTCCGGGTACGCGGCGACCGGCGCCGTGCCGCTGTGGGCGAGCAGCCGGAGCTTGCCCGCCTTCACGTGCGCGGCGGCCAGGCTGACCGGGGTCATCACCACCTGGGCGTGGCCGCCCAGCATGGCGTTCATCATCGGCCCCCCGCCCGTGGTGGGCAGGTGCCGCATCTTGATGCCGGCCGCCTTGATGAACATCTCGGTGGGGATGTGCGCCGCCCCGTAGAGGCCCGAGGAGGTGAAGACGATCTCGCCCGGCCGCTTCCTGGCGTCCTCCACGAGGTCCTTGAGGCTCTTCCACGGCGCGTCGGCCCGGACCACCAGCATCGAGGGGTCCGCGTTGATCCGGGCGATCCCGGTCAGCTGATCGAGCGTGTAGTTCTGCGGCCGCCCGAAGAGCTTGTCGACCTCGGGCAGGACCGAAACGCTGACCAGGGCCATCAGCAAGGTGTAGCCGTCCGGCTTGCTGGTGGCCGCGACCTGGTAGCCCACCGCGCCCGCCGCCCCCGCCTTGTTGATGATCGGCACCGGCTGCTTGAGGATGCGCTCGAGGGCCGCCGCCACCGGCCGCGCGGTGTTGTCGGCGAGGCCCCCCGGCGGAAACGCGACCACGATCGAGATCGGCCGCGTCGGATAGGGCTCCTGCGCCCCCGCCGCGGCCGCGGTCATCGCCAGGAGTGCAACCATCAGACCCAGCCCGCAGAGCGCTCGCCTCATGCTCATCTCCCTTGATGGAATGCCGACGGAGGTGCTCCTGCCCGGGCCGAAGCCTAGCAGCCGGTCCCCGAGCAGGTCAAGGCGCCCTCAGTGTAGACTGGCCGCCACGGAGGAAGACCCATGCCCGCCGAACCCACGCTCACGGTGCTGACCCCGGTCGGCTTCGCCCCCGCCATCGTCCACAAGGAGCTCGCCCCGCGCCTGGACACGCTGGACGGCAGGACGGTCTACCTGATCGACTGCCGCTTCGACGACTCCGACGTCTTGCTTCGCCAGCTCCAGGCCTGGCTCACCGAGCACCTGCCGGCGGTGAAGACGGTCTTCAAGCCGATCTCGAGCGTCTATCTGAAGGACGACCCGGCGACGTGGGAGGAGATCCGCGCGCGGGGCCACGCGGCCATCGTCGGCGTCGGCCACTGAAGCACCTGCGCGCCGGCGGTCGCCGCGCACGCGATGACGATCGAGGCCCGGTACGGAGTGCCCACCGTGGCCCTGCACACCGACAAGTTCGATCGGGTGGTCCGCGCGGTCGCGGCCCAGAACGGCATGCCGGGCCTGCGGCAGGCCTTCGTCCCCCAGCCGGTCATGGGCAAGACCGCCGCGGAGCTGCGGGCCTACGTGGACGGGCTCGATCCCATCAGCGGCCGCCCGGTCATGCAGGAGGTCGTCGAGGGGCTGACCCGGCCCTTCACCGACGCCGAGCGCGGGACGGTCGAGTTCGACCGGTCCACCCCGCGCCTGGTCGAGCCGGACACCGAGGAGAACCTGCACCGCCTCTTCCTCGAGCGGGACTGGACCGACAAGCTGCCCATCGTGCTGCCGACCGAGGCGCGGGTGGCCGCGATGCTGGCCGCGACCCGGCGCCGGCCGGACGAGGTGGTCGGGCGCATGCGGCCGACCCACTTCCGGGAGGCGTGGGAGTACACGGTGGAGAAGGTCGCGGTGAACGCGGTCATGGCCGGCGCGCGTCCGGAGTACTTCCCGGTGATCCTGGCCCTGGCCGCGACGGGGGTCAGCGCGCGCGGCAGCAGCTCGAGCTCGGTGGCCGCGATGGCGGTGGTCAACGGACCGGTGCGCCACGAGATCGGCATGAACGTGGGCACCGGAGCCCTCGGCCCCCACAACCACGCCAACGCGACGATCGGCCGGGCCTACGGCCTGCTCTCCCAGAATCTGCAGGGCGGCTCGACCCCCGGCACCACCTACATGGGCTCCATGGGCAACAGCTACGCCTACAACAGCGTGACCTTCGGCGAGAACGAGGAGCGGAGCCCCTGGGAGCCCTTCCACGTGCAGCACGGCTTCCGCCCCGGTGATAGCGCGGTCAGCGTGTTCAGCGGCTGCCGGTCGACCGCGTTCACCTTGGGGCTTCCCGAGAAGCACTGGCGCGACCACGTGCGCAACCTGCTGCGCGGCATGGACCCGCACACCCCGCCCACCCTGCTGCTGGATCCGATCACCGCACGGCAGTTCGTGGACCGCGGGGGCTTCCTCAAGAAGGACGCGCTGATCGACTGGCTCTGCGACACCGCGCGGATGCCGGCCCGCGAGTACTGGGACTACCAGCTGGTGCAGAACTACATCTACCCGCGCGCCACCTTCGGCGAGGAGCCGTGGGCCTCCAAGCTCAAGGCGGCGCCCGAGGAGCTGATCCCGATCTTCCGCCGCGAGGACATCCACGTGGTGGTCGTCGGAGGCGAGACCAACGGCTACTGGCGGATCATGGGCTGTACGTACCAGGCCACGCAATCGGTCGACGCGTGGCGCTAGCAGGCTGCAGCCTGCGGGCTTTCCCGGCCAGGAGGAAGGATGAAGCTGAGCGTCGAGTTCCCGAGCGTGTCGTACCGGGAGGGCCCGGCCGCGGTCGCCGGCCTCGCCCGGGCCATCGAGCAGATCGGCTACGACCACATCGACATCTTCGATCACGTGGTCATGGGCGTGCCGATCGAGGGCCGCCCCCGCGGCCCCTACAATGCGGCGATGCCGATCCTGGAGGCCCTCACCGTCCTCGCCTACCTGGCCGCGGTCACGAGCCGTGTCACCCTGGGCACCGAGGTGCTCGTGCTCCCGCAGCGTCAGCCCGCGCTGGTGGCCAAGCAGGTCGGCACGCTCGACACGCTCTCGGGCGGGCGGGTGCGGCTCGGCGTGGGCGTGGGCTGGCAGGAGTCGGAGTACGAGGCCCTCGGCGAGCCCTTCCGCACGCGCGGGGCGCGCATGGACGAGGCGATCCGCCTGCTGCGGGCCTACTGGACCGACGCCGAGGTGAGCTTCGAGAGCACTCACTACCCCACGGTGTCGATGGCCATGGAGCCCAAGCCTCCCCAGGGCGGGCGGCTGCCGATCTGGATCGGCGGCAACTCGGAGGCCGCCTATCGCCGGGTGGGCCGCCTCGGCGACGGCTGGCTCGCCAGCCGCGTGACCGACGCGGCCGGCGCGCGGGCGGCCGTCGAGGCCATCCACCGCCACGCCGAGGCGGCCGGCCGCGATCCCGGGAGCATCGGCCTGCAGAGCATGGTGGCGCCGCCACCTCGCGACGCGGCGGGCAAGACCTTCTACGCCGACCACGACGCGGTGGTGGCCCGCGTGGCCGCGCTCAAGGCGATGGGCTTCGGCTGGGTCGCCCTCAACGCCACCGCGATCTTCCAGGCCGGCGCGCGCTCGGTCGAGGCCATGACCGAGCAGCTCGCGCGCCTGCACGAGCGCATCCGGGCCGAAGTCGGCTGATCCGTCGAGCGAGTCCCGGTTGCCGCCCACGCCGCATGTGCTGGCGCTGTCGAGTGCCCTGTGCGCCTCGCTGGCGACCATCCTGATCCACCGCGGGCTGCAGGGCGCGGGCGTCTACGCCGGGGCCTGGATCAACGTGGTGGTCGGGGCGGTCGCGGCGTGGACCGCCGCCCTGCTGCTCGTTCCCGCCCAGGAATACACCTGGGCCGCCGTCCCCTACTTCGCGCTCTCCGGTCTGATCGGCACCACCGGTGGGCGCCTCTTCCGGGTGCTCGCGATCAAGAAGGTGGGCGCGCCGGCCGCGGCCGCGGTCAACAACCTGACCCCGCTCATCGCCAGCGTGCTGGCCATCCTGGTCCTCGGCGAGCACGTGACCCTGCCGATCGTCGGGGGCACCCTGGTGATCGTCGCGGGCACGATCCTGCTCTCGCTGAGCGGCCGCTACGTGGGCTTCCGCGCCCGGGATCTCGTGTACCCGTTCATCGCCGCCTCGTGCTTCGGCACCGTCCAGATCCTGCGCAAGCTCGGCCTGGCGAGCGCGGGGCCGCTGCTCGGCGCCACCATCAACATCTCGGCGGCCCTGATCGCGGTCACCACGTTCGTGGTCGCCTCGGGCAATCTCGGGTCGCTGCGCTGCGGCAGGCGGAGCCTGCTCTACTTCATCGCGGGCGGCATCGCGGAGAACAGCGGCGTCTTCCTGCTCCTGCTGGCCCTGGGCTTCGGCGAGGTCAGCGTGGTGATCCCCCTCGCCGGCACCGCTCCGCTCTTCGTCCTGGGCCTGGCCTATCTCTCCCCGACCGACCGCGGCCGCCTCGGCTGGCGCATCGTCCTCGGTGTGGTTCTGATCGTCCTCGGCGTCGCCCTCCTGTCCGGGGTCAGGTCTTGACCCCCGCCGGTGTAGGATGCGCGATATGAGTGATGCCGGCACGGGCTATGGGCGACCGCAGCCCACGTACATGCGGGAGCTGACCCTGGTGGGGCCCGGCACGCCGATGGGCGAGCTGCTGCGCCGGTACTGGCATCCGGTCGGGCTGGTCGGCGACGCCTCCGCCACCCCGAAGGCGCTGCGCGTGCTCGGCGAGGACCTGGTGCTCTTCCGCGACGGTACGGGGCGCCCCGGCCTCGTCACCGCGCGCTGCGCGCATCGGGGCACCACGCTCTACTACGGCCGCGTGGAGGCGCACGGCATCCGCTGCTGCTACCACGGCTGGCTCTTCGACGCGGAGGGCCGCTGCCTGGAGCAGCCGTGCGAGCCCGACGGTGGCGCCCAGCGGGAGCGGATGCGCCAGCCGTGGTACCCGGTCCAGGAGCGCTACGGGCTGATCTTCGCGTACCTGGGCCCACCCGACCGCAAGCCCGTCCTGCCCCGCTACGAGCCGCTCGAGGCACTCGAGCCCGACGAGTTCCTCGAGGCGGACGACAGCAGCGTGGGCGGCGGGGGCCCCGCGGTCATCCCGTGCAACTGGCTCCAGCACTACGAGAACCTGATGGACACGCTCCACGTCCCGATCCTGCACGGCTCGTTCAGCGGCCCGCAGTTCACCGCACCGATGGGTCTAATGCCGGAGGTGACGTGGCAGGCGACCGATCGCGGGGTGAAAGCGGTCTCGGACCGGCGCCTGCCGGACGGCACCACGCTGCACCGGATCAGCGAGGCGGTCCTGCCGACCCTCCGGGTGATTCCCAATCCCCGGGTCGCGCAATACGCGCGGGTGGAGACCATCGGCTGGGTGCTGCCGCTCGACGACACGAGCTTCCGCATCTACACCGCGGGGCGGGTGCGCCGGGCGGGCGAGATCCGGGCGGTGCGCTCACGCCTGAACGGCAAGCTCTGGGAGGAGCTGAGCGAGGCCGAGCACCGCGACTTCCCCGGCGACTACGAGGCGCAGGTCGGCCAGGGGCCGATCGCCTTCCACTCCGAGGAGCACCTGGTGTCGAGCGACCGCGGGGTGGCCCTGGTGCGCCGCCTGCTCCGGCAGCAGCTCGACGCCCTCGCCGAGGGCCGCGACCCGATCGGCGTGTCCTTCGACCCCGCCGCGCCGCCGGTGCGCTTCGAGGCCGGCAACTTTCTGATCGAGAGGACTCCCCATGCTCCGTGACCATCCGGCCGGCGGCTACCGCTACATGCCCGGCATCAGCGCGTTCTCCTGCGGCACCGTGGCCGCGCCCGGCCACGAGATCGTGCACGTGACGCTCGCGGCCCCCGTGCCGTGGCGCGCCGGCTTCGATCGGATCGACCGGCACCTCCGCGAGGCGAAGCGCCCGAGGACCGCGCTCTGCGGGATCGAGCTGCGCAGCCCGGCCCCCTTCACCTTCGACGGCTTCGGCAAGTTCAACGAGGGCTACCGCGCGCTGCTCGCGGAGTGGGGCATCCTGGTGGGCGACGACAACCCGATCCCGCGCACCAACGTGTGCCCGGTGGTGGCCGCGCCGGGCGAGCCCTCGCTCTACGCCTTCGCCTACACGCAGCCGGGCGCCACGCCCGCCCCCACCTTCATCGTGGCCGGCGCGGGCGAGCTCCGGGACCGCGCGCAGGGCCCCGAGGGCATCGTTCGCCATCGCGACACCTCGCCCGAAGGCGTGAGGGAGAAGGCGCGCTTCGTGATGGCCACCATGCAGGAGCGGTTGCGTACGCTCGGCGGCGACTTCCGCCGCGTCACCGCGATCGACATCTACACCGTTCTGCCGATTCACGCGGTGGTGCTCGAGGAGGTGCTCGGCCCGGCGGGCGCCGCCGCCATCCACGGGGTGCACTGGTACCCGAGCCGCCCGCCGATCGAGGGGCTCGACTACGAGATGGACATGCGCGGCGTCGCCCGCGAGCTGGTGCTCTAGCCCCTCGCCTCGCGGCCCCCCGGCGGCAGGGTGAGGGGCTCGAGGGGCACCGAGCCGTAGCGGTGCACCAGGTGCGAGATGGTCTGCTCGCGCACGTAGTGACGCAGCTCGAGCCGGCCCGCGGCCACCACGGGCGCGTCGAGCACCTCGAGGCCCGCCGCGTGCGCCGCCGCCCGCACCTCGCGCGAGAGCGGCACCAGCGCGCGCAGGCGCTCCGCGCCCGCGGCGCCCAGGCGCGCGATCAGCTCGGCCTCGGTCTCGACGACCACGCTCGGGTCGGCGCCCTCCGGCACCCAGGCGGTGGTGGCGTCGGCGGCCAGGCTCACGGTCAGCGGCACCCCACACGTGCGCGCGGCGAGCACGGTCTGCCCGAGGGCGAGCCGCCCGGCCGCGCTGCCCACCTCGCCCCGCACCAGCACCCGCCGGCACCGGCGGTACCGGAACAGGTTGCGCTCGCCGAGCAGCCGGACCGGCTCGTGCGTCTGAGCGAAGTGCTCCCGCCACGCCCGCTCGTAGGCGGCCGCCACCACCCGCAGCGCCGCCGCCGGCTCTCCGGCGAGCGGCGGGCCCGGCCGCGCGCGACAGAGCTGGAGCACGTAGTTGGGCCCGCCGGCCTTGGCCCCGGATCCCATCGAGGAGGCCTTCCAGCCGCCGAAGGGCTGTCGGCCCACGATGGCCCCGGTGATGGGGCGGTTGACGTAGAGGTTGCCGGCCTCGATGCGCTCGGTCCAGCGCGCGATCTCGCGATCGTCGAGCGACTGGATGCCGCTGGTGAGCCCGAACGGCTGGTCGTTGACCAGGTCGATGGCCTCGTCGAGAGTCCCGGCGCGCATGAGCCCGAGCACCGGGCCGAAACACTCGGTCCGGTGGAAGAAGGACCCGCGGCCTACCCCGAGCTTGATGCCTGGCGACCAGAGCGGCGACTCCCGGCCGAGCGCCCGCGGCTCGAGCAGCCACTCCTCGCCCGGCTCGAGCGTGGTCAGGGCCCGCCGCAGCGCGGGCCCGGGCGGCTGGGTCAGCGGGGTGATCCGGCTCGCCGCCTCCCAGGCGCTGCCCACCGCGAGGCTCGCCGCCGCGTCGCGCAGCTGCCGGCGGAAGATCGGGTCGTCGTACACCTCGGCCTCGCAGATCGCGAGGCTGGCCGCCGAGCACTTCTGGCCGTTGTGGCCGAAGGCCGAGCGCACCAGGTCGCGCACCGCCTGGTCGCGGTCGGCGAGCGCGGTGACGACGATCGCGTTCTTGCCGCTGGTCTCCGCGAAGAGGGCGAGGTCGGGCCGCCACTCGAGGAAGCGCCGGGCCGTGTCCACCGAGCCGGTCAGGATCACTGCGTCCACCCGCGGATCCGTGATGAGCCCGCGCCCGACCTCGTCGTCGGGGCAGGGCACGAACTGGAGGACCTCCCGGGGGATGCCGGCGGCCCAGAGGGCCTGGACCAGATGCCATCCCACCAGCACCGCCTCGGGCGCCGGCTTGAGCAGCACCGCGTTGCCGGCGGCCAGCGCGGCCAGCACGCCGCCGGCCGGGATCGAGAGCGGAAAGTTCCAGGGCGGCGCGACGACCACCACCCCGAGCGGATCGAGCCGGCAGCCGTCCACGGTGTCGCCCGCGCCGAGGACGCGCGCGTAGTACCGCGCGAAGTCGATCGCCTCGGAGACCTCGGGGTCGGCCTCCGGCACGGTCTTGGCGCCGTCCACGATCATGGCGCCGACGAGATCGCCGCGACGCCGGGCGAGCCCGGCCGCGGCCGCGTCGAGCAGGCGGCGACGCTCCGCCACGGGCCGCGCGGTCCAGGCGGTCTGCGCGGCGCGCGCGGCGTCGAGGGCGCGGCGCACCTGCCCGCGATCGGCGAGGGCGTGGCGGTAGGCCACGCGCCCCGGATGCGAGCGGTCGCGCCCGTCCACCGTCACCGCGCCGGGGAGCAGCTCGCCCGCCACCTGCAGCGGCACCTCCTCCACCGGCCGCGCCCGCCACCCCGCCCGCAACCGGTCGATCCACTCGCGGTTGGCGGCCAGCGCCCAGTCCGTGTCGGGCTCGTTGACGAACCGAGCGGCCGGATCACCCTCCGCGGGCGGCGCCAGCGCCTCTGCCCCGCGGTCCTGGGTGCGGCGCGGCACATCCGGCAGGCCGTCCACCTGCGCGAAGGCGGCGAGGAACCGGTCGCGCTCGATCGTCCAGTCGGGCGAGCCGGGCTCGAGGCCGAAGACGTGGCGCAGGAAGTTGTCCGGAGCGGTGTTCTCGTCGAGCCGGCGGACGAGGTAGGCGATCGCGCTGTGGAAGTCCTCGGCGCGCACCACCGGGGCGTAGAGCAGCAGCCCGCCCGCGCGCGCCTGCACCGCGCGCGCCTGGTGGTTGGCCATGCCCTCGAGCATCTCGAACTCCACCCAGGCCGAGACACCCCGCGCCTCGCGCAGCACGAGCCCGTAGGCCACGTCGAAGAGGTTGTGGCTGGCGATGCCAAGATGCACCACGGGGGCGTGCTCGGGGCGGCAGCCATACTCGACCATCCGCTTGAAGTTGGCGTCGACGTCCGCCTTGGCCACGAAGGCGGCCTGGGGCCAGCCGTGCAGATCGGCCTCGATCCGCTCCATGGCGAGGTTCGCACCCTTGACCACGCGGAGCTTGATCGGCGCCCCGCCGCGCGCGACCCGCGCCAGAGCCCAGGCCGCCAGCGCGCGCTGCACCCGGTGCGACTCGGGCAGGTAGGCCTGGAGCACGATGCCGGCCGGCAGGCCGAGGAACTCGTCCTCGGCCAGGACTTCCTGGAACGCGGCCACGGTGAGGGCGAGGTCGCGGTACTCCTCCATGTCGAGGTTCACGAACTTGGGCGTGACCCGCCCGTCCGGATGCCGGTAGTGGTGTCGCAGGGCCTGGCGGTACAGGCGCCGGAGGCGCTCCTTGACGATCTCGACCGTCGGCCGGAACGCGGTCAGCTCGAGCTGGCTCGACACCGAGGAGACCTTCACCGAGATGTACTCGACGTCTTCGCGCGCCAGGAGCGCCAGGTAGGCCTCGAGCCGCCGCGCGGCCTCCTCCTCGCCCAGGATCGCCTCGCCCAGCTGGTTCAGGTTGAGCCGGATCCCGGCCGCGCGCCGCTCGGCCAGGTAGCGGCGCAGGTCCTCGTCCTCGCCGGGCAGGATCAGTGCCTCGGTCTCGTGCCGCAGCCGGGCCACGATGGGCGGGACCACCAGGCTCGGCAGGTACTGGCCCATCAGCGCGCCGAGGGTAAGGCCGATACGCTCCCACCACTCCATGAAGCGCGGCGCCCCGTGGCGCTCCAGCAGGAAGTGGAGCTGGTCGGCGATGCGCTCCGGCCGCCGGCTGCGGAAGGCCTGGTCGGTGAGCGCTATCGTCAGCTCCTTGCCGCGGGAATC
>DATIFV010000161.1:0-5848 GCA_035455085.1 Candidatus Methylomirabilota bacterium | reverse complement strand
TGACGTTCCTGATGACGTCCGAGTCGGAGCGGAGGTACGGGCAGGAGGACGTGGCGGTTGCCGAGGAGCTGGTGAGGCGGGCGGCCCAGATCGTCGAGAACGCGCGGATGCACCAGAGGTTGCGGCAGACCGAGGAGCGGTTCCGCGTCGCCCTGGCGCATTCCAGCATCACCCTGTTCGAGCAGGACTCGGAAGGGCGCTACCGCTGGATCTACAACCCCCCGCTCGGCTACCAGGCAGACGAGGTGGTCGGGAAGACCAACGACGAACTCCTCGCGCCCGAAGAGGCCGCCCGCCTGAACGCCCGCGACCGCACCGTCCTCCGGACCGGCGAGCGCGTGCACGAGGAGGTGCGGGTCTCGGCACCGGGGGGCGAGACCCGCCACCTGCTGGTCTCGCAGGAGCCGCTGCGCGACGCCTCGGGCGTCATCGTGGGCCTCACCGGCGCAGCCACCGACATCACCGACCAGAAGCGGGAGCAGGGGCAGCTGGCGCAGGCGCTGGTCTTTCGCGAGCGGGTGATGGGCATCCTGGGCCACGACCTCCGCAACCCCCTGAGCGCGGTGCGCGCCCTGGCCACGCTCCTGCTGCGACGGGAGGACCTGCCGGAGAGCGCGCGCGAGAGCCTGGCGGAGATCGGCCACGCCGGCCAGCGCATGCTGGAGATGATCGAGACCCTGCTCGACTTCGCCAGCAGCCGCTTCCAGGGCGGACTGCCGATCGCGCCCGTGCCGACGGACCTCCACGAGGTGTGCCGCGGCGTCGTGGCCGAGCTGCTGGCGGCAGAGCCGGGCCGGGCGATCGAGCTCGACCTGGAAGGCGACGGGCGCGGCACCTGGGATCCGGCCCGGCTGGCGCAGCTGGTCTCGAACCTGGCCGCCAACGCGCTCCAGCACGGCGCCAAGCAGGCGCCGGTGCGGGTCTCGGTGCGGGAGGGCGAGCAGGACGTGGTCCTCGAGGTGGCCAACCGGGGGCCGGCCATCGCGCCCGAGGTGATGGCGGTGATGTTCGAGCCGTTCTCCCAGGGGTCGGCGCGGGACGCCCGGAGCCGTGGGCTGGGCCTCGGCCTCTACATCGTGAGCCAGGTGGTGAGCGCTCATGGCGGCTCGATCGCGGTCGACTCCGGCGCCGGGCGGGGAACGACCTTCCGGGTGCGCTTGCCGCGGGCCCGGGGCGTACACCTGACGCAGGGCCGCGGGATGTGGGAAGAGGGCGCCGCCGCGGGCGCCTGAGCCGCGCTCTCTCCCTCAGCTGGTGGGCGCCGGCGTGGCCGCACCGCCGGAGGGCGCCGGTTCCGCGCCCTCGCGGCGGCGCACCCGCTGCTCCAGGAGCCACAGCAGGGCCGGCACCGTGGCCGCGAGCGCCACCGCGAACAGGCCCACGCCGGCCATCCCCACCAGGCTCCCGCCGGGAAGCTCGCGGAGCATCCCCGACGCCACCAGCGCCCCGGTCGCAGCCCCGAGGTGCTGGACCACCGACTGCGCCGACATGAAGCGCGCCCTCTCCTCCGGCTCCGGCACCCGGCTCGACAGCGCCTGTATCGGGACCATCCGGAAAGCGCTCGCCGCCATGAAGCCCACGAAGAGGACCAGCGCCGGCGGCTCGCGGGCGGGGAAGACGAAGGCCGCCAGCACCACCGCCGCGTAGGGCACGGTCGCGGCCGCCACCGCGAGCGCGGCTCCCGCGCGATCGGCCAGGTGCCCGGCGAGGCGCATGGCCGCGAAGCTCACCGCCCCTCCCAGGACGAACAGCAGGCCGAGGTGCTCCCGCGGGTACCCCAGGTTGAACTGCCAGTACGCCGAGATGTTCGGCACGATCGCGAACTGGGCGGTCATCAGGGCTCCGGTGGCGAGAAGCGCCAGCACGGCGGCGGGGCGCAGGAGCACCTCGCCCGCGCCCGAGGTCGCCGTCGAGCGCGCCCGGAGATGGGCGTCGAGCGGGGGGAGGACCGCCAGCGCCGTCGCGGCCAGGCTCACCCCCAGGATGGCCACCGCAACGAAGGGAGACCTCCAGCCGCCCAGCCGGGCGAGCTCCAGGCCGGCGGGCACCCCCAGCACCGAGGCCACCGCGAACCCGCCCATGACCGCGCCCATGGCGCGGCCGCGCCGCTCGGCAGGAACCACGTCCGAGACGACCGCCAGGGACAGCGACGCGACCGGTCCCCCGAAGGCGCCCGCGAGGATCCGCGCCGCCAGCATCGATCCGAGGCCGGTCGCGAAGGCGCCCGCCACGGTCCCGGCCGCGAGCCCCAGGAGCGCTACACCCAGGGCCTTGCGCCGGTCGAACCGGTCGAGGATCAGGCTTCCGACGATCCCGGTGAGCGCCGCGGCAGCGGTGTAGCTCGCGCCGACCAGCCCGAGCTTGGACGTGGGAATGGCGAGGGACCGCGCGAAGTCGGGGCCGAGCGGCAACACCATCATGAAGTCGAGGATGTTGACGAACTGGACGGCGCCGATGAGGAGGAGGGTCCTGCGTTCCGGGAGTGTTCCGCGCATCCGGCCTGCCGTTGCAGCCGCCGCGCCATCCCTGGCAGCCGCCGGGCCATCGCCCCCGGCCGTCGCCCGCAACGTCCGGGACGCATCGGCGCTGAGCGGTTCGCTCAGGGCCTGAGCGCAGGGCGGGAATCGTGGCCCGCGCGCCGCCAAGCACGACGTGCCTTCCTCATGCGCGGCGAGGACGGGACGGGCAAGGGGTCCTGGCGCGCGCCCTTCACGCGCAGGGCCCGCGCCGCGGTCCGGGCGCGGGTTTCGCCCACGCGCTCGAACCGCTTGCACCTCGGCGGCTGGTGGCATGCCCCCAACCGGGCTGCGACGCACCCGCGCCCGCCCGCTAGAGCGTCCTGCATGTCGGGGGCAGCGCTCGCCGTGAAGCTGTGCGCGATCGGAGCGCTGGTCGGCTCCGCCGCCTTCGTCCACTTCCGGGGGCGCGTCCGACACCGCTTCCTGCGCCAGCTCACCGACCACTCGACGCTCCTGGCCCCGCTGAACGCGCTGGTCTACGCCCTCTCGGCCGTCCCGGCCCGCCCCTACCTCGACCTGTCGGGCTTCCCGGAGCTCCGGCCGCTCTCCGACCACTGGCAGGAGATCCGCGACGAGGCGGTCCGGCTCGACGCGCGCGATCGGATCCGCGCCGCGGCGGGCTACGTGGACGCGGGCTTCAACTCGTTCTTCCGCCGGGGCTGGAAGCGCTTCTACCTGAAGTGGTACGGCGAGCCGCTTCCCTCGGCCGTCGAGCGCTGCCCCCGCACCGTGGCCCTGGTCGAGGCCATCCCCTCCGTGCGGGCGGCGATGTTCGCGCTGCTCCCGCCCGGCGGGACGCTGATGCGGCACCGCGATCCGTTCGCCGGATCCCTGCGCTACCACCTGGGCCTCGTCACCCCGAACTCCGACGCTTGCCGGATCCTGGTCGACGGCGAGCCCTACTCCTGGCGCGACGGGGAGGCGGTGATGTTCGACGAGACCTACGTCCACGAAGCCGCCAACGACACCGGAACGGCGCGGATCATCCTCTTCTGCGACGTCGAGCGGCCGCTCCGCGGCTCGGTGGCGCGGCGCATGAATCGCTGGGTCGGCGACCACCTCATGCGCGCCACCCGCACCCGGAACGAGGAGGGCGAGGCGATCGGGGCGGTGAACGTCGCCTTCTCCCGCGTCTATCACGTCCGGATGCTCGGCAAGCGCCTCAAGGCCTGGCACCGCCCGACCTACTACGCGGTGAAGTTCGGGCTGATCGCGACCCTGCTGTGGCTGTTCCTGGCCTAGGGATTGGCCGTACCTGCGGCATATCGACGCGCGCACCGGCGCGCGCCGCACCGTGTCGCGGACCCGCGAAAGGTGCTGCCGACGAGGGAGCCGCGGCCTACCCTGGTCCCTGCCGGGGCCGCTCCGCGTCGCGGAGGACCCTCGCGCTTGCCAGGAGGGTCCATGGAACCATATCGGCAGAAGCGGAACGGCGAGAGCCATCCGGTGGTGGAAGTGCCGTACCGCGGCCAGCGGCTGCTGCGGCACCCCATGTTCAACAAGGGGACCGCCTTCACCCGCGAGGAGCGGGCCGCGCTGGGACTCGACGGCCTGCTCCCCGACACGGTGAGCAGCATGGAGCAGCAGGAGGCCCGGGTCTACCGCAACATCATGCGCAAGCAGGATCCGCTGGAGCGCTACATCGGGCTGGCGGCCCTCCAGGACCGGAACGAGGTGCTCTTCTACCGAGTGCTGGCGAACCACATCGAAGAGCTCATGCCCATCGTCTACACGCCCACGGTGGGGAAGGCCTGCCAGGAATACAGCCACATCTTCCGCCGGGCTCGCGGCCTGTGGATCACTCCCGCCCATCGCGGCCGCATCGACGAGGTGCTGGGCAACGCGCCTTTCGAGGACGTGCGCCTCATCGTGGTCACCGACAACGAGCGCATCCTGGGCCTGGGCGACCAGGGGGCCGGTGGGATGGGGATCCCGATCGGCAAGCTGGCCCTGTACACCGCCGCGGCCGGCATCCATCCGGTGCACTGCCTGCCGGTGAGCCTCGACGTGGGCACCGACAACCCGGCCCTGCTCGAGGACGAGCTCTACCTGGGCTGGCGCCACCCGCGGCTGCGGGGAGAGGAGTACGACACCCTGGTGGACGAGTTCGTCCACGCGGTGAAGTACCGCTTCCCCAAGGCCCTGCTGCAGTGGGAGGACTTCAAGAAGGCGAACGCCTTCCGGCTCCTCGACCGCTACCGCAAGACCATCACCTCCTTCAACGACGACATCCAGGGCACGGCGGCGATGGCGGTGGCGGGGATCCTGGCGGGCGCGCGAGCCACCGGCACGCCGCTGGACATGCAGCGGGTGGTCCTGCTCGGCGCCGGGGCGGCCGGGGTGGGCATCGCCCGCCTCCTGCGCAGCGCTCTCCAGGGCGCGGGGCTCAAGGGTGACGCGCTCACCTCGGCCATCGCCTGCCTCGACAGCCACGGGCTCCTGGTGGACGACCAGGAGATCCGCGACGTCCACAAGAAGGACTTCGCCTGGCCCGCGTCGCTCGCCGAGCGGCTCGGGCTGGGCAAGGGCCGGCCGCGCGACCTTGCGGCGGTGCTACGGGCTGTGAAGCCCACCGTGCTCATCGGCACCTCGGGCGAGCCCGGGGTCTTCACCGAGGGCATCGTCCGGGAGATGGCGGCCCACGTGGAGCGGCCGGTGATCTTCCCCATGTCCAACCCTACCGACAAGACCGAGGCCTTGCCGAAAGACCTGGTGAAGTGGACGGGCGGGAGGGCCCTCATCGCCACCGGCAGCCCCTTCCCCCCCGTGACCCACGGCTCGCGCACCATCGTCATCGGGCAGGCGAACAATTCGTTCGTCTTCCCCGGGGTCGGGCTGGGGGTGCTGGTCTCCGAGGCCCGCGAGGTCACCGACAGCATGTTCGCCGCCGCCGCCCGGGGCCTCGCCGCCGAGGTGCGCGACGAGGACCTGCGGGCCGGGCGGCTCTTCCCGCCGGCCTCCGAGATCCGGCGCATCGAGGCCGCCGTGGCCGAGGCGGTGGTCAAGCAAGCTCGGGACGAAGGGGTCGGGACCAAGCTCGGAGACCAGGACATCAAGCTCTCCGTTCGCGCCGCGATGTGGACCCCGGTCTACCCGCGGCTGATTCCGATCTAGCGTTTCGCCGCAGCACCTCGCGGGGAGGCCCCGCGTCTTGCACGAACGCGAGGCGCGGGCCCCCCCGCGGGCCCTACGGGCGGGGCCTGCTCACGCCCTGAGCAATCCGGTGTCCACCGTGCCCTAGATCTGCGCGGCCTGGCCCGGCGCGTCCCACCATGCGCCGTCGAGCCCCCCCGGTTCGGGCGGACGGGGCCTCTTGGTCCGACGCCTGC
>DATIFV010000160.1:0-4262 GCA_035455085.1 Candidatus Methylomirabilota bacterium | reverse complement strand
CTGCATCGCTACTACAAGGAGCTGGCGGACCGCTTCGCCGAGGCGGGCGTGGACGCGGTCGCGATCGATTTCTTCGCGCGCACCGCTCCGTCGGAGGACCGCAGCGAGGCCTTCGACTTCATGGCGCAGGTGCCGCTCACCAAGCCGGAGACGCTGCAGGCCGACATCGCGGCGGCCGCCGCCTACCTTCGCACCGCCGACGGCGGGCAGGTGAAGTCGCTCTACTCGGTGGGCTTCTGCTTCGGGGGCGCGCTCTCCTATCTCCAGGCCGCGAGCGGGCTCGGCTACGCGGGGGTGATCGGCTTCTACGGCTGGCCGTCCGGCCTCAAGCGCTGGCCGGATCGGCCGAAGCCGGTCGACGCGGTCCCGCGTTACAAGTGCCCGGTGCAGTCGATCTTCGGGGGCGCCGACGAGGGCATCCCGCCCGCGGACGTGGAGGCCTTCGACGCCGCGTGCCGCAAGGCGGGGATCAAGCACGACCTCAAGGTGTACCCGGGGGCGCCCCACAGCTTCTTCGACCGGAAGTACACCGAGTTCGCGGAAGCCTCCGCGGACGCGTGGAAGCGCGTGCTGGCCTTCGTCAGCGGAAAGTAGGGACCACCTCGCGGGTGAGGACGTCGAGCGTCCGGCGCACCTGAGCCAGGGAGAGGAGGCCGCTCGGGTTCAGCTCGGCCACGATGCCGCTGAGGCCGAGATCCTCCGCGATCTCTTCGAGGCGGTCGCGCAGCGACGCGGCGGTGCCGAAGGCGACGCGGCTCTTCAGGAGCTCGTCGTACGACATCGCCGCGATCCGGTCCGCCATGGCCCGCCGGTGGTCACCCGGCCCGGTGTCGCTGCGCCCGAGGCCGGCCCGGATCAGCTCGATGTGCCGCTGGAAGAAGTAGGTCATGGCCTCCCGGGGCTCCTCGCGCGCGTCCGCCTCGGTCGGGGCCGCGTACACCGGCAGGCGCAGGTAGACATCCGCCTCGCCCGGCTGCCCCGATTCGCGCCAGGCCTCGCGGTATGCCTTGAGGTGCCCGCGCAGCAGCGGGATGTCCAGGTCCCGCACCCCGATGAACAGGGGCAGGCCGAGGCGCGCCACCTGCGGGAAGGTGTCGGGCGAGTTGGCGGCCATGCGCAGCGGCGGGTGCGGTACCTGGTACGGCGTCGGGGACACCGTGACGTCGCGGAAGCGGTAGAACCTGCCCTCGTAGCTGAACGGCTGGCCCTTCCAGGCCAGGCGGATGATCTCGAGGCACTCCAGGAAGCGCGCCTGGCTCTCGCCGTAGGGCACCCCGAGCAGATCGTAGGTGCGGGCGGAGCCGCTGCGGCCGATGCCGAAGTCCAGACGCCCCTCGCTCAGCTGATCCACGGTGGCCGCTTCCTCGGCGATGCGCAGCGGGTTGCCTAGCGGCAGCACCTGCACCGCGATGCCCACCCGGACCCGCCGGGTGCGGGCGGCCATGAAGCTGGCGAGGGCGAGCGGCGCCGACTGGATCGAGCGCGCACCGTTGAAGTGGATCTCGCCGAGCCAGACTCCGTCGAGGCCTCCCGCCTCGGCCGCGTCGGCCAGCTCGATCGTCTCGCGCAGCGTGGCGCCCTCGCTCAGGCCGCGGCGCCGCTCCTCGAGGAAGATACCGAAGTGCATGGGGTCCCTCCGCCCGCGCATCTTGCGCCGGAGGGCCCGCGTCGTCAAGTCACGGCGAACGCGCGTCGCCTCATCCTCTAGATCTCCGAGTAACCGCTGCCGCGGGTGTCCACCCCGCGCCCCCGCGCCGTCTCGATCCAGCCGAACTCGCGGAGGATCTGCTGGCTGTAGGTCACCCGACCGCTCACGCGCTCGACCGGCTCGGTGGCCAGCAGGAGCGCGGCGCGCGCCATCAGCAGCGGCGGCTCCCCGCGCGGGTCGTCGAGCCCGCTCACCAGCCGGTGGTAGACCGTACCCGGGGTGGGCACGACCTGCGAGGGCGACACCGCGGTCACCGAGATCCCGTGCTGGTAGACCTCGGAGGCGAGGCCCTGGGTGAAGCGCTCGAGCGCGGCCTTCTCCGCGCCGTAGCAGGTGCCCCCGCGCGCCCCGACCGCCGGGTCCGGGTAGGGGCCGCGGCCGGGGCCGATGGCCGCGCCCGAGGAGATGTTGACGATGGCGCCGCGGCGGCGCGGGATCATGTCGGCGAGGACGAGCTGGCTCAGGACGAACGGGGCCTGGAAGTTCACTGCCCACGAGCGAAGCCACTTGCCCACCGGGAAGTCCTTCACGGGGAGGTAGTAGGTCAGCGCCGCGTTGTTGACGAGGACATCCACCGGGCCGTAGCGCGCCCGCGCTTCGCGGATCAGCCGCTCGCACTCGGCGGGCTCGGCGATGTTCGCGGCGACCGGGTGAGCCTCGCCGCCCGCCGCGGCGATGGCGGCCACCGTGGTCGCGAGCGATCCCGCGAGCGGATGCTGTCCCTCCTCGAGCGTCCGGGCCGCGCAGACCACCCGGCCGCCCTCGGCGGCGAAGAGCCGGGCGATGTCGGCTCCGATGCCGCGGCTCGCCCCCGTGACCACCACGACCCTGCCGTCGAGCCGGCCCATGAGATCCTCCGGCCCGCTATTCTCCACGCCCCGCGGGGCCGGTCAACCGGAGCGCCGGAGTCCCGCGCTGACCCCTCTCCCCCGCGAGGGGGAGAGGGCAGGGTGAGGGGTGGCGTTCGCTAGGATACGGCCGGCGTGCTCACGCGCAGATGCTCGCCGGGGAAGATGCGGTCCGGACGATCCAGGCCGTTCCAGCGGACGATCTGGGCGGAGGTGACGCCGTAGTCCCGCGCGATGCGCCAGACCGTGTCCCCCGCCTTCACGAGGTGGACCCCGGCGCGACGCGCAGGGGCCAGCTTGTGGGGCGCCTTGTCCCGCTCCACCGCCGCCTTCACCGCCCCGGAGGTCCCGAGCGGGACCTTCAGCTCGTAGGGCGCGTCGGGAGGGGTCTGCTTCTGCCAGAGCTCGGGGTTGAGCTGCTCGAGCTCCCCGGGGGCGACTCCCGCGAGCGCGGCGAGCCGCATCAGCCGGCTGCCCTTCGGCACGGTCACCACCTCGTAGCGCACCGGCTCCTCCGGGACCACCGTGAAGCCGTACTGCTCAGGCTGCTGGGCGATCAGGGTCGCGGCCTGGATGGCCGGCACGAAGTTCTTGGTCTCGGGCAGCAGGACCGGGCTCCGCCGATGGAGCACCCAGAAGTCGCGCGTGCCGGTCCGCTGGATCGCCTGCTGCACCCGCACCTCGCCGGCGTTGTAGGCGGCCTGGGCCAGATCCCAGGAGCCGAACTGCGCGTAGAGGTCACGCAGGTAGTTGGCCGCGGCCACCGTGGACTTCTCGGGGTCGAGCCGCTCGTCCAGCCAGCGGTCCACACGGAGCCCGTAGAGCCGCGCGGTCGGTGCCATGAACTGCCAGAGCCCCTTGGCTCCGGCGCGGGAGACCGCGACCGGATCGAAGCCACTCTCGATCATCGCCGTGAAGACCAGCTCCTCGGGCAGTCCCTTCTGCCTGAAGACCTCGAGGATCATCGGGAGGAACCAACCGGACCGCGTGAGCCACCGCTCGACGACCGCCCGGCGGTACCCGGTCTGGAACTGGTCGAGGAAGCGCTGCACGGTGTCGTTCTGCTGGATCCTGTAGCTGCCGGAGACGACTCCGGCTTTCGGAGGACTCGCCGACACCGCCGCGACCGCGCGGGCGACGGATGGGGCCGGCTCCGGCTTGGCCGACACGGTCGAAGCCGGTGTCGTGAAGAATTCCGCCCACAGGTCGACGTCCGAAGCGCCCTCACCTGGGACCGGCTGTTGCGCCAGGGGAACCGATCCAGCGTCCTCGATAGGGGCGGCCGCGGGAGGCTCGACGGCGGGATCGCCGCTCCAGGCGGAAAGCGTCTCGGGCTCCGTCCCGGCTGCTACTGGCTGGGCCAGGTAGCCGGGTGAGAGGAGCACGACACCTATCAGGAGCAGCCGGATCGAAGGACCCATCAGGTAAAGGAGTGGCATGAACTTTCTATCACGACCGAATATTCAGGGCAACGGGGGAGCCCGGTGGCCGTGATCCGGCAGAATATTCCTTGACACCCGGAAGGAGCGGCCCATATCCTAACTCGCCTTTATGAAAGGCCTTTTTTGTCTTGATCCAGCAAAATTGAAAGGAGGTGACACGCTATGAAGAAGCTCGTTGCCCTGGTTGCCGGCATCGCGTTCTCCCTCGGTATCGGTCTGGCGGTTCCGCAGACCTTCGCCCAGGCTCCCCCCGCCAAGGATGAG
>DATIFV010000159.1:0-18787 GCA_035455085.1 Candidatus Methylomirabilota bacterium | reverse complement strand
GCGCTGGAAGCCGATCCTGTACCTCAAGCGCCACCACGAGCACCGCGACATCTGGCCCTTCTACCGCCACGCCGACTTCTGCATGGTGACGTCGCTGCACGACGGCATGAACCTGGTCGCCAAGGAGTTCATCTCGGTGCGCGACGACGAGGACGGGGCCCTCATCCTGAGCCAGTTCACCGGCGCCTCCTCGGAGCTGCGGGACGCCATCCTGGTGAACCCCTACGACGTGGACGCCATGGCCGAGGCCATCCGGAACGCCATCGCCATGCCGGCGGAGGAGCGCCGGGCCCGCATGGGACGCATGCGCCAGGCGGTGCGCGAGCACAACATCTACCGCTGGGCCGGTCTCCTGCTCAGCGAGCTGGAGCGCATCCCGGAGACGCCGGCCGCGACCCCCGAGCCGGCGGGGTGGGAGAAGAAATGAGAAGGGGGAGGGACGCACGTCCCTCCCCCCTTCTCCGGACCTACCCCTCACCCTGCCCTCCCCCCCGGAGGGGAGAGGGGGATGCGGTTGAAGGCTTCTTCTAGTCCTGGTCCACCAGCATCTTGACGGTGACCCGCCGCTTCTTCTCGTCCGGGGTCTCCTTCGCGGTGATGGGCCCGAGGCCCACTGCGTGCACCCGCGAGAGCGAGATCCCCTTCTCGACCAGGAAGCGCCGCACCGCCTCGACCCGCCGCTGGCTGAGCCCGTAGTTGTAGTCCACGGTGCCCTTCGGATCGGTGTAGCCGCCCAGCTCCACGATCAGGGTCGGGTTGCCCTGCAGCTCCTTGACCACGCCGATCAGCGCGGTCTGGGCCCCATCGGTGAGCTCCGCCTTGTCGAAGCCGAAGTAGACCTCGAGGGTGTCGGCGGTCTTCTGGTTGAAGCGGTTCGACCACAGCCGGGTGAGGCGGGTGTCCACGCCCTCGGCCTTGGTCATCGCGCCCTCGGCCTTGGTCATCGCGGCATCCGCCCGGTTCCTGGCCTCGGACACGGCGCCCTCCAGGCTCTTCACCTGGGTGGTCACGCCCTTGACCTCGGTGTTGACGCCCTCGACCTGACCCTCGACCTTCACGAAGCGCTGGTCGATCTCGGCGTCCTTCTTCGCGAACATGTCGCGCACGAAGCCCTTCGTGGCGCACCCGGACACCAGCAGGACCGCCACTGGCAGCAGGACGCCGATCTTCATCAGCTTACCCATGTACCCGCCTCCTCTGTGTGGGACGTTGACTGGCACGGAACGACGATTGCGAACCTTGCCATCCGGAGCAACAAGCGAGCCAGGCCGGGCCGGGGGAGGGGACGGGGCCACGGCAGGGTATTTGGGCTGGTACGGTCTCTACTTGGCGGGGACGCGTCCCGCCGACCGGGGCCCCGGCGCCGGCCGGAGCGGGGGCCGGCGGCTATAAACTTTACACGGTGCGTGTAATCGTTACAGACCCTCAGTGGACGGGAGTCGGCATGTGCACGTACAGCTCCTGCTTGGTGGGCTTGGGGCCCGCCATCGGCCGGGGCGGGCGCATCTCGTAGCGGACGGGCCTGCCATGGTCGGCGTACTGCCGCTCGGGGTTGTAGACCGAGCTGAACTTCCAGAGCATGCGGAGGTAGTTGGTCTGTCCCCGGGCCGCGGCCCGGAGCGCCGCCCCCCCGTAGCGGCGCACCGCCCCCCAGCCCAGGTGCTTGCGGTTGAGGATCGCCTGGGTCCGGACCAGCTCCTCGTAGAAGCGCTTGAGCGGCAGGGTCGTGGGCAGCACCGCGTGCTGCACGTCGAATAACCGGTAGTCCCGCGTGGTGAGCTGGCGCGACTCGGTCAGCCAGAGCTCGGTGCCGGGGTAGGGGGTGGCCACCGTGAGGTGCACGACCTCGGGGACGGTGAGCGCCCAGTCGCGCACGGCGCGGAAGCGGGCCTCGTCCCAGCTCGGGTCGGCGATGATGTTGATGGCCACCGTGAGGCCGAGCGACCGGGCGATCTCGAGGGCCCGCAGGTTCTCGTTGAGAGTCACCCGCTTGCGGTGCAGGCGCAGCGCCTCCTCGTCGAGGGCCTCGATGCCCAGGAACATGTAGAAGAGGCCGAGCCGCTTCCAGTAGGCGAACAGCTCCTGGTTCTTGATCAGCACGTCGCAGCGCGTCTCCAGGTAGTACTCCTTGCGGATGCCCCGCCGCTCGATCTCGCGGGCGATCGCAAGCCCGTGCTCGGCCTGGATGAAGGCGACGTCGTCCACGATGAAGACGTTGGGCTCGCGGATGCGCGCCAGATCCTCCACCGCCGCCTCGGGCGAGCCCTTGCGGTAGCTGCGCCCGTAGAAGGTCCAGGCGCTGCAGAACGAGCAGTCCCACGGGCAGCCGCGGGTGAACTCGATGGAGGCGCAGGGGTCCAGCACGCCGATGAAGTACTTGTGGCGGCGCCGGCCGAGGTGCCGCGCCGGCAGGTGCTGGTCCAGGTCCTTGAGCAGGGTGGGGCTCGGGCCCGCGCCGTGCCGGGTCACGACGCCGGGCAGCGTCTCGAGCTTCGGATCGCCGATCGCCTCGAGGACGAGCGGGGCGATCACCTCGCCCTCGCCCCGGACGATGCAGTCGATGGCCCCCTCCGCGTGGTCGAGGAACTCGGAGGCGATGAACGACGCGCTATGGCCCCCGACGAACACGAACGGCGCGCCGGGCCGGGCCTTGGTCTCCTTGGCCAGGTCCACCACCTCGGGGACGTTGGCCAGGTAGTTCACCGAGAAGCCCACCGCGCGCGGCGCGAAGGCCTCGAGCTCCCGCCAGTAGTCCGCGTGCCGGAAGATCTGCAGGTCGAGCAGCCGTACCTCGTGCCCGGCGGCCTCCAGCGCCGCGGCCACGCGCTCGAGGCCGAGCGGCTCGAGGCGCAGGTACAGCTCGGAGTACATCAGCGGACTTGGATGCACCAGGAGCACTCGCATCGTCGCACCTCCGCGAAAGAGTCTCACGCAGCATACGCGAGATCCGGGCGGCCCGCTGCCCGTCGCGCGGGGCCGTGCCGGCTAAGTCCGCGCCAGAAAGAAAAAACTACCCCGTTTGCGTGTAACGCTTACATGCCGGGTGTCACGCGGCTGACGCGGGTCGACGCGGAAGGGCATCTACCGGATTTCGCTAACTTCTTGTAATCCTGGGACTTCCGTGCCCCGGGAGGGTGCGGCGCGCCCTGGCACCGCAGTTGCCTGCATGTCGAATGCAGAGCGCAACATGGCCACCATCGACGCGGAGCCCGAGGGACGGCAGCGGCTGCTGCTCGTCGATCCGTACGGCACCAGCCGCGAGGGGCTCGGCGCGGCGCTGCGCGGCGACGGCATCAGCGTGCAGACGGCCGCGGGTAGCTCGGAGGCCATCCGGCAGATCCACGACGGGGGCTTCGACCTCGCGATCGTCGACCTGGATCTGCCGGCCGCCCACGGAGTGGCCGAGGACGGCTGGGAGCTGGTCGGCATCCTGCGGGCGGTGGACCCGAGCCTGCCGCTGATCCTGATCGCGGCCGAGTGCCAGCCCGATACGCAGGCGGAGGCGCTGCGGCACGGTGCCGCCCACCTGCTCGAGAAACCCATCAACCCGCGCGAGCTACGCACCATCGTGCGCGGCCTGCGCCCGGAGACCGCCCCCGCATGAAGCGCGCGTCGATCGGCCTCGGCATCCTCGTCACCTTCTTCCTCCTCGCGATGTTCCTGATGGCGGACGCCGAGGTGCCGCCGGTGGACGACCCCGCCCTGATCTCGACCGGCGCGCCCGCGCGCTAGGCCCGCCGAGCCGCTCCCCGGAAGTGGCGCCGGCGGAGCCGGTGCTCGAGCGCGGATCAACGCTTCCTGCGGTCATGCCTGGGCAGCGCCCGCCGTCTGCGGTACCATGCCTTCCGTGAACGAACCGGCCCTCTGGGTTCTCGCGCTGCTCGGGGCGTGGGTCGTCGGCGCGCTGTTCGTGGGCATCGTGGGCGGCGTCACCCGGGGCGTGGCGGGCTTCTTCGTCTGGCTGCTCGCCGCCCTCTTCTTCTCGCCGCTGCTCGCCATGCTCGGGCTCATCGCGGTCCTGCTCGGCGACCTGGTGCGCGAGGTCGAGATCAAGGCCCTCCACGGATCGCCCGAGCTGCCGACGCGCACGTCGCCCTCGGGCCGCTTCGCTCACCTTTCGGGTGAGGACTGAGCGACGGAGGACAACATGGCGGCGGTCGGGGTGCTCCATCCGGGTGACATGGGCGGCGTGGTGGGCGCCTGCGCGAAGGCGGCCGGGCAGCGCGTGCTGTGGGCCTCCGCGGGGCGGAGCGCGGGCACCCGGGAGCGCGCGGCCGCGGCCGGGCTCGAGGACGCGGGCACGGTGGCCGCCCTGCTCGCGGCCAGCGACGTGGTGCTCTCGATCTGCCCGCCGCACGCCGCGGTGGATCTGGCCCGGGAGGTCGCCGCGCAGCGCTTCGACGGCCTCTACGTGGACGGCAATGCGGTGGCGCCCGCCACCGCGCGGGAGGTCGGCGCCATCGTCGAGCGGGGCGGCGCCGCCTTCGTGGATGGCGGTCTCATCGGCCCGCCCCCGCGCAGCGCGGGCACCACCCGCCTGTACCTCTCCGGCCGCGAGGCCAAGCGCGTGGTCGCCCTCTTCGAGGGCAGCGCGCTCGAGGCGATCTCGGTGAGCGACGCCCCCGGCGCGGCCTCCGCGCTCAAGATGGTCTATGCCGCCGTCACCAAGGGCACCTCCGCCCTGCTGATGGCGGTGCGCGCCCTCGCCGCGACCGAGGGGGTCGACGACGCCCTGCTCGCCGAGTGGCGCCGCTCGCAGCCCGACCTGCCGAAGCGGTCGGAGGCCGCCGCCCGGGACAACGCGCGCAAGGCCTGGCGCTTCGTGGGCGAGATGGAGGAGATCGCCGCGACCTTCGAGACGGCCGGGTTGCCCGGCGGCTTCCACCAGGCCGCGGCGGAGATCTACCGCCGCCTCGCCGGCTACAAGGACGTGGCCGCGCCGCCCGCGATGGCCGATCTGGTCGAGCCGCTCACGCGACAGCGCCGGCCCTAGCGCACCCGGCCTCTCGGCGGCCCGCTCGCTCCGCCCTCTCCCGAGAACAGCCGGGCTGCTCGCCGCCTTTCATGGCGAGGTCCGGGAGCCCCGTCGCTCCTGCGGCGCGCCGACGAGGTCATCGAGTGAGCCGGTCGCGCGGGTGCGGTCAGGGCGCGATGGCGCGCAGGCGGGCGACCGCCTCTCGGGTCTCCTCGACGAGCACGCGGACGAGCTCCGCCGCCGGCAGGGGGCGGGCCAGGGAGCCCGCCTGTCCGGACCACGCCGAGAGGTAGTCGGCCGAGCCCGCCCGCGCGCTCGCCTGGCGCAGGGGCGCGGTCAGCTTGGCCTGGGCGGGAAACGGCAGCAACGGCCAGCCCTCGCGCTCGGCCCGCTCGGTGTAGTGGTTGCGCACGCCTCGCGCCGGCTTGCCGGAGAACGCCCGCGTCACGGTGGTCTCGTCGCCGTTCATGTCGACGATCGCCTTCTTGTGCGCGCCGGGCGCCCCGCTCTCCGGGCAGACCACGAAGGCGGTGCCCAGCTGGGCGGCCTGCGCCCCCAGCGCGAGCGCGGCGGCGATGCCCGCGCCGTCCATGATGCCACCCGCGGCCACCACCGGCAGCCGGACGGCGCGGACGATCTGCCGCACGAGGGCGAGGGTACCGGTCATGGCGTGCTCCCAGTCGCCGAGGAAGGTGCCCCGATGGCCGCCCGCCTCGCCGCCCTGCGCAATGATGAAATCCGCCCCGAGGCCCTCCAGATGGCGTGCCTCGCGCACCGAGGTGGCCGCGCTGCCGAGGCGAATGCCGAGCCCGCGGATGCGGGCGAGCACCGCGGGCGTCAGCTCACCCAGGTGGATGGTGCAGACCGCGGGCCGCACGTCGCACACCGCCTCGAGCTGGGCGGCGAGGTCGGGCGCGTACGGGGGCGGCACCTGCTCGGGGGCCGCGAGGCCGTGCTGCTCGAGGAGCGGCCGCAGCGCGGCGACCGCGGCCCGCTGCTGCTCGGGCGGGACCGCGCCGGGGACCGGCGCCGCGAACAGGTTCAGGTTGAAGGGTGCCGCGGTGCGCGCGCGCACCGCCACCACGTCGGTCCGCATCGTCTCGGCCGCGGTGTAGGCGTGGCCGAACGAGCCGAGGGCCCCGGCGGCGCTCACCGCCGCCACCAGCTCCGGCGTGGTGGGGCCTCCCGCCATCGGCGCCTGGATGATCGGGTACTCGATCCCGAGGAGGTCGCAGAGCGGAGTGTGCAGCCTGGCCATCGTGTCCTCCCTCGATTTCGGTCCGGCTAGTCGGCCGGGTCGTCGGGTCGCGGCCACAGCCGCCGCCGGATCGCCACCAGCCCGCCGATTAGGCTGAGCAGCACCACCACCGGCACGGCGACCGCCATCCAGGCCACCCCGAGCGCCATCACCACGCCGACCACGAGGGTGAGGGCGGCGAGCACCGCGGTCGCGAGCACGACGACGAGGCGCAGCATGGGCTCTCGGCGATGATAGCGCAGGCCGCAAGGACGGCGCCGTGATAGACTCGGCCTCCGTAAGTCGCCAGAATCCTTGAGCCGAGCCGTTAGCTCAGTTGGTAGAGCACCTGACTTTTAATCAGGGGGTCGGTGGTTCGATCCCACCACGGCTCACCACACCTCCGGCGAGCGGATCTAGCCGTTGCCGGTGAGGGCCTGGCGGACGGCCTGACGGAGATCCTCGGGGCTGAAGGGCTTGGGGAGCACGGGCACCCGCGAGGCGGCCAGGAAGCCCGCATAGTCGAGGGAGTGGGCCTGGCCGGTCACGTAGATCATCCGCGGCATCGCGGCGCCGTGGCGCAGCTGCAGGGCCCAGTAGAGCGCGGCGCCGTCCATCTTCGGCATCCGGAGGTCGCTCAGGATGAGGTCGTACCGTCGCTGGTCCGAGAGCTGGAGCGCGGCGGCGCCGTCGGCCGCCACCTCGATCTCGTAGCCGGTCTCGGCCAGGACGTCGGCGATGAGCTCGCGCACATCCGGCTCATCCTCGACGATGAGGACGATCGCTCGCCCCGTCATCGCCCCTCCCTCGGCGTGGTTCGAATGGTCGCGGTGCCGGAGCGCCGCTCACGGCCCCAGGAGTCTAGCAAAGCCCCACGGCACCGCAAAGCACCGGCCGCACTAGCGGGCCGCCGGCTTCACCAGGAGCGGGTAGCGCCCCACCCGGTGGCCGGAGATCAGCAGCTCGATCACCCAGACGCCTGCCTGCGTCAGCTCCCGCCGGTCGAGACGGTCCACCTGCCAGGTCCAGAGCGCGCCCTCCCGCGACTGGTCCATCGGCTGATCGCTCGTGCGCGCCACCGCGCCGTCCGGATTGATCCACCGGACCTGGATGTCGAGCAGCCCGCCCGTCTGCTGGATGCCGTAGAAGAACGTGGCCGCCTGGCCGACCGTGAACTCCTTGACCTCCGGCGGCATGTTCCGCCGGAAGGCGGTGAACAGCAGGATGCCGGGCACAGGCGGCTCATCGGTGAAGTAGGCGAACTTGACGAGGCTCGCGGCCTCGATGCCGGAGAGCTGCAGTGCCGGCGGCGTGGGCCGTTCGGGCCGGCGCGGCGTGCGATCGCGGCGCGGCTGGCTCATGGGAAGCCAAGGTGCAAGTCGAGGGCCATGGCTAACTATAGGCGGATTCTGTCTTTTTCGCCAGCCCATGACTCCGGGCTGACCCGGGGGTGGTGCTCCGCTGACGAAACGCGGCGTGCCGCGGCGCGGACGGCATGCGGGCGCGGCGCGCGGATCCGGCGCGTCAGTGTCACGTGCCCGCGTCCATCGGGTCCTCGCGATGGCGTGGTCGCCGTCCGGCGCCGTCGCGCTCGCCATCACCTTCGACGACGGGGCGGGCGGCGGGAACCCGCTGTCCGTGCTGGACACGCACGGCTATCGCTTTGCGCGCCCGTTCCGGACCATCGACGCTCCCGGCACCGACCTCGTGAGCAATGGCTCGGATCGGCGGGGGCCTCCTCCACGCCTCGTACGCCCAGCGAGATTCCGAGTTTCGCGCACTTCGCAGTGCCCGGCTCGTGGTACGACCTGCAGGCGGTGACCTTCGCCGGCCTGCTCGCCGCGGGTGAGCCCGGCGCCTTCGCGCTCGACGACGTCGGCGTCGGGGAGGGGCCGGCTTCCGTCGCCGAGCCCGCGACCCCTGAGGCTGGCCCTGCTCACCGCGCTCGGCGGCGGGGTCATGGCGCTGACGCGGCGGCGCGGGCACGGGACCTTCCGGCACCGGTAGGTCGGCGGGCGCCCCGCCACCCCTCACACCGGCCCGCGCCGCCGAGGGGAAGGGACAGATGTGACGCGGGGGATTGACCCGGAAGTATCCGGACGGTTACTATGCAGGGCATGTCGACCGCCGTCCGCGCCAAGCGTGCCGCGCCCCACCACACCCGGGATCCGCAGGGGACCCGCGACCGCATCCTGGCTGCCGCCTTGGCCGAGTTCTCCGCGCAGGGCTTCGCGGGGGCGCGCGTGGCCCGCATCGCCCGGCGCGCCCGCGTCAACAAGCGGATGCTCTATCACTACTTCGGCAACAAGGAGGATCTCTTCCGCGAGATCTTCGACCGCAAGCTGCGCGAGCGGGGGGGCTGGATCACCGAGGCCCCCGCCGACCTGGGCGCGAGCCTGCGGTACTGGTTCGAGATGGCCTGCGAGGACAGCGACTGGATCCGGCTCAGCCAGTGGGAGGCCCTCGGCCTCGGCGAGGGCCCGGTGGTCCGCGAGGAGGAGCGGCGCGTGGCGCTCTTGCGGGCCGTCGGCGACCTGCGCGATCGCCAGCGGCGCGGACTCCTGCCCGCGGACCTGGACGCGGGCCAGCTCCTGCTGACGATCCTGGGGCTGATCGCGTACCCGCTGGCCTTCCCGCAGGTGACACGCATGGTGACCGGGCGCAGCGCCGCCGATCCGGTGTTCCGCCGGGACCGCGCGGAGTTCCTCCGCCGCTTCTCCGACGCCCTCGGCGCCTCGCGCGCGCCGGTGGAGGGCCGGGCGTGAGAGCGGCCGGGCTGCGGGCGCTGCCGCTCGTCATGGCCGGCCCGCTGCTGGCCGGCCTGCTGCTCGCGGGCTGCAACAAAGGCCCGGACAACGCGACCGCCAAGGGCGCGCCGCCCGCGGTGGCGGTGACGGTGGCCGATGTGGTGCAGCGGGACGTGCCCGTGCAGGTGCGCGCCATCGGCAACGTGCAGCCGCTCGCCACCGTCGCGGTGCTGTCGATGATCAACGGCGAGGTGATGAAGGTGCACTTCACCGAGGGGCAGGAGGTGCCGGCGGGCGCCCTGCTCTTCACCATCGATCCGCGGCAGCTCGAGGCGCAGCTGCTGCAGGCGCAGGCCAACCTGGCGCAGCAGCAGGCGGCGGTCAAGCAGGCCGAGGCCAACCTGGCCCGGGACATGGCGCAGCTCGAGAACGCGCGGGTGGAGGAGGAGCGGTACCGCAAGCTGGTCGAGGGCGGCTTCGTCGCGCGCGAGCAGTACGACCAGATCCGCACCCGCGAGCTGACGCTGGCGGCCACCATCGACGCCGACCGCGCCGCGGTCGACACCGCCAAGGCCATGGTGCGGGCCAGCGAGGCGGCGGTGGAGAACGTCCGGGTGCAGCTCGGCTACACCCGGATCCGCTCCCCCATCGGCGGCCGGACCGGCAATCTGCTCCTGCACCAGGGCAACGTGGTCAAGGCCAACGACGTGGGCAACCCGATGGTGGTGATCAACCAGATCCACCCGGTGTCCGTGACCTTCGCGGTGCCGGAGGGGCAGCTGGAGGCGATCAAGCGCTACCAGGCCCAGGGCGAGCTGCCGGTGGAGGCGCAGGCGGCCGGGTACAAGGACGGCACCGTGCGCGGGCGCCTCTCCTTCGTCAACAACACGGTGGACCCCAACACCGGGACGATCCAGCTCAAGGCCACGTTCGCGAACACCGAGAACGCCCTCTGGCCGGGCCAGTTCGTCAACGTGGCCCTCACCCTCACCACGCAGGTGGGGGCGGTGGTGGTGCCGTCGCAGGCGGTGCAGAACAGCCAGAAGGGCCAGTACGTCTTCGTGGTCAAGGCGGACCAGACGGTCGAGTCGCGGCCGGTGGCCACGGGGGTGCCGGACGGGCGCGACGTCGTGATCGCGAGCGGCCTCACCGCCGGCGAGCGGGTGGTGACCGACGGCCAGCTCCGCCTCGTGCCGGGGGCGCGGGTGGACGTCAAGCCGGCGGCGCCGGCCGGAAAGGCCGCGGGCGCCAAGGCCTCCGAATGACCACCGACCTCTTCATCAAGCGGCCGGTGATGACCACCCTGCTGATGGGGGCCCTGCTGGTCTTCGGCATGATGGCCTACCGGCTGCTGCCGGTCAGCGACCTGCCCAACATCGACTTCCCGACCATCCAGGTCACCGCGAGCCTGCCCGGCGCGAGCCCCGATACCATGGCCTCCGCGGTGGCCACGCCGCTCGAGAAGCAGTTCTCGACCATCGCGGGCATCGACTCGATGACCTCGACGAGCGCGCTCGGCACCACCCAGATCACGATCCAGTTCACCCTCGAGCGCAACATCGACGCGGCCGCCCAGGACGTGCAGGCGGCCATCGCGGCCGCCCAGCCCCAGCTTCCCTCGGGCATGCCCGCGCCACCGTCCTACAAGAAGGTCAACCCGGCCGACCAGCCGATCCTCTACATGGCGTTGAGCTCGCCCACCCAGCCGCTCTACGTGGTGGACGAGTACGCGCAGACCACCATGGCCCAGCGCATCTCGACGGTGCCCGGCGTGGCCCAGGTGGGGATCTTCGGCTCCCAGAAGTACGCGGTACGGGCCCAGCTCGACCCGAGCGCCCTGGCCACCCTCGGCATCGGCATCGACGAGGTGCAGCGGGCCCTGGCCGACAGCAACGTGAACCTGCCCACCGGCACCCTCTGGGGCCCGAACCAGGCCTTCAGCATCCAGGCCACCGGCCAGCTCCAGACCGCCGCCGCCTACCGGCCGCTGATCGTGGCCTACCGCAACGGCTCGCCGGTGCGGCTCGAGCAGCTCGGGCGCGTGATCGACGGGGTGCAGACCGACAAGGTGGCCTCCTGGTACAAGGACGAGCGGGCGGTGGTGCTCGCCATCCAGAAGCAGCCGGGCACCAACACCATCGAGGTGGTGGACTCGATCAACCGGCTCATGCCCGCCTTCCGGGCCCAGCTGCCGGCCTCGGTGAACCTGAACACGCTCTACGACCGGTCGGTCTCGATCCGGGCCTCGGTCCACGACGTGCAGTTCACCCTGATGCTGGCCATCGCGCTGGTGGTGCTCGTCATCTTCCTGTTCCTGCGCAACCTCTCGGCCACCGTGATCCCGAGCCTCGCGGTGCCCATGTCGATCCTGGGCACGTTCATGGTCATGTACGTGCTCGGCTACTCGATCGACAACCTCTCGCTGATGGCCCTGACCCTGGCGGTGGGCTTCGTGGTGGACGACGCCATCGTCATGCTCGAGAACATCGTGCGCCACCTCGAGGAGGGCAAGAGCCGGATGGAGGCGGCCCTGGTGGGGGCCCGGGAGATCGGGTTCACCATCGTCTCCATGACCGCCTCGCTCGCCGCGGTGTTCCTGCCGGTGCTGTTCATGGGCGGCATCGTGGGCCGGCTGCTCCACGAGTTCGCGGTGGTCATCGCCACCGCGGTCATCGTGTCCGGGGTGGTCTCGCTGACCCTCACCCCCATGGCGTGCAGCCGCTTCCTGCGCCCGCCGCGCGAGTCCCACGGGCGGGTCTACGCGGCCTCCGAGCGCGTGTTCACCGGGATGCTCAAGGTGTACGAGCGCACCCTGCAGATCGTGCTGCGGCACCCCCGCTTCACGCTGGCGGTGTTCCTCGCCACCGTGGTCCTGACCGGCTACCTGTTCGTGGTCATCCCCAAGGGCTTCATCCCCAACGAGGACACCGGCCAGGTCTTCGCGTTCACCGAGGCCTCGCAGGACATCTCCTTCGACGGCATGATGGAGCACCAGCTCAAGGTGGCCGAGATCGTCGGCAAGCAGCCGTACGTGGACCAGTTCTTCTCGGCGATCGGGGCGAGCGGCTCGAGCGTGGTCATGAACAACGGCCGCATCTTCATGCGCCTCAAGCCCCGCGACCAGCGGCCCCCCGCCGACGACATCGTGCAGGACCTGCGGCGGAAGCTGACCGGCATCCCGGGCATCAACGTCTACCCGCAGGTGCTGCCCACCATCCGGATCGGCGGACAGCTCACGAAGGGCCAGTACCAGTACACCCTGCAGGACGGGGACCTCCAGGTGCTCTACCACTGGTCGCCGATCCTGTACGACCGGATGAAGGGCCTGCCCGGGTTCCTGGACGTCAACTCGGACCTGCAGATCACGAGCCCGCAGGTGCTGGTGGAGATCGACCGGGAGAAGGCCTCCGCGCTCGGGGTGACCGCGCTGCAGATCGAGGCCGCGCTGAACAGCGCCTACGGCGCGCCGCAGGTCTCCACCATCTACACCCCGACCAACCAGTACTGGGTGATGATGGAGCTGCTGCCCCAGTACCAGCGCGACCCCGCCGCGCTCTCGCTGCTCTACATCCGCTCGTCCACCGGCAAGCTGGTGCCGCTCGGCACGGTGGCCCGGCTGACCCGCACGGTGGGCCCGCTCACCGTGAACCACCTGGGCCAGCTCCCCGCGGTGACCATCTCGTTCAACCTGCAGCCGGGGGTGGCCCTCGGCGACGCGGTCACGCGCATCCAGGAGGTGGAGCGCGAGCTGCGGCTGCCCGCCACCCTGAACACGAGCTTCCAGGGCACGGTGCAGGCCTTCCAGCGCTCGCTGCAGGGCCTCGGCCTGCTGCTGCTGGCCGCGGTGCTGGTGATCTACCTGATCCTGGGGATCCTCTACGAGAGCTTCATCCACCCGCTCACGATCCTCTCCGGCTTGCCCGCGGCGGCGGTGGGGGCGCTGCTGACCCTCCTGCTCTTCGGCCAGGAGCTGAACCTCTACGGCTTCGTCGGGGTCATCATGCTGGTCGGCATCGTGAAGAAGAACGCGATCATGATGATCGACTTCGCCATCGACGCCCAGCGCCGGGGCCGCCCGGCCGCGGAGGCGATCTACGAGGGGTGCCTCCTGCGCTTCCGCCCAATCATGATGACCACGATGGCGGCCCTGATGGGCACCTTGCCCATCGCGGTCGGCATCGGCGCGGGCGCGGACGCCCGGCGCTCGCTCGGCCTGGCGGTGGTGGGCGGCCTGATCCTCTCGCAGCTGCTGACCCTCTACATCACGCCGGTCATCTACCTCTACCTGGAGCGCTTCCGGGAACGGGTGGGCCGCCGGCGCGTGGCGGTGCCGGAGCTGACGCCCCGGCCCGCCGCCTGATGGCCGCGGCCGACCCGGCGGCGGGGGCGCTCGCGCGCCTCGGCGCCGACCCCCGCGATCCCGAGGCGGCCCTGCAGGCGATCCGCTTCGAGCTGTACCGCGAGAACATCTACGGGGCGCTCGAGATGGTCGAAGCCGCCCACGCCGCCCATCCCGACCCCCGCTACGCCGAGCAGATCGCGCGCATCCGCTCGTGGCTGGGCCACCTGGCGAGCCGCGAGGCCTACATCGCGGCCCAGGACGAGCAGTACCGCCGCCTGCGCTGGCGCCTCGGGCTCAAGCTGATCGAGAAGCGCATCCGCATGCTCCTCGGGCGCAAGACGCGCAAGATGATCGAGCGGCGCGGGCGCGACCCCGAGTTCCAGGCGCTCGAGCGGGAGGTGGCCGAGGTGCGGCCGCGCCGGGTGCTGGACGCGGGCAGCGGCGAGGGCGGGGTGGCGATGGCGCTGGCCGCGCGCCACCCGGACCTCGAGGTGGACGGCGTCGAGGTCTCCGCCACCAACGTGAAGATCGCCCGGCGCCTCAACCGCTTCCGCAACGCGCGCTTCCGCCAGGGGCTGGCCGAGGAGGTGCACCAGGTCTTCCCGCGCGAGTCCTTCGACCTGGCCTACTCCTTCGCGGTGCTCGAGCACGTGCGCGACGTCGACGAGACCATCCGCTCGATCATGACCGTGCTGCGGCCCGGCGGCCGGTTCTGCTTCGTGGTGCCCATGCACGAGTTCCGCGCGGTGGGCCCCATCCCGGACTACGCGCCGGTGCACGGCTACGCGGACCACTGCCGGGTCTTCAGCGAGGGCGAGCTCTACCAGCGCTTCGGCCACGAGCTCAACTTCCACCTGCAGAAGATCCCGGGCGCCTGGAAGCACGGGGAGCTGCCCGCCTGCTTTCAGCCCATCGAGTTCGGCTCCTTCTTCGTCTCCTACTCCAAGCCGACATGAAGGTCCTGGTGCTCGGCGGCGGGGTGGTCGGCGTGACCACCGCCTACTTCCTCGCGAAGACCGGGCACGAGGTGACGATCGTGGAGGAGAAGGACGGCCTCGGCCTCGAGGCCAGCGCGGGCAACGCCGGCATCGTGGCCCCCGGGCATTCCTTCGCGTGGGCCTCGCCGGCTGCCCCCGCGATGCTCCTGCGCTCGCTGCGCGGCGAGGAGACGGCCATCCGCGTGCGGCTCGGGTCCGACCCGCACCTGTACGCCTGGGGGCTCCGGTTCCTGCGCGAGTGCATGCCGGCGCGGGCGCGCCGCAACACGCTCGTCAAGCTCGGCCTGTGCCGGTACAGCCAGCGGGTGATGGGCGAGGTGGCGCGGGCGGAGGGCATCGAGTACCACGCGATCACCAGGGGCGCGCTCTACCTCTATCGCGACCCGGCCCTGCTCGGGGCCGGGATCAAGAAGATGGCGCTCCTGGCCGAGCACGGGCAGAAGCAGGAGATCCTCGACGCAGCCGGGGTGGCCCGGCTCGATCCCGTGTTCGAGCCGGTGCAGGGCAAGATCGCGGGGGCGATCCGGGATCTCGGAGATGCGAGCGGGGACTCGCGCCTGTTCACCGAGCGCCTGGGCGCCCTCTGCCGCGACCGGCTCGGGGTCACCGTGAAGCTCGGCACCCGCGTCACCGCGCTCCGCGCCGGGGCCGACCAGATCGACGCGGTGGTGACCGGCGACGGGGTGCTGACCGCGGACCGCTACGTGCTGGCCCTCGGGGTGGGGAGCCCGCTCGTGGCGCGGACGGCCGGGGTGAGCCTGCCCGTCTACCCGGCCAAGGGTTACTCCTCGACCTTCCCCCTGCGTGCGGGCGGGCTCGCGCCGACCGTGCCCGGCGTCGACGAGCAATGGCTGGTCGGCTGGTCGCGCCTCGGCGATCGCCTGCGCCTGACCTCGACCGCGGAGTTCGCCGGCTACGACTGGGGCTGGACGCCCCGCGACTTCAACAACATCCTGCGCTTCGCCCGCGACGTCTTCCCGGACGCCGCCGACTACGACCAGGGCGAGTACCGGGCCTGCCTGCGGCCGATGACTCCCGACGGCCCGCCCATCCTGGGGCTCGGCCGCCACCGCAATCTCTTCTTCAACACCGGTCACGGCCACATGGGCTGGACCATGGCGTGCGGCGCGGCGCGGATCGTGGCCGATCTCATGAACGGCCGCATGCCCGAGCTGGACCTCGACGGCCTGACCCCCCGCCGCTGACCCGGCCCCCTCACCCTGTTCCCCGGACGTGTCACCCTCCCCCCTCTGGGGAGAGGGCAGGGTGAGGGGCCGCAGGGTGAATGGCCCCAGGCCGGGCGGCCGGCGCCCGCAGCCGCCGCTCCAGCTCCGCGAGCCGGGTCTTCACCTCCTCGATCGCCTGCAGCAGGGCGTGCTGCGGGTTGCCGCGGTCCTCCCCGGCCTGCAGCTCGACCTTGGCGGTCTCCAGGTTGTTCAGCACGACCGCGATGAAGAGGTTCACCACCACGAACACCGCGACGAACACGAAGCTCGCGAAGTACACCCAGGCGAGCGGGACCTTGCCGATCACCGCGGCCTGGATCTCGACCCAGCCCTCGAGGGTGAGCATCTGGAAGAGGGTCAGCAGCGCGGCGCCGAGGGTGCCCCAGCGGTCCGGATCGTGCGCGCGGAAGAGGTAGAGGCCGAGCACCCCGTACACGTAGAGCAGGAGGGCCAGCATCATCAGGATGTGGCCCATGGACGGGATCGACCGGAGCATGGTGCTGACGATGAGTCGCAGCTCCGGGACGACCGAGACCAGCCGCGTCACCCGCAGGAGCCGGGCCAGGCGCGCGACCATCGCGAACGCCCCGGCCTGGGGCAGGAGCGAGGCCGCCACCACCGCCAGATCGAACACGTTCCAGCCGTCGAGGAAGAACCGGCCGACGCGGGGCCAGTGGGCGAGCAGGCGGATGGCGATCTCGAGCACGAAGATCGTCTGGACCACCACGTCCGCCAGCGCGAAGAGGCCGCGGTGGCGCTCGACCAGCGCTTCGGAGGTCTCGAGCCCCACCACGACCGCGGTGAGCAGGATCACTCCGAGGATGAAGTTCTGGAAGGCGTGGCTCTCCGCCACCCGCCGGGCCAGGTTGATCACGTGGGCCTCCTCTGCGCCGCTCCGGGCGCCTCGAGAACGTCGGGGTTCCGGACCTCGCCCGTGATTCTAGCCTGTCGCCGCGGGCCCGAGGTTGTCGGGCCCCCGGCGGGCTGCTATCATGCCGCTGTTCCTCCCGTGCCGCTGCGGCAGGCCCAGGGACCCCGTCGTCTAGCCTGGCCAAGGACGCGACCCTTTCAAGGTCGAGATCGCGGGTTCGAATCCCGCCGGGGTCACCAAGACGTTTCAGGACGTTCCGGCACATTCCCCGGTGCGCCCAGAAAGCGAACGTGCGCGCCCGGTGCCGGCTGGGCTACGATCGTGCCAGGCGCCAGGATGCGGTCGGTGACTCGGGCCGCAGCGGGCGTGCTCGGCGAAGTGCCAGCCGCGCCGAGCCGCCGTGGGCGGCTGAACTCAGAGCTCGGGCCCGTCAGCGGCTGCGCACGTGAAGGGGAGACATTGAATCGACGGGCGTTCATTACCAGCGCGACCTTGGGGCTTCTCTCCGCGCCGCTCGCCGTCGGGGCGCAGGAGAGGGCGAAGGCGCCGCGAGTCGGCGTCCTCGGCCCTGGCGCCGCCAGCGAGATGCTCAAGGTCCAACAAGAGCCATTCGAGCGGGGCCTCGGCGAGCTAGGCTGGAAGCCTGGCGTCAACATCATCCTCGAGTATCGGTATGGTGGAGAGAGCTCGTCGCAGCTGGGCAAGCTTGCCGCCGAGTTGGTCAGACTGGGCGTCGACGTTATCGTGGCTCGTGGCCCGGTTGCCATCGGCGCCGCCAGGCTGGCGACTGCCACGATCCCGATCGTCATGGCTACCACTGCGGACCCGGAGAGGTTGGGCTTCGTCAGGAGCCTGGCGCGTCCCGGCGGGAACATCACCGGCATCGCCAACCTGACCTGGGAGCTGGACGGAAAGCGCCTCGGGCTGCTCAAGGAGGTGCTGCCCCACCTCACGCGCGTGGCGGTGCTGGCGAACTCGAGGAATAGGGACCAGTTCCCGGCGATCTTGGGCGCTGCTCAATCTGTGAGCCTGCAGGCCCGTGTATTCGAAGTGAGCCGGCCGGAAGAGATCGGAGGAGCATTCAGCTCTATCGGGAAGGCGCAGGCCGGAGCTGTGCTGGTCGCCACTGATGTCCAGGTGCTCGAGCCAAGTCGGGCTCGGATCGTAGCCATGGCGGCACGGCATCGGCTGCCCGCCATGTACCCCTGGGGGTTCTACGTGGACATCGGCGGTCTGATGTCCTATTCGGCGAATCTCCGTGAGCTCCACCGCCGGGCCGCCACCTTCGTCGACCGGATCCTCAAGGGCACGAACCCTGCTGATCTGCCGGTGGAGCAACCCACGAAGTTCGAGTGGCTCATCAACCTCAAGACCGCCAAGGCCCTCGGCCTGGCGATCCCGCCATCGCTCCTGCAGCGGGCGGACCAGGTGATCGAGTGAGAACACCTGTCGGGATCGTCCTGGCGGCGTGTCTCGTACTTCTTGGTGTGGGACTGGCCATCGCCCAGCCCTTTCGCATCACCTTCTGGCGCGACCGCGACGAGCCCACCTCTATTGTTCTCAGAGGGGACGTGTTCAATGATGGCCCCCGGGATGTCGTGGATGTCTGGGTAACCGCGGAAGCGCTAAATGCCAGCGACCAGGTGGTGGGCCGGGGGATTGCTTTCGTCACGTCCGCGCTCCCAGGGCGCAGAACCACCCCGTTCACGGTCAAGCTGCCTCGGGCGGAGGAAGCTCGCTCGTTCCGCCTCGCCGTCTCCTCGTTTCGGCCCGCATCCGGAGCGCAATCGCCGTAACACGATCTCGGCCGGCGGGCGGTCCGTTTCCGGGCTCCACAGGGATGTCGGCAAGAGATGGTTCCGGAGCCCGAGCGTCGGCATCTGGTTGTGCAAGGCGTGCGCGAGGCGCGCTCGGGGGTTCGAAGGCGGCAGAAACCGTGCGCACGTCTGTGGTAGCATGCTGACCGCCCAGCGGGAGCGCAGCGAGCGAGATCTCCGGTGCTCTTGGAGGCGGCGCTGAGGAAGCTGCAGGAGGGGGGCCATGAACCGGAGAGTGTTCCTCTCGGCTGTGACGGGCAGCCTCCTCGCCGCGCCGCTCGCCGCCGAGGCGCAGCCAGCGGGGAAGGTCCCGCGGATAGGCTATCTCTCGAGCGGCTCGGCCACCGTTAACCCTGAGGCGTTCCGGCAAGGGCTACGCGAGCTCGGGTGGGTTGAGGGCCAGAACATGGCCATCGACTATCGATTTGCGGAGGATCGATTCGACCGGCTGCCCGACCTTGCGGCCGAGCTGGTCCGGCTCAAGGTGGACGTCATCGTAGCGGGGCCGACGCAACCAGCCGTGGTAGCCAAGAACGCCACCCGGACGATCCCCATCGTCATGGTTAGCGCGGCC
>DATIFV010000158.1:0-2917 GCA_035455085.1 Candidatus Methylomirabilota bacterium | reverse complement strand
GCCGAGCTCAAGAAGGCCGGCCTCGGCACGCTCCCCGGCACGTCCGCCGAGATCCTGGACCAGGACATCCGCGACCTCATCGCGCGCGGCCGCATCACCGTGGACCAGTGGATCGAGGTGATCACCTCCGCCCACACCCTGGGCATCCGCACCACGTCCACCATCATGTACGGGCACGTGGAGCAGCCCGCCCACTGGATCCGTCACATGGATCTCCTGCGGCGCATCCAGAAGGAGACGGGCGGCTTCACCGAGTTCGTGCCCCTGTCCCTGATCCACCAGGAGGCCCCGATGTACCGGCGGGGGCTCGTGCCGGGAGTCCGTCAGGGCGCCACCGGCCTCGAGGTCGTGAGGATGCACGCCCTGGCCCGGCTCTTCCTGGGACCGCTCTTCCGCAACATCCAGTGCTCCTGGGTGAAGGAGGGGCCGAAGCTCGCCCAGCTCCTCCTGGCCTCCGGGGCCAACGACATGGGCGGCACCCTCATCAACGAGTCGATCTCCACGTCGGCCGGGGCCTCCTACGGCCAGCTGGTCCCGCCCGCCGAGCTGCGCCGGCTCATCCGCGATGCGGGGCGGCTGCCCGCCCAGCGCTCCACCACCTACGACCTGCTCCGCGTCTACGAGGTGGAGGACGCCGCGGACGACTCCCCGCTGGACCACGTCGAGAACGCGGAAGCCCGGTTCGGCTCCTACCGGCTCCTCGCCGCGTCCGGCAAGTTCCGCTTCCTCCATCCCACTCGCGCGCAGCAGGATTGACCGGGCCTCGAGACGCATTCGGCTGTTGAGCGCGCGGGGTGCCTTGAGTAGAATTGGGCCTTGGTTTCACGCGGGGCGCGACCATCCTAAGCCGACCGGCCCGGACGGCGGCCGTTCACTCTCACATCCAGACATGGAGGAATGCACATGGCGAAATCGATGACGAAGTCCGCCATCATCGCTCACCTGGCCCAGAAGACGGAGCTCAGCAAGAAGCAGATCACGGACGTGATGGACCAGCTGCTCACGCTCGCGCAGAAGGAAGCCAAGAACGTGTTCGTGGTGCCGAACTTCGGCCGGCTCGTGCTGGCGAATCGCAAGGCGCGGATGGGGCGCAATCCGCAGACCGGTGAGCCCATCAAGATTCCCGCCAAGCGCGTGGTGAAGTTCCGGCTCGCCAAGTCCCTGAAGGACGCGGTGCTTGGCAAGAAGTAGCACGGGCCACGCGCCCGCTTACCGGCCGCTCGCCGCACCGTGGGAGGCGGCCCTCGAGCTGTTCCGCTTCGCAGGCGCATGGGCTCCACCACCGGCCGACATCGTCGCCGGCTGGGGCGCCTGGGAAGAGGACCGGCTCGTGGGAGCCCTCCTCATGGAGCGGGCGGGGGCCACGGCGATGCTCCACGGTCCCGTCGTGGTCGCCCCGCCCGCCACGCCCGCCGAGGATGTCCTGGGCGTGGCCGGCAGTCTGACCGCCGAGGCGCTGGCGCACGCCGCCTCGGCCGGCATCGAAACCGTCTTCGCCCGGCCCCAGAGCCTCGACCGGGTGTGGGTCCGCGCCGGCTTCATCCCCGTTCCGGAAGCGGAGCTGCCCCGCCCGCTCCGGGGCCGGCCCGGCCTCGGCCTCTTCGGCTGGCGGGGCGGCACCGCGCTGTGGAGCACCGCCGGCCGCGGTGGCTCCCGCTCCGCCCTCGCCCGCGGCGAACACTGACGGGTGCGCCGCGGCATGAAGATCACCGCGCTCGCGGGCGGCACCGGCGCCGCCAAGCTGCTCCGCGGTCTCGGCCGCGTGCTCGACGCGCGCGACCTCACCGTCATCGTCAATACCGGGGACGACGCGGAGATCTGGGGCCTGCACGTCTCGCCGGATCTCGACACCGTCTGCTACACCCTGGGCGGCGTCATCGACGAGGCCAAGGGCTGGGGCCTCACCGGCGAGACCTTCAACGCCCTCGACCAGATCGCGCGCTTCGGCGAGCCGGTGTGGTTCAATCTCGGCGATCGCGACCTGGCGACCCACCTGCACCGCACCCGTCTCCTCCGCGAGGGCCACACCCTCACCGAGGTCACCCGCGCGATCGCCCAGGCCCTGCACGTCACCGCCACCGTGCTGCCCATGTCCGATCAGCCGGTGCGCACCCGCATCCTCGGTCCCGACGGCTGGCTGGCCTTCCAGGAGTACTTCGTGCGGGAGAAGGCGCAGGTCGACGTGCGCGCGGTCAACTACGCGGGGGCGCCGGTGGCGCGCCCGGCACCCGGCGTCCTGGAGGCGCTCCGCACCGCGGACGCCGTGCTCGTGTGTCCCTCCAACCCGATCACCTCGATCGGGCCGATCCTGGCGGTGCCCGGGCTCGTCGAGGCGCTGCAGGCCACGGAGGCCACCGTGGTCGCGGTCAGCCCCATCGTGGGCGGCGCCGCGGTGTCGGGTCCCGCCGGGCGACTCATGGAGGGCGCCGGCCTCCCCGTCTCCGCCACCGGCGTGGCCCGCGCCTACGGGGGCTGGCTCGACGCGCTGGTCTTCGACGAGCGGGACCGAGCCCTCGCCCCCGAGATCCGGGCCGCCGGCGCCGCGCCGGTCCTCGCGCCCACCCTGATGTCGAGCCGCGAGGCGGAGGTGACCCTGGCCCGGCACGTCCTGGCGGCGCTCGAAGCCGTGCGATGACCGTCGTCGCCGCGGTGCCCGTCAAGGACCTCGTCAACGCCAAGCAGCGGCTGGTGCCCGCACTCTCGCCCGCCGAGCGCCGCGAGCTCGCGCGGGCCATGCTCGGCGACGTCCTGGAGGCGGTGGTGGCCGCCCTCCCCGGCTCGGTGGTGGTGGTCACGACCGACGCCGAGGTGCAGGCGCTCGCGCGCGCGGCCGGCGCGCCGTGCTGGATCGAGAGCGCCAATCGCGGCCACACCGCGGCGGTGGCCTTCGCCCAGGAACAGGCCGCCGCGCGGGGCG
>DATIFV010000157.1:0-13218 GCA_035455085.1 Candidatus Methylomirabilota bacterium | reverse complement strand
CTCCCGGAGCAGGGCATCGATCGCGCGCCGGGGGTAGCCCGCGTCGTTCTTGAGGCGGCTCCAGCGCTCCTCGGACGCGCAGCCGATGATGCGCCCGTCCTTGAGCACGGCCGCGGTGGCGCAGTGGGTCTCGGTGATCCCAAGGACGATCATGTCCTCGGTAGTATACCTTCCCCTCCCCCGTCTCCCTCCCCTCAGGGGAGAGGGCCGCAGGGCGAGCCGAAGCCAAAGGCGAGGCGAGCGACAGAGACGATCAGGGGTGGTCGCCTAGGTCGCGACCGACTCGGCCAGCCAGCGCGCCGTCCGCAGCAGCCGCCCGTCGGCGTGGCGCGGGCCCACCAGCTGCACGCCCAGGGGCAGGCCGCCGGCGCCCTGGAGCAGGGGCAGGCTGATCGCGGGCAGGCCCAGCATCGTCCAGAGCGTGCAGAAGGTCGGCTCGCCGGTGGACTCGAGCCCGGCCGGCGCGATCCCGTCCGCCGCGGGAGTCAGGATGGCGTCGTATCGCTGCTCGAAGAGCTCGGTGAAGGTGGCCAGGAGCGGCCCGACCTCGGCCCGTGCCCGCAGGTACTCGGGGGCCCGCACCTCGTGACCGTGCTCGATCCGCGCGCGCAGCGAGGCCGACAGCCTCTCGCGCCCGCTCTCCCACTCGCGGCCCAGGCTCACCGCCATCTCCGCGTCCATGATCGTGCGGTGTCGCTCCGCCAGCTCGTTGGCTCCGGCGGTGAGCTCGAACTCTTCCACCCGACCTCCCAGGTGCTCGACCAGCTCGCCGAACGCCGTCTTCGCGTCGGCGCTGACCCAGTCCCAGCGCCCGGTCCGGAAGAAGCCGAAGCGCGGCTCGATCGGGGGCTCCTCCATGGCCAGCGCGCGGTACGGCCCGCGCCCCCGCGGGTGGGTGTCGGGATCACGCTCGTCGTAGCCGGCGATCTCCTCCAGCAGCAGCGCCAGGTCCTCCACGGTGCGCGCGAAGAGGCCGACGTGGTCGAGGCTGCGCGAGAGCTGGAACATGCCGTGGCGCGAGACGAGCCCGTGGGTGGGTTTGAGCGCGTAGACACCGCAGTAGGAGCCGGGGCGGATGGTGGACCCGCCGGTCTGGCTCCCGAGGCTGAGCGGCACCATGCCCGCGGCCACCGCGGCGGCCGAGCCGCTCGAGGAGCCTCCGGGGGTGTGGGCGGGATTGTGCGGGTTCCGCGTCTTGCCGGGCTGGCGCGTGGCGAACTCGGTGGTGACGGTCTTGCCCATGATCACCGCCCCGGCCGCCCGGAGCCGCTCCACCACCGCCGCGTCCCGCGACGGCGTCCGGCCCGCGTGCAGCACCGAGCCGTTCTCGGTGGGCATGTCCGCGGTGTCGATGATGTCCTTGAGCCCCACCGGAACGCCGTGAAGGCTCCCCGTGGGCCGGCCCGAGAGGCGCCACTCGTCGGAGGCCCGGGCCTGCTCCCGGGCGTACTCCGCATCCAGGTAGGTCCAGGCCTGCACCTGGTCCTCGGTGTCGCGGATCCGGCCGAGGCAGCTCTCGACCAGCTCCGCCGAGGTGATGCGGCCCGCCCTGATCAGGCCCGCGGCCTCCGCCGCCGACAGCTCCCAGAGCTCCCGCCTCTCCATGATGTCGCGGCGATCGACGAGAGCGCTAGTTGCCGTAGAGGAAGTTGGGGAGCCAGAGCGTCATGCCGGGCCAGATGTACATGCACGCCAGGCAGAGCACCACGATGAGCATGTACGGCATCATCCCCGCGAAGATCTGGTTGAGCGTGACGTGCTTGGGCGCCACGCCCTTGAGGTAGAACGCCGACATCGCCACCGGGGGCGACAGGAAGGCCGCCTGCAGGTTCACCGCCACCATGGTCCCGAACAGGATCGGGTCGATGTCGAAGTGGCTCAGCAGGGGGATGAAGATCGGGCAGAAGATGACGATGATCTCGGTCCACTCCAGCGGCCAGCCGAGCAGGAAGATCAGCAGCTGCGCGGTGAACAGGAAGCCGAGGGGCGAGAGGTCCAGGCTCAGCACCCACCGCTCGATCAGGGCCTGGCCGCCGTGCAGCGCGAACACCGCCGAGAAGAGCGCCGAGCCCACGAAGAGCCAGCACACCATCGCGGTGGTCTTGGCGGTCAGGAAGACGGACTGCTTGAGGTTCTCGCGCAGCTCGGTCGAGTCGTGCATGTGCCGGAGGCCCGGGCCCACCGTCCCCAGGAAGGTGCCCCCGATCGAGCCGGCCACCAGGAGCGACATCCAGGGCTCGTTCTCGTACCAGCCGAGCGCGATCCCCAGCACCACGCCCACGAGGCTCCACCACAGGACCTCGCGGCGGAACTTCGCCATGACCGCGAGGTAGAGCGCCCCCAGCGCGCCGATCGCGGCGGACTCGGTGGCGGTGCAGATCCCGAACAGGATCACCGCGAGCACCACCACCGTGAGCACGCCGAGCGGCACCACCGAGGCGATCAGCTCCTTCAGGATCTCGAGCTGCTCGCCGTCCATGCGCCAGAAGTAGAGCAGCAGGAGGAGGGCGGAAACCGCGGCGAACCCCCAGAACCAGCCGTAGAAGTGCGCGGGGACCCGGCTCTCGACCGGTCCGGTGGGCACCTCCCGCACCGACGTCATCTCCTCGGGCGGTCCCTCGGCGGGCGCTTCGGACGCCCCGGGCTCCGACTCCCCGGCCGCGCCGAGCTCCTGGGGCTGCTCCTCCGTGGCCGCGGGGGCCGAGCCCAGCTCCTGCGGCTTGCTCTCCACCGGCGCGGGGGCGACCGCCGCCGCCGGTCCGGAAGGCCGGGCGGCGGGAGCGACGACCGCCGCCGCCTCCGGAGCGTTGTAGATCACCACGTACCACCAGGTGAGCCCGAACGTGCCGACGGTCAGCGCCACCGGGACCGCCAGCGCGGCCACGTTCGCGAGGATCGTGCGGTATCCGGCGGCCCCGGCCCGGGTCGGACGCACCAGGGCGGCCAGCAGAGGGGGCACGATCCGCCGGGCCGGCCCGCGCTCGAGGCCCCGCACCGCGTCGGGCACGGCGACCCGGTACTCGTGCGGGGCGAGCTTGGGCGCGATCTTCGGGTTGATGATCGCCCAGCCCAGGATGTAGACGAGGTAGAGGAAGGTCAGGAAGAAGCCGGGCAGCATCGCGGCCGCGTACAGCTTGACGATGGACTGCCCGGCCACCGCCGCGTAGACGATCAGCATGACCGAGGGCGGGATGAGGATCCCGAGGGTGCCGCCCGCGGTGATGGCCCCGGAGGCGAGCTTGATGTCGTACCCCGCCTTCAGCATGGGCCGCAGCGCGATGACCCCCATCAGCACCACCACCGCCCCCACGATACCGGAGGCGATGCCCCAGAACGCGCAGACCAGGAGCGTGGTCACCGCGAGCGAGCCGGGCACCCGCCGGAACGCGAGCTGCACGCTGTGGAACATGCGATCGACCAGGGCGGCCCGCTCCATCACGTAGCCCATGAAGACGAACAGGGGCACCGAGAGCAGGGTGTCGTTGACCATCACCCCGTAGGTCCGCTGCGCGATCAGGTCGAAGATCCGGTTGTCGTACCAGTGCCCGCCCGGGATCCAGAAGGCGAGGTAGCCGAAGACCATGCCGAGGCCCATCAGGGTGAAGGCGGTCGGGTAGCCCATCATGATCGCGACCACGATGAGCCCGAGCATGAGGAGACCGAGGGAGGGGTCGCTCATGACCGCTTGTCGTCCTCGCGGACCGCCTCCTCGTGGACCACCCCCTCCTCCATCACGCTGCGGTGGCGCGCCGCCTCGTCGATGGCCTTGGCCCCCTCCATGGCGGCCCGGCGCGACTCCTCGTCGACGTACTGGCTGTGGCCGAGCTGGGTGTCGATCACGTCGATCTCCTCGACGTCCTCGAGGCGCGGCGGCCACTGCCCGGTGCGCAGGCAGAGCACGCAGCGGACGATCTCGGCCAGGCCCTGCAGCATCACCAGGATGCCCGCGAGCGGGATCACGGTCTTGAAGTGGTAGACCGGCGGCCCCTCCGCGGTGACGGTGGAGTGCTCGGCGATCCGCCAGGAATCGGCGGCGAACCCGCCCCCCGCGTAGATCAGCCCCACCATGCACGGCAGGAAGAACAGGAGGTGGAGCACGAGGTCGAGCGCCGCCTGGCCGCGCGGCTTCATGTAGATGTAGATGAAGTCGGCGCGCACGTGCCCGGCCTGGGCGAGGGTGTAGGCCCCGCACATCATGAACAGGGTGCCGTAGAGCATGTTGTTGAAGTCGAAGATCCAGGCGGTGGGCGCGTTCAGGATGTAGCGCTTGAACACCTCGATGGAGACCACGAAGGTGAGGGCGACGATCAGCCAGGCGAACACCTTGCCCGACCAGTAGCTGATCTCGTCGACGGCGTGGACGATGCGCTGCGCGTTCACCGATTCACCGCCTTGACGTGCCGCAGGCCGGCCGTCCGGCGGGAGCCGGGCGACCGGCCTGCGCGGGGGGTCACGGGCCGGCTAGCTCTTCTTGGCCGGCCGGGCGAAGTAGTGATTGTAGGCCATGCGGCGGCTCACGTTGGTGTCGAGGTCCCATTTCACCGCCCGCGCTGCGAACGCCTTCTGCGACTCCGCGATCTCCTTGAACATCGGGTTGTCGGCCGCCTTCTTGTCGGCGGCGGCGTCGTAGGCGTCGAGCTGCCGCTGCAGCAGGGAGTCCGGGGTCTTGTAGAAGCGCACCTTGTCCTTGGTCTGCAGCTCGATGTAGTCCTTCGAGTAGCGGTCCACCGCCTTCCACGACATGTCGGCGGAGGCCGCCTCGACCGCGTTCTCGATGATCGCCTTCATCTTGTCGGGGAGCGCGTCGTACCTGGTCTTGTTGAAGCTGATCTCGAACTGCTCGGCGTTCTGGTGGTAGCTCTGCAGCATGCAGACCTTGGAGACGTCCGCGAAGCCCAGGAGCCGGTCGGAGGTCGCGTTGTTGAACTCGGCCGCGTCGAGCAGGCCGCGGTCCATGGCCGGCACGATCTCGCCGCCGGGCAGGGCGTTCACCGCCGCCCCCAGGCCGGTGAACACGTCGATCGAGATGCCGACGGTGCGGAACTTGAGCCCCTTGAAGTCGTCGGGCTTGGTGATCGGCTTCTTGAACCAGCCGAGGGGCTGGGTGGGCATCGGCCCGTAGGGGAACGAGACCACGTTGGCGTTGATGGACTTGAAGAGCTTGTCGAGGAGCTGCTTGCCGCCGCCGTACTTGTGCCACGACAGCAGCATGTTGGCGTCCATCCCGAAGGCCGGGCCGGAGCCCCAGAGGGCCAGCGCGGTCTGCTTGCCGTAGTGGTAGACGAGCACGCCGTGGCCGCCGTCGAGCGTGCCCTTGGAGACCGCGTCCAGCAGGCCGAAGGCCGGCACCACCGCGCCCGCCGGCAGCACCTCGATCTTGAGGTCGCCCCCGGTCATGTCGTTGACCTTCTTGGCGAAGTCGACGGCGTACTCGTGGAAGATGTCCTTCGCGGGCCACGTGCTCTGCCAGCGCATCGAGATGGGCCCCTGGGCCTTGACGACCGTGGGGAACCCGAGCGTCGCCACCCCGGCGGCGGCGCCCTTGAGGAAGCGGCGGCGCGGCGCCTCGACTGGTGTCTGGTGATTGCTCATGGGGCGTCTCCTTTGACGGCTTCGGTCAGCGAGTTGGGGAATGTCCCGGCCCTGCCTACGCGTGCGGCCCGCGCAGTGTCCGGGGCCTCGGCCGATGGGCGATTTTACCCCGGCCGATCCTCGGGACGCACGAACTTTCCCTCCCCAACCGGGAGCGCGGTGCTCGGGTTCCCCGCGGTCAGCCGCCGGGCGCGGGCTCGAGCGTCACCACGACCCGCTCCTGGTCGCGCCGGACGACCAGGGGCAGCGGGCCGTCGGGGCCGGCGGCGAGCAGCGCCTCCCGGACCGCCTCGAGCGTGACCACCGGTCGGCCGTTGACCTCGGTCAGGACGTCGCCCACCTGCAGGCCCGCCCGCTCGGCGCGGCTGCGGGGCAGCACCGCCGCCACCGACGGCACCGCGGGCGGCCGCGCGCCCCCGAGCTCCGGCTGCCCCTCCGGATCGCGCACCAGGAAGCCGTACTCGGCGGCCACCCGCTCCGCCGCGACCGCGTCGGGCATCGCCCCGATCTGGATCTGCATCGGCCGCCGCCCTTCCTCCCGGCGCAGCACCGTGAGCTTCACCGTCTCCCCCACCCTGGCCGCGGCGACCGCCCGCTGCAGGCTCCGGCTGTCCACCACGGTCCGCTCGCGGATCGCGACCACCACGTCCCCGGCCTGCAGCCCGGCTCCGGCCGCCGGCGTCTCCTTGATGACCTCGACGATGACCGCGCCGAAGCCCTCCCGCAGCCCGAAGCGCTTGGAGATCTCCTCCATCTCCTGCTCGGACAGGTCGCGGATGCGCACGCCGAGCCAGCCCCAGCGCGGCGCGGCCTCGGCCGCCGTCGCGAGAAGGGTGGCGGCGAGGAGCGCCGTCGCGAGAAGGCGCTTCACGCCCGTCCTCCCTCGCCGGTCAGCTGGCTCAGCAGATCGTCCAGGGCCGCGGCCAGCCGCTCGAGCCGGCGCTCGACGTCGAGCTCCTCGACGAGCGCCTGGCGGATGGCCGGGGTGGGGATCAGCGCGGAGGCCACGTGGTCGCACAGCTCCCCCGGCGGCTCGAGGGCCTCGACCGTCGCGAGCAGCTCGGCGCTCGAGCGTCCGACCAGCGAGAGGACCTGACGGCAGCGCGCCTTGACCCGGCCCGCCAGCGCGGGCACCGTCGGGTTACCGGCGCCGGTCTCCTCGAGCGGCGTGGCCGCGACCATCCGGTAGAGGGTGTCGGTGGGAAGCTCCCGCTCGATGCGCGCGCGCCCCTCGCCGCGCAGGAGCAGGTTGTAGCGTCCGGTGGCCAGCCGCTCCCACTGCACGATGCGGCCGAAGCCCGTGATGCGGTAGACCGGCGGCTTGCCCTCGTAGCTGGCCTCGTACCCCGGCTTGAGCCCGACCACGGCCAGCCGGCGGTCGCGGGCCAGACAGTCCGTGACCATCGCGCGGTAGCGGGCCTCGAAGACATGCAGCGGCAGCATCGTGTGCGGGAAGAAGGCCAGGTCCGGGAGCGGGAAGATCGGAAGCGAGATCGGGGCCGCCACCCGGTCTATCCTATGCGGGGCAGCTTGAGCGCGGCCACCGCCTCCACCCGCGCCGCGGCGGCGGCGGCGATCTTGCGGAACGCCTGGGCCTGGGCCGAGTCAGGCCGACCCACCGTGATCGGCACGCCCGTGTCGCCGCCCTCGCGCGTCTCCATCTCGAGCGGGATCTGCCCGAGGAGCGGTACTCCGAACTCGTCGGCCACGCGCTGACCGCCGCCCTCGCCGAAGATCGGGTAGCGCCGGCCGGTGTCGGGGGCGATGAAGTAGCTCATGTTCTCGACGATGCCGAGGACGGGCACGTTCAGCTTGCGGAACATCGCCAGCGCCTTGCGGACGTCGAGCAGCGCCACGTCCTGGGGCGTGGTCACCATGACCACCCCCGAGAGCGGCACCACCTGCGAGAGCGACAGCTGCGCGTCGCCGGTGCCGGGAGGCATGTCGAACACCAGGTAGTCGAGCGGGCCCCAGTTGACGTCGCGCAGGAACTGCTGGACCGCCGAATGGATCATGGGGCCGCGCCACACCAGGGCTTCCCGCTCCGCCACCAGCAGGCCGATGGACATGATCTTCACCCCGTGGGCCTCGACCGGGATGATCTTGTTCTCGAACATGCCGGGCCGCCCCCGCGCGCCCATCATCAGCGGCACGTCGGGGCCGTAGACGTCCACGTCCACCAGGCCGACCTGGGCGCCCGCCTGCTTGAGGGCGAGCGCGAGGTTCACCGCCACCGTGGACTTGCCCACCCCGCCCTTGCCGGAGGACACCGCGATCGTGTGCTTGACCTCGGGGATGAAGTCGGCCGCGGGCGCGGCGGGCTGCGCGTGGCCGTGAGCCTGGCCGGCCGGCGCCTGCGGCCGGCCCGCGCCGGCGGCGGACCCCATCTTCACGCTCACCCGGCTCACCCCGGGCAGCTGGGACACCGCCTTGGAGGCGCTGCTGTGCAGCTGCGCCTTGGCGGCGGGCGACTGCCCGGCAAACGCCAAGGTGAAGGACACTTCCGCCTCATGGATGTGGAGATCCTTCACGAGGCCGAGGCTCACGATGTCCTGCCCGTGGTCCGGATCCCGGATGCCGCGCAGGGCGGCCAGCACACTGCTCTCGGTGGGCGTGCTCATGGATGTGGGCGCAGTATAGGGGGCGAGACCTTCCGCCGTCAACGAGAAGGCCCCCGTCGGGTGCGTTCCAAGCCCTTGGAGAACTTGAAAAAATGGACCGGAATTGCTACAACCAATAAGTGCTCGCTCCTGACGACTTTCGCAAGGTGATGAGTCACTTCGCGAGCGGGGTCACCATCATCACCGCCTGGGACGCCGACCACCGCCCGACCGGTCTCACCGCGAGCTCCTTCACGTCCGTGTCCCTGCACCCGCCCCTGATCCTGGTGTGCGTATCGCAGAAGGCGCAGAGCTACCCGGCGATCAGGGCGGCCGGCCGCTTCGCGGTCAACATCCTGAGCCAGGGCCAGGAGGCCGCCTCCCGGCGCTTCGCCACCGCCACCGGGGGGCCGGGCGACGACAAGTTCGCGGACGTGGAGCACCGGCCCGGGCCGCTCGGCCTGCCGGTCCTCGCGGACGCCCTCGCGCACCTCGAGTGCACGGTGGTGCACGCGTACCCGGGCGGCGACCACACCATCTTCGTCGCGCAGGTGGAGACCGCGGAGTGCCGCGGGGACGCGGGCAAGGAGCCGCTGCTCTACTTCCGCGGCAAGTATTCGCGGCTGCTCACCTAACCCAAGGAGGAACGTCCCGATGCCCGTCCCGCTCTCCCGACCGCCGGTCGACGACGAGATCAAGGCCGCCGTGCTGGCCGCCATCGACTCGCGGCAGTACATCCTCGGGCCCGAGTGCCGCGCCTTCGAGCAGGAGTTCGCCGCCTACGTCGGCACCAAGCACGCGGTGCTCACGAGCAGCGCGACCGCGGCGCTCTGGATGCTCCTGAAGGCCTTCGGGGTCAAGCCGGACGACGAGGTCCTGGTGCCCTCGCACACCGCGTTCCCCACCGTGGAGGCGATCTGCTTCGCGGGCGCGGTGCCCGTCTTCGTGGACGTGGACGACTCCTACACGGTCGACGTCGAGGACGCGGAAGCCAAGATCTCCTCCCGCACGGTCGGGTTCGTCCCGGTGCACCTCTACGGCCATCCCGTCGACCTCGACGCCGTGCGGCAGCTCTGCGGCGAGCGCAGCCTCTGGCTGCTCGAGGACTGCGCGCAGGCGCACGGCGCGGCCTGGCAGGGGCGCAAGGTCGGCTCCTTCGGCCGCGCGGGGGCCTTCTCGTTCTACCCGTCCAAGAACCTGACCGTGATGGGGGACGGCGGGCTGCTCGTCACCGACGACGACGACGTGGCCGCCCGCTGCCGGCGCCTGCGCGACCACGGCCGGCTCAACAAGGACGTGCACGCCGAGGTCGGGTTCAACCTGCGCTTCAACGACATCCAGGCCGCGGTGGGCCGCGTGCTGCTGCGCCGGCTCGACGCGATGAACGACCATCGCCGCCGGCTCGCCGCCCGCTACGGCCGCGGGCTCGCCGGCCTGCCGCTCACCCTGCCGGTGGAGGCGCCGGGCGCCCGCCACGTGTATCACCTGTACGTGATCCGGAGCACCGAGCGGGACGCCCTCGCCCGGTTCCTCAAGGAGCGGGGCATCGCCACCGGCATCCACTACCCGGTGCCGAGCCACCGGCAGCCGGCGGTCGAGCCGTACGGCCCACCGGTCCTGCCGCGGACCGAGCGCCTCGTGGGCGAGATCCTGACCCTGCCGATCTCGGCCGGCCACACCGAGGCGGAGGTGGACGAGGTGATCCAGGCGGTGAAGGAGTTCTTCCGCGCCCGGTGAGCCGGCGGCTCCCACCCCGCGCGCGGGCGCCCCGTGAACATCCTCCAGATCTACCCGAAAGCGGACTACTTCACCGGCGCCGCGATCCAGCTGCGTGACCTGGCCGCGGGCCTCGCCGCGCGGGGCCATCACGTCGTGCTCGCGACGCGGCCCAGCGAGCGCTGGAGCCGCGCCTGCGCGGCGGCCCACCTCGAGCACGCGCCGGTGCCGATGCGGAGCGCGGTCGATCTCCGCTCGGCCTGGGCCCTGGCGCGGCTCGTCCGCGAGCACGGCATCCAGATCGTCCACTGCCAGAAGGGCCGCGGCCGGACCCTCGCCCTCCTGGCGGGGCTCGCGGCGCGCATCCCGGTGCTGGTCCTCAACCGCGGGGTGAGCTTTCCCCTCGACCGCTGGAACCGCCTGGGCTACACGACCTCCCGGGTCACCGCGATCGTGGCCGTCTGCGAGTCGATCAAGGGCGGGCTCGTGGCCGCCGGCGTGCCCGCCGAGAAGATCGAGGTGATCTACTCGGGCACCGACCTCGGGCGCTTCCATCCCGGGATCGACGGCCGCCGCATCCGCGCCGAGCTGGGCCTCGCGCCCGAGCACGCCCTGGTGACCCAGGTCGGCATCCGCTCCTGGCGGGGCAACGACGACGTGCTCGAGGCCATGACCCGCGTCTGCCACGCCGCCCCGCACGCCCGGCTGCTCTTCGTGGGGGCCCCGCCTCCCCGCGTGCCGGTGCTGCGCGACCGTGCCTTCCGGCGGGGTATCGGCGAGTCCGTGCACGTCCTCGGTCACCGCGAGGACATCCCGGAGATCCTCGCGGCCAGCGACCTGGTGGTGGACGCCTCCTACGCCGGGCTCGGCCTCACTGGCTCGCTGCGCGAGGCCCTCGCGGTGGAGACCCCGGTGATCGGCACGGATCTCGAGGGGCATCCGGAGCTGATCCTCGAGGGCGAGACCGGGCTCCTGGTGCCGCCCCGCAACGCGGACGCGCTCGCCCAGGCGATCTTGAGAATGCTCGAGAACCCGACCCGGGCCAAGGCCATGGCGCGGGCCGGGCGTAAGCGAGTGGAGGCCCACTTCTCCCTGGCCCGCAAGATCGAGCGGACCGAGGCGCTCTACGAGCGGCTCTGGGCCGCCCACGGGCGCCGGTGAAGGCGCGCTACCGGCTCCTCGGGCGTCTCCTGCCGTACCTGCGGCCCTACTGGCCGGTGCTGGCGCTCGGCGGGCTGCTCGCCCTGCTCGTGTCCGGCGCGGAGGCCTTCATCGCGTGGCTGGTCAAGCCGGCCATGGACGAGATCTTCCTCAAGCGCGACGTCGCCATGCTCCGCGTGATCCCCCTCGCCCTCCTGGGCGCGTACGCGGCCAAGGGACTCGGCCGCTTCGGCCAGTCCTACCTGATGGCCTCGGTGGGCGAGCGCGTGATCGCGCGGCTGCGCCGCGAGCTGTACACCCACATCCAGTCCATGCCGCTGTCGTTCTTCGCCTCGCTGCACTCCGCCGAGCTCATGACGCGGGTGGTCACCGACGTCAACCGCCTGGCCCGGCTCTCCTCCACGGTCCTGGTGATGGCGGTGCGCCACACCGGCACCATCCTGGCGCTGCTGGTCGTGATGTTCCTGCGCGAGTGGGTGCTGGCCCTCATCGCGATCGCGGTCTTCCCCCTGGTCGGCCTTACCATCCGGGCCATCGGCCGCAAGCTTTACCGGATCAACCGGCGGACCCAGGAGAAGATCGCGGAGCTCAACGTGGTGCTGCAGGAGTCGTTCACCGGGATCAAGATCGTGAAGGCCTTCGGGCGCGAGCGGCTCGAGCAGGAGCGCTTCAACCAGGTCAACGATCGCCTGCTCGCCCTCGCCCTCAAGGACCGGCGGGTGGACGAGATGGCGGAGCCGGTCATGGAGGTGCTGGGCGCGTTGGCCATCATGGGCGCGCTCTGGTACGGCGGCTACCGCGTGATCGCGGGCGCCCTCACCCCCGGCGAGTTCTTCTCCTTCACCGCCGCGGTCATCCTGCTCTACGGCCCGGTCCGCCAGCTGTCCCGCATGGCCAATACCGTGCAGCAGTCGATCGCCTCGGTCGAGCGTGTGTTCGAGATCCTGGACACCCCGCCCGCGATCGTGGACGCCCCCGGGGCGCACGCCCTGTCCGGCTTCCGCGACGCCATCGTCTTCGAGGGCGCCGGCTTCCGCTACCCGGAGGCGGAGGACTGGGCCCTGCGCGACGTCTCGCTGACCGTCCGGAAGGGGGAGCTGGTGGCCTTCGTGGGCATGTCGGGGGCGGGCAAGACCACCCTCATGGAGCTGCTGCCCCGCTTCCACGACGTCTCGGCGGGCCGCATCACCCTCGACGGCCACGACCTGCGGACGGTCACGGTGGGCTCGCTGCGCGCGCTGATCGGCATCGTGACCCAGGACACGTTCCTGTTCCACGACTCGATCGAGTACAACATCGCCTACGGACGGCCGGGGGCCACCCGCGCGGAGATCGAGCGGGCGGCCCGGCTCGCCCAGGCGCACGACTTCATCGCGGCCCTGCCCGAGGGGTACGCGACCTCGGTGGGCGAGCGAGGCGTGAAGCTCTCCGGCGGCCAGGCGCAGCGGCTGGCCATCGCCCGCGCCTTCCTCAAGGACCCGCCGATCCTGATCCTGGACGAGGCGACCTCCGACCTCGACGCGGAGAGCGAGTTCCTGGTGCAGCAGGCGCTGTCCGAGCTGATGAAGGGCCGCACCGTGCTGGTGATCGCCCATCGCCTGGCCACCGTCAAGCACGCGGATCGGGTCGCGGTCATCCATGCCGGTCGCATCGCCGAGCTGGGCACCCACGACGAGCTGATGGCGCGCGGCGACGGCATCTATCGGCGGCTCGCCACCCTGCAGTCCCTCGACGCCCTCCCGACCGGGGGCCGATAAGGGGCGGTGCGGGCGGCCTACTCGCGGAAGCGGTTCACGATGGGCAGGCGCCAGTCCTTGCCGAACGCCCGCGGCGTGATCTTGATGCCGATGGGGCCCTGGCGCCGCTTGTACTCGTTGCGGTCGACCATCGCGATCACCCGCTTGACCGTGGCCGCGTCGAAGCCGCGCGCCACGATGTCGGCCAGGCCCTGGTCGCCCTCCACGTAGGCCTCCAGGATCGCGTCGAGGACCGGGTACGGCGGCAGGGTGTCCTGGTCGGTCTGGTCGGGGCGCAGCTCGGCCGAGGGCGGCCGCTCGAAGATCGAGCGCGGGATGACGTCGCGGCCCGCCCGCCGGTTGACGTGCTCGGCCACCTGGTAGACCAGGGTCTTCGGCACGTCCTTGATCAC
>DATIFV010000156.1:0-8963 GCA_035455085.1 Candidatus Methylomirabilota bacterium | reverse complement strand
GCGCCGGCGCCGGCGCCCGCCGGCGGTCCGGTCCGCTCGGCGGTCTCCCGCGCGGTGCCGGTGCCGACCCCGCCCGATCTCGAGCTCCACGTGCTGCGCGATGTGCCGCTCACGCACATCTTCCCGTACCTGAACCTCCAGATGCTGCTGGGGCGGCACCTCGGGGTGAAGGGCTCGGTGGCCCGGCTGCTCGAGCAGGGCGACCCCAAGGCGGTCGAGGTCAACGCGGTGGTGACCGCGCTCGAGCGCGAGGCCGTCGACCGAGGCCTGCTCCAGGCCAACGGCCTCTACCGCTTCTACGAGGCGGCCGCCGCGGGGGACGACCTGCTGCTCTTCGACGGGGGCGCCGAGGTCGCGCGCTTTCGCTTCCCGCGCCAGCCGGCGGGGGAGCGCCTATGCCTGGCCGACTACGTGCGCGAGCAGGGGAGCGGCGAGACGGACTACGTCGCGCTCTTCGCGCTGACCTGCGGGGCGGGCGTGCGCGCGCTCGCGGAGCGGTGGAAGGAGGAGGGCCAGTACCTGCGCTCCCATGCGCTGCAGGCCCTCGCGATCGAGACCGCGGAGGCCTTCGCAGAGATGCTGCACGCCCGGCTGCGCACGCAGTGGGGAATCCCGGACCCGCCCGGCCTCACGCTCGCGGACAAGCTGAAGGCCCACTATCGCGGCATCCGCGTCTCCTTCGGATATCCGGCCTGCCCGAACCTCGCCGATCAGCGCATCCTGTTCGACCTGCTCCGGCCCGAGCGGATCGGTCTCGGCCTCACCGAGGGGTTCATGATGGATCCCGAGGCGTCGGTCTCCGCGCTGGTCTTCCACCACCCCGAGGCCAAGTACTTCAAGGCCGAATAGCGTGCCGGGTCTCCTCCAGGCCCCCGGCGTGAGTGCACGCTTCCTGGAGCTGGTGGGTGCGGAGCCGCTCCAGGAGCGCCGCGTGCTCGACGTGGGCTGCGGCGCGGGGCGCCTGGCCCTGGCCCTCGCCCCGGTGTCCCGCTGGGTAGTCGGTCTCGACCGCGATCCGGCGGCGATCCTGGAGGCCCGCCGCCGTGCGGCCGCCGCGGGCCTGACCAACGTGGAGTTCCACGAGGCCGACGTCGAGGCCGATCCCTACGAGCCCTGGCGGCCCGACCTGGTCACCGCGCACCTGTGCGCCTCCGACGCCATCATCGAGCGCGCGGCCCGGGCGCTGGCGCCCGGGTGCTGCCTGGCCATGGTGTCGTTTCACGTCGATCAGTGGAAGGAGACCGGCCGGGTGTCCCGGTTCGCATACGACGAGGCCAGCATGCGCGCCGCGCTCGAGTCGCGCGGGTTCGCGGTCGAGGCCCTCGAGGTCGAGCGGCAGGTACGCCGGTTCGCGTCGGTCGAGGAGGGACTCGCGGCGGCGGTCGGTCTCGAGGACCGCTGGAAGGCCGACGGCCGCTGGTTCCGCTACATCGCGTTCCTGGAGTCGGGCGGGCGCAGCCTGACCCGCAGCCACCTCCTCGTGAAGGCACGGCGCGCGTGAGACTGGACACCGCCGCCCTCACCGGGTCCGTCAAGTCGCTCGCGATCGATCTGGGCTTCGATCTGGTCGCGATCGGGCCGGCGGGGCCGCCCGAGCACGGCCCCGCGCTCCGGCGCTGGGTCGAGGCCGGCCACGCCGGCACCATGAGCTACCTCGAGCGCCGCCTGGAGGAGCGCCTGGATCCCGGACGCGTCCTGCCCGGCGCGCGCACCGTCGTCTGCGTGGCCCTCAACTACTACCAGGGCGAGGCGGCGGATCCGTCCTGGAAGCCGGTGGCCCGCTACGCCTGGGGCCGCGACTATCACGACGTGATCGGGCCGCGCCTGGAACGCCTCGCCGACCACCTCACCCGCGCCGCCGGCGCGCGGAGCCGTGGCTACGTGGACACCGGTCCCGTCCTCGAGCGGGACCTGGCCGCCCGGGCCGGCCTCGGATGGATCGGCAAGAACACGATGCTGCTCCATCCGCGCCTGGGCTCCTGGTTCTTCATCGGGGTGCTGCTCACCACCGCCGAGCTGGACCACGACGAGCCGCTGGCCGACCGCTGCGGAACCTGCCGCGCCTGTCTCGACGCCTGCCCGACCGGGGCCTTCGTCGCCCCGTACGTGCTCGACGCGCGGCGCTGCATCTCCTACCTCACCATCGAGCATCGCGGGGACATCGATCCCACCCTCCGCCCCGGCATGGCGGGCTGGCAGTTCGGCTGCGACGTCTGCCAGGACGTCTGCCCTTGGAATCGCAAGGCTCCGGTCACGACGGCCGGCGACTGCCGGCCGGGCGGAGCCTACCCGGGCGCGGAGGCGGTCGCGGGCATGGGCGACCCGGCGCTCGCGCGGCGCTTTGCGGGCACGGCCCTGCTTCGAGCGAAACCTGCAGGATTACGCCGCAATGCTCGGATATTCCTGGAGAACTCGAGATGAACCTCGACGTGGGTCTGATGACCTTCGACCTGCAGGCGGTGCCGGCCTACGCCCGCCGGGCCGAGGAGATGGGCTTCGGCGCGATCTGGTCGGCGGAGACCCGCCACGACCCGTTCCTGCCGCTCGCGGTCGCGGCCACGACCACCTCCCGGGTCGGCCTGGGCACGGCGATCGCGGTGGCGTTTCCCCGGAGCCCGATGGTCCTGGCGCATCTGGCGTGGGACCTGCAAAAGGCCTCCGGCGGGCGCTTCAGCCTCGGCCTGGGCTCCCAGGTCAAGGCGCACAACGAGCGGCGCTTCTCGGTGCCCTGGCAGCCGCCGGGGCCGCGGATGCGGGAGGTCGTCCGGGCCCTCCGCGCGATCTGGGCCTGCTGGCAGGACGGCACGCGGCTCGACTTCCGCGGACAGTCCTACCGCTTCGACCTGATGACCCCGTTCTTCAACCCGGGCCCGATCGAGCATCCCCGGATCCCGATCTACCTGGCCGGGGTCAATCCGGAGATGTGCCGGATCGCGGGCGAGGTGGCCGACGGCCTGCACATCCACTCCTTCCACAGCGCGCGCTACCTGCGGGAGCGGGTGCTGCCCGCGGTGCAGGAGGGGCTCTCGCGCAGCGGCCGCTCGCGCGCCGACTTCACCTTCCGCGCCTCGACCATGGTGGTGCTGGGCGACACCGAGGACGAGCGCCGTCGGGCCGCGCGGGCGGTGAAGCGGCAGATCGCCTTCTACGCCTCTACCCGCACCTACCAGGCGGTGCTCGCGGTGCATGGGCTCGAGGGCCTCGTGCCGGCCCTGCACGCCCGATCGCTCGCGGGCGACTGGGAGGGCATGGCCGATCTCGTCAGCGACGAGACGCTCGAGCACTTCGCGGTGAGCGGGCCCTTCGCGTCGATCGGAGAGCGGATCCGCACGCGCTACCGCGGCCTCTACGACCGCACCCAGCTCTACCCGTCGTTCCAGCCCGCCCTCGACGATCCGCGCTGGCCCGCGGTGCTGGCCGGCTTTCGGAGCGCCTGAGCGGCCTGTGCTACAATCCGAGCGCGAGAGGAGATCGGCATGGCCATCCTGAAGGTCGCGCGTCTCGGACACCCCGTGCTCCGCAAGCCCGCCGGCCCGGTGCCGGTGGCCGAGATCCGCTCCGCGGAGATCCAGCGACTCATCGACGACATGATCGAGACGATGCGGGAGTACAACGGCGCCGGCCTGGCCGCTCCGCAGGTGCACGTGCTCAAGCAGATCTGCGTGATCGAGGTGCACGAGAACCCCCGTTATCCCGACGCGCCCGCCATCCCGCTCACCGTCCTGATCAACCCGGTCGTGACCCCCCTCACCGAGGAGATCGAGAACGGCTGGGAAGGCTGCCTGTCGGTCCCCGACATGCGGGGCATCGTGCCGCGCCTGAGCGCGGTCCGGCTCGAGGCCCGCGACCGCGCCGGCGCGACGATCGACGTGGTGGCCAAGGAGTTCTTCGCGCGGGTGATCCAGCACGAGACCGATCACCTGAAGGGCATCGTGTACCTGGACCGGATGAAGGATCTCTCCACCCTCGCACACCTGGCCGAGTGGAACAAGTACTGGCTCGGCGTCCAGGAGCAGGACGACTAGGCGAGGTCGCATCATCAAGGCGGTGGCGGTGGTCCGGGATCTCTTCTTCGTCGCCCGCATCCGGGAGACCGCCCGCCTGGTGGGAACTCCGCTCGTCTTCGCGCGCACTCCCGAGGAGGTGGCCGCGGCCCTCGAGGGCGACCCGCCCGCCCTGGTCATCGTCGATCTCACCGCGAGCGGCTGCGACTACGAGGCCATCTTCGCCGCCCTAGACCGGGTCCCCGGAATCCCGGTGCTCGGCTACACCACCCACGCCCTGGCGCGCGCGACCCAGCCGCTGCACGCCCGATGCCGCCGCGTGGTGACCAGGGAGACCTTGACCCAGGAGCTACCCCAGCTCCTGCAGCGGGGCCTCGCCGCGTGACCGCCGCCGAGTTCGTCGCCGAGCTCGACGAGGCCAACCGGGCCGTCCTGCGGCGGCTCGAGCCGGACGCCACCCTCAAGCCCGAGGTCGCGGGCGCCCTGAACGTCACGAACCTCCTGAAGGTCGCGCTCAAGAACGAGATCGAGGCCACCGAGATCGCGGCCCGCTGGCTGGTGGCGACCCCCGACGTCGAGGTGAAGATGGCCTTCGCCCGGCAGGCGGGCGACGAGGCGAAGCACTACCGCATGATCGCCGAGCGGCTCGGGGAGCTCGGCTTCGACCCTCGAGCCTTCGACCCGCTCGCCCAGGGCTTCGGCCCCCTCTTCCAGTATCTCGACTCCCTCGGGACCACCGTCGAGCGGGTGGCGGCCGGCCAGTTCACCCGCGAGGCGATCGCGGTGGTGAAGAACCGCCAGTTCATCGAGTTCTGCGAGCGGGCGGGCGACCGGGTCACCGCCGCGCTCTACCGCGACGTCATCGAGCCCGACGAGCACTTCCATCATCAGCTCGGCCGCTCGCTCCTGCTCAAGCTGGCCACCGCCCCGGAGGCCCAGGAGGCGGCGAGGGGGGCGGCGGCGCGCACGCTCGCGCTGGCCGAGGAGCTGCAGGGCGCGGCGCTCAGGACCGCCGGCATCCACCACGCGCCCGGCTGTTGATGGATCCGGAGCCGTCGCTCGCCCACTTCGCCCTGGCGGTCGAGCGGCCGGACGACCAGATCGAGCTGGCCCGCGCCGCCCTCCTGATCGCCGCCGCCGAGCATCCGGATCTGAGCGTGGACGAGCACCTCGGGCGCCTCGCCGCGCTGGCCGACGCGGCCGGCCCGGCCCGGCGCGCCCCCGACCCCCTCGGCCGCCTGCATCGCCTGCGCGAGTACCTCTTCGAGGAGCTGGGCTTCGCGGGCGACCGCGAGGACTACTTCGACCCGCGCAACAGCTACCTCAACGAGGTGCTGGACCGCCGGCTCGGCATCCCGATCACGCTGTCGCTGGTGCTCATCGAGGTCGGGCGCCGGCTCGATCTCGAGATGGAGGGCATCGGGCTGCCCGGGCACTTCATCACCGGGGCCCGCATCGCGGGCGAGCAGGTGCTGCTCGACCCCTTCGACCGGGGCGCGCTGCTGACCGCGGAGAGCTGCCGGGAGCTGGTCGGCCGCGCGCTCGGCCGGCCGGTGCGCCTGCGGCCCGAGCACTTCGCCCCGGTGACCAACCGCCAGTTCCTCACGCGCATGCTCGCCAACCTCAAGGGCGTCTACTGGCGCCGGGAGGCCTGGGACAAGGTGGTACGGGTGATCGACCGCCTGCTCGTGCTCAATCCCGCCTCCGCGGGCGAGCGGCGGGACCGCGGGGCGGCCTGGAGCAACATGGGGCGACTCGAGCGGGGCGCCGCGGACTGGGAGCGGTACCTCACCGACTTCCCCAACGCGGCCGACCACGAGCAGGTGCGCCACCAGCTCCGGCGCGTCCGCCAGAAGCTCGCCCGCCTCAACTGATGCCGGCCGCGGCAGGGTGAGGGGCGGCTCGGTTCGCGCATGCGCGTGCAGGGCGGGCAGAACCTCTACGGCTTCGCGGTGGGCATCCTGATGCTCGACACCCGGTTCCCGCGCATCCCGGGGGACATGGGCAACGCGACCACCTTCGATTTCCCGGTACGCTATCACCGGGTGCCGGGCGCCTCGCCGGACCGGGTGGTGCGCCAGGGCCAGCGCGAGCTGCTGCCCGCCTTCATCGAGGGCGCGCGCCTCCTCGAGCGCGAGGGGGTGCGGGCGGTGACCACCAACTGCGGCTTCCTCGCCAAGTTCCAGCCCGAGCTCGCGGCGGCGGTCTCCATCCCGGTCTTCACCTCGAGCCTGATGCTGGTGCCGCTGGTGCACCGCATGCTGCCCCCGGGCCGCGCGGTGGGGATCCTCACCGTGAACGCCGCCTCCCTCGGCCCCGAGCACCTGGCCGGGGCGGGGATCGCCCCGGACGTGCCGCTGGTGGTGGCGGGGCTCGAGACCGAGAAGGAGTTCACCCGCGTGCTGCTCGACGACCAGCTCACCCTCGACGTGGACGCGGCCCGCCGGGAGCACCTCACGGTGACGCGGCGGATGCTCGACGCCCACCCCGAGATCGGCGCCATCGTGCTGGAGTGCACCAACATGCCGCCGTATCGCGCCGACATCGAGGCGGCCGCCGGCCTGCCCGTGTTCGACATCACGACGCTGGTCCGCATGGTGCACGAGGCGGTGCGCCACGGGCTGCCGCCGCGCCCGGCCTGATTCGCCCCGCGTGAGCCAGACCGCCGACGTCGTCATCATCGGCGCCGGCATCCTCGGCGGCTCGGTGGCCTACCATCTGCTGGAGCGCGCTCCGGGCCTGCGCGTGGTCGTGCTCGAGAAGGAGGCCGAGGCCGGGACCGGCGCCACCGCCAAGGCCACCGGCGGCGTGCGCTTTCAGTTCTCGACGGCGGCCAACGTCCGGCTCACCCAGCTCTCCTACCGCTACTTCACCCACGACCGGGAGATCCTGGGCTGCTCGGTGGACTTCGTCCGGCACGGATACCTGTTCGTGACCACCGATGGGGCCACGCTCGAGCAGTGCCGCCGGAACGTGGAGGTCCAGCGGGAGCTCGGCGTGCCGAGCGAGCTGCTGGCGCCGCCCGACATCCAGCCCCACCTGGCGTGCCTGGTGACCGGGGACCTGCTCGGCGGGACCTTCTGCGCCGACGACGGCTCCGCCGATCCCCACTCGCTGCTCGCCGGCTTCCTGGCGGTGGCGCGGAGCCGGGGCCTCCGCCTGCTCACCGGGGAGCCGGTGACCGCGGTCCTCAAGAGTGGCGAGCGGGTGACCGGGGTGAGGACGCCGCGCGGAGAATGGGCCGCGCCGATCGTGATCGACTGCGCCGGGCCCCACGCCGACGAGATCGGGGCCCTCGCAGGAGTGGACATCCCGTCCCGGCCCTACCGGCGGCAGGTCATGGTCACGGAGCCGCTGCCGGTGTTGCCGCCGGCGTTTCCCCTGATCGTGGATCTCGACACCGGCTTCTACGTCCACCGGCAGGGAATGAGCGCGGTGCTGATGGGAGGCACCGACAAGGACATCAAGCCGGGGCACGACACCACCGTGGACTGGGAGGCGTTCGGCGCGGTCTTCCGCGCGGCGGCCCTCCGGGTGCCGCCGCTCGCGGAAGCGCGGGTCATGCGCGCCTACGCGGGCGTGCGCGACCTCACCCCCGACTACCACGGCATCCTCGGCCCCGCCGCGCAGGCCCCGGGCTTTCACGTGGCCTGCGGCTTCTCGGGCCACGGCTTCATGCACGCGCCCGCCATCGGCATCCTGATGGCCGAGATGCTCCTTGACGGCCGCGCCGTCAGTATGGATATTTCACCATTGTCCCTCGACCGCTTCGCCGCGGGCAGGCTGCGCGCCGAAGCCAACATGTTCTGAGCGGAAACAGAGGAGGCGGCACCGATGCGGAAGCGTCTCGGATTCGCGGTGATGACCCTGGCTCTGATCCTGGTGCTGGCCGGCGGCGCGGCCGCCCAGCAGTCGCTGACCTGGACCGCCGGCGCGGTGGGCGGCGGGTGGTACGCGATCTCGGGCGGCATGGCCGAGCTGCTCCGCGAGAAGGCGGGGCTCAACATCAAGGTCGTGCCGGGCGGAGGGACCCAGAACCCGGTCCTGGTGGAGAAGGGCGAGGCCGATCTGGGCATGGGGCTGCCCCCGCTGCTCGGGGCCGCTTTGCGCGGAGAGGACCCGTACCCGGGCCAGCAGATGGGCAAGCTCCGGGCGCTCGCCGGCAACATGAGCTTGAACACCTTCCACTTCTACGTGGCCGCCGACTCCCCGTTCGCCAAGATGACGATGGAGGAGATCTTCAAGGGCAAGAAGCCGATGCGCCTGGCCATCTCCAAGCCCGGCTCCTCGGACGTCTGGGTGTTCGAGAAGGTCATGGAGTTCTACGGCTACTGCCAGCCCGGCAAGACCGCCGACTGCTACAAGACCTGGGAGGCGGCGGGCACCAAGTTCTTCCGGGGCTCGTACGCCGAGCAGGCGGGCGCGTTCAAGGACCGGAACGTGGACGGGACGTTCACCTTCCTGGCCCTCCCCGGCGCCTCCATCACCGAGGCCTCGGTCGGCCGCGAGCTGAAGATCCTCGCGTTCCCGAAGCCACTGCTCGAGCACCTCGCCAAGTTCGGGCTGGGCGAGGGGACGATCCCCGCCGGCACCTATCCCAAAGCGGTCAACGGCAACGAGCCGGTGGTCTCCGCCACCATGGGCACCACCATCACGGTCTCGAGCGCGATGTCCAACGACCTCGCCTACACGATCACCAAGGCGCTCAACGACAACGTGGACCGGGTGCGGAAGATCCACGGCAGCCTCGCCGACTACGAGCCCTCCAAGGGCCACCTCTTCCTCGGTGTCGCCCTGCACCCCGGGGCCGAGCGGTACTACCGGGAGAAGGGCTGGCTGAAATAGTCCGGCTCCACCGGGCCTGAGCGCGCCTCGGAGGCAGGCGGATCAGAAAGCTCGAGGGGTGGGTGTACTGGGCGGCCGGCGTCTATGCGGCGGCGGCCGCCCTCTTCCACCTCT
>DATIFV010000155.1:0-2360 GCA_035455085.1 Candidatus Methylomirabilota bacterium | reverse complement strand
GCGGGGACGGCCCAGCCGACCTGAGGCCCTGGACCGTGCACGCTGATCCCATCGCCCAGGTGGCCCTCCACCTGGCCGTCATCCTCGTGGCCGCCAAGCTCGGCGGCGAGCTCGCGGTGCGCCTCCGCCAACCGGCAGTCCTGGGCGAGATCCTGGCCGGCCTCGCGGTCGGCAACCTGGGGCTGTTGGGAATCCACTCCCTCGGGGGCATCGCCAGCGACCCGGCCATCGACACCCTGGCCAGCCTCGGGGTGCTCATCCTGCTGTTCGAGGTGGGCCTCGAGTCCACGGTGCGGGACATGATGCGCGTGGGGGGCTCGTCGCTGCTGGTGGCGACTCTGGGCGTGGTCGCGCCCTTTGGCCTCGGGTGGCTGGTGGGGGCCTGGGTCCTTCCGCAGGCGGGGCCGTACGTGCACGCCTTCCTGGGTGCGACCCTCACGGCCACCAGCGTGGGGATCACCGCTCGCGTCCTCCAGGACCTGGGCCGTTCCCGATCGCCGGAGGCCCGGATCATCCTGGGCGCCGCGGTTATCGACGACGTCCTCGGGCTCGTCGTCCTGGCCGTGGTGAGCGGCGTCATCGCCGCGGCCGACCGCGGCGGGACGCTCTCGGTCGCCGCGATGGCCGGCATCCTGGGGAAGGCACTGGGGTTCCTCGTCGGAGCCCTGGCGATCGGCACCGCCCTCTCGCGCAGCGTGTTCCGCTTCGGGTCCCGACTCCGCGGCCAGGGCGTGCTGCTGGCGCTCGGCCTCACCTTCTGCCTCGGGCTCTCCTGGCTCGCGGCGCAGATCGGCCTCGCTCCCATCGTCGGCGCGTTCGCGGCCGGCTTGATCCTCGAGGACGTCCACTTCCGCGACTTCACCGGCCGCGGCGAGCAGGGTCTCGAGGAGCTCGTCCGGCCGATCTCGTCCTTCCTGGTGCCCGTGTTCTTCGTGGTGATGGGAGCCCGCACCTCGGTGGCATCCCTCGCGAGCGGCCAGGTCCTCGGCCTCGCAGCGGCGCTCACACTCGCGGCCATCGTCGGGAAGCAGGCGTGCTCGGCGGGGGTCCTGGGGAAGGGACTGGACCGCCTCACGGTGGGCCTGGGGATGGTCCCGCGCGGCGAGGTGGGCCTCATCTTCGCCAACATCGGCGTCGGGCTCACCCTGGGCGGCAAGCCGGTGCTCGACCCGACGACCTACTCGGCGTTGGTGGTGGTCGTGGTGGTCACCACCCTCGTGACGCCACCAGCACTCCGCTGGAGCACGGGCCGGCGACCGCCGGCCGCCGCGGCGCGGGAGTCCGCTGCAGCAGGATGAGCCTACCGCTCCGGGCTGTTGAGCGCCGCGGCCAGATCGCGCATCTCCTCCCCCTTGAAGGAGGGCCACCGGATGCCCAGGTCCCGCATCCGCTCGAGCATGGTCGGCCCGTGCATCCACAGCGCCTGGGCCAGGGTCACGGGCGTGGCGCGCCCGCGGAACCGCTCCAGCGACGGCCCGCTGCCCTTGTCGTGGCACTGGGCGCAGCCCTTCTCCTTGAAGATCTCCCTGCCGCGGCGAGGCGACCCGGGATCGTCGGCGGAGCAGGCGGAGAACAGGTAGACGATGAGGTGCGCCATCTCCTGGGAGGTGAGCGTCGGGACCTCGATCCGCATCGTCGCCATGGCCGCACGCATGCCGGCCACGTGCTTCCACTCCGCAATGGCCACGCCGGTGAACGAGGTGACCCAGCCGCGCCGTCCCAGGTCGGGCCCCACCTTGCCGCCCTTGCCGCGGACCGCGTGACAGCGGATGCAGCGGCGCTCGCGGAAGATCCTCTCGCCCTCCACCGGATCGCCCGGGTCGAGGAGCTCGGCGTCACCCGTGGCGGATAGCGACCGGATGTAGCTCACGATCTGCACGAGCTCGCGAGGCTCGAGCGAGGGAGGCGCGATGCCGCGACGGCGCATCTCCTCCAGCATCCGCGGTGCATGCTCGAACATGAGCTTGGCCCAGACCGCGGGGTTCCGGTAGCGCGCCCAACGCTGAAGGTCGGGCGCGGTCCTGCCCTGGGCATCGCCTACGGCGTGGCAGAGCCCGCACCGCTTCTCCTGCAGCAGCCTCCGGCCGACGTCCGGATCTCCGGGCTCGTCGAGCGCCCGCACGAAAGAGAGGTAGGCAAAGAGGTCGGCCATCTCGCCCTCGGCGATCGCGACGTGGGGGATCCCCTCCTCCTGCATCTTCCCCCACATCCGGGGAACGTGATTCCACATCGCCGCCGCGAGCTCGGAGTCGGTGAGACCGCCGGCGCGGGTGCGACCCAGGTCGGGCCCGATCTCGCCGCCATGGCCCCAGATGGCGTGGCAGCGGGCGCAGGCCTTGGAGATGAAGACCCCCGAGCCG
>DATIFV010000154.1:0-14850 GCA_035455085.1 Candidatus Methylomirabilota bacterium | reverse complement strand
AACGCCTCCCGCAACGCGGCCGCCGCGCGCCTGGCCACGCGGTATCTCGGGGCGCCCTACGTCCGGGCGGGCTCGGCCCCCTCCGGCTTCGACTGCTCGGGCCTGGTGCGCCACGTCTTCGCGTCGGTCGGCGTGGTACTCCCCCACAACGCCGCGCAGCAGTATCGCTTCGGCACCCCGGTGCCTCGCGACGGCCTCGTCCCCGGCGATCTGGTGTTCTTCGACCGCCTCCGCCACAACGGCATCTACCTCGGCGACGGGCGGTTCATCCACGCCACCCGGCCCGGCGGCGTCATGATCGCGCGTCTGGACAACGAGTGGTTCCGGGCCCGCTGGGTTGGCGGCCGGCGGCTCTGAGAGGACGGCCGGTGACCCGATTCCAGGGCAAGGTGGCGCTCATCTCGGCGGCGGGGGCCGGCATCGGCCGCGCGACCGCGATGATCATCGCGCGCGAGGGCGGCACGGTGGTCGGGGTTGACGTGGAGCAGGCCGCCCTCGACCGGCTGGCTGCCGACGTCGGCGCCGCGGGCGGCAAGGCCCTCGGGCTGCGCGCCGACGCCCTCGACGCGGCATCCGTGGAGAGCGCGGTGCGGCGCGCGGTGGACACCCACGGACGCATCGACATCCTGGTCAACGGAGTGGGCGGTAGCACCGTCGTCGGCCACCCGGCCGCCCATCTCGACGAGCTCACGCTGGAGGAGTGGCAACGGCTCCTCCACTTCAACCTGACCGGCACCTTCCTCCTCTGCCACGCGGTGATCCCGGTGATGAAGCGGCAGCGGAGCGGCAAGATCGTGAACCTCTCGTCGATCGCGGGCCGGGGGCTCAGCCGCGAGAGCTCGAGCGCCTACGCCACCGCCAAGGGCGGCATCATCGCGCTGACCCGCAAGCTCGCCTTCGAGCTGGGCCCCCACGGCATCACGGTCAACGCCATCGCCCCCAGCCTCACGCTCTCGGAGCGCATCCGGCCCCGCTGGGAGCAGCGCTCCGCCGACGCCCAGGCGGCCGAGATCCAGCGCATCCCGCTCGGCCGCGTCGCCACGCCGGAGGATCAGGCGCGGGTCATCTGCTTCCTGGCCTCGGCCGACGCCGACTTCGTCACCGGCGTCACCATCGACGTCACCGGCGGGCAGTAGCTATCGCAGCACCGTCTCCGCGATGCGGGTCAACTCCCGGACCATGTCCGCCTCGGACCTCGAGGTGTCGGGCCGGATGATGACCCGGTCCGCGCCCGCGTCGAGGTAGCGCCGCACCAGATCCCGGTCCGCGGGCTGGCCGTGGACCGAGATGCTGAGGGCGGCGGGATCGCGCCCGGCGTCCCTGGCGAGCCGGTCGAGCGTGGCCCGGCTCTCGCGCAGCTCCGCCGGGGTCACGCGGTTGGGGAGCCAGCCGTCGCCCCAGGCCACCACGCGCTGGAGCACGTTCTTGGCGCCGCCGCCCAGGAGCACCGGCGGATGCGGCTTCTGGGCCGGCTTCGGATAGGAGCGCACCGACGGGAAGTCGTAGTACTTGCCGTGGAACTCAGCCTCGGGCTTCGTCCACAGCTCCTTCATGGCCAGGACCGATTCCCGGGTCTGCGTCCACCGGTGATCGAAGTCGCCGCCCATGATCAGGGTCTCCTCGCGCAGCCAGCCCGCCCCGATGCCGAAGAGGAACCGCCCGCCGCTGAACAGATCCAGCGTGGACACCTCCTTGGCCAGCACGAGGGGATGCCGCTCCGGGACCAGCACGATCCCGGTCGCCAGCTTGATCCGGCTGGTGGTCCCCGAGGCCCGCGCCAGAGCCACGAACGGGTCCACGAAGTGCGAGTACTCCTCCGGGATCACGCCGTCCGCCGAGCCGGGGAACCGGCTGGCGGTCCGCACCGGGATGAACGGATGCTCGGCACACCAGAACGACTCGAAGCCGAGCTCCTCGGCCTTCCGGGCCATGGCGCCGGCGTCGACGAGGTAGGCCGGCAGGGGAATCGAGACACCGATGTTCATGGCCGGTCTCCTCGCAGATCAGTCCAGGATGATGCCGCCGTCGACGTTGAACGACTGCCCGGTGATGTTCCGAGCGCCCGGCGAGGCCAGGAACACCGCGAGCGCGGCCACGTCCTCCGGATCGTTCGGCCGACCGAGCGGGATGACCGCGTCCCGCCGCCGCCGCATCTCCTCGACCGACAGGCCCTCGTCCCGCGCCCGGACCGCCACGTTGGCCTCGGAGAGGGCGGTGACCGTGACCCCGGGGCAGACCGCGTTGACGTTGATGTTGTGCCGGGCGAGCTGCAGCGCGGCGGTGCGGGTGAGCGAGATCACGCTCCCCTTGCTCGCTGCATAGATCGCGTTCGAGGTGCCCGCGTACCCCTTCCCGGCGATCGACGCGATGTTGACGATCGCCCCGCGGCGCCGGGGGATCATCTCGCGCGCCACGCGCTGGAGGCAGAAGAACACCCCCTTGGCGTTCACCCGCATGATCCGGTCCCAGTCCTGCTCGGTGAGATCCATGATGTAGGCGCGCCGGGTGACCCCGGCGTTGTTCACCAGGACGTCGATCCGCCCGAACGTCTCCATCACCCGCTGGGCCATCCGATCGATGGCGGCCAGGTCGCCCACGTCGGTGTCGAGGGCCAGGCCCCGCGGCCCGAGCTTGCCGGCGGCCTCCGCGGTCGCCCGCGCGGCCGCGCCGTCCACGTCCACCGAGGCGACGTGCGCGCCCGCCCCGGCCAGGGCCAGCGCGATCGCCCGACCGATGCCGTTGCCGGCGCCGGTCACCACCGCGACGCGATCGGCGAGGCTCATGCCCGCCTCCTCAGCGGTCGAGCCAGGCCGCGACCAGCCGCCCGCCGTAGTCGTAGCCCAGGTTCGGCCCGTAGTTCTTGAGCGCCCCCTCCCACACCGCGATGTAGGTCCCGACCGGCGCGTGCACGTAATACTGCTGCTTGGCCAGGTGCCGCTGGATCTCGTGGATGATCTCGCGCCGGGCCTTCACGTCCATGGCCCGCCGCTGCCGGACGAGCAGGTCGTCCAGCGCGGGGTCCTTGACGTGGCTCCGGTTGCGCGGCTCCCCGCCGAAGTACTGGCCGAACAGGAAGTTGTCGGCGTCGAGGAAAGGGGTCAACGGCCCGAACCCCATGGAGTCGAACTTGCCGAGGCGGCAGGTCGCCTGGTAGGCTCCGTACTCCTTCTGGTCGAGCCGGGCGTCGATGCCCACCGCCTTCAGGTGCTTGAGCACGAGCTGCATGGTGTCCACCAGCACCGTGGAGCCGTAGGAGTTGAAGCACACGCTGGCCGGGAAGCCGTTCGGGTAGCCGGCGGCCGCGAGCAGCCGCCGGGCCTCCGCCGGATCGTGCCGGTAGTAGCGGGCGCCCTCCCCGAGCTGGTCGATGGGCAGGGCCCAGTCGGTCAGGGCGGCCGCGAGCGGGCCGTTCACGACACCCACGCCCTCGAGGGTCGAGTCGATGATCTCGCGCCGATCGAGCGCCAGCGACACCGCCTGGCGCACGCGCACGTCGCTCCACGGCTTCTGGTCGGTCCGCATCGAGAGATCGTTCACCACGTTCGACGCGAACTCGGCGGTCTGCAGCGCGGGCCGCGTCTGGCGGAGCCGGTCCTTGATCTGCACCCAGTCCGTCCGGTTGATCGTGCCGGGAAACTCCCAGCCCAGGTCGTAGCGCCCGGCGAGGAAGGCGGCCATGCGCGAGGCGTTGTCCTCGTCGACCAGCAGCTCCACCCGGTCGATGTAGGGCAGGCCCGCCACGAAGTACGCGGGGTTGCGCACCAGGGTGATCGCCACGTTCGGCTTGTAGCTCTCGAGCATCCAGGGGCCGGTCCCGATCACCGCCTCCGCCTTCTTGAGGTCGCCGAACTTCTCGACGCACTCCCGGGCCACGATGCCGCCCGCCATCGGGCTCGCCACCATGTCGAGGAACCACGCGAAGGGCTCCGAGAGCGTGAAGCGGACCGTGTAGCGGTCCACCGCCTCGATCTTCGAGATCGAGCGGTACATGGAGGCGTTGCTCCCCGGCTGGGTGAGCATGCGCTCGAAGGTGTACTTGACGTCCTCGGCGGTCAGCTCGCGGCCGTTCACCGGGGACTTGCCGTGGAAGCGCACGCCCCGGCGGAGCTTGAAGACGTAGGTGGTGTCGCTCGGCTGGGTCCACGACTCGGCCAGGTCGCCCTCCAGGACCAGCGAGCCCGGCCGCACGCCGGGCCCCGCCCGGTGCCGCAGCAGCCGGCTGTGGGTGAAGGAGATCGCCACGTGCGTCTTGTAGGCGTGAACGAGGCTGTGGTCGAAGTGCGGCGGATCCCACGCGCGCACCGTCAGGGTACCGCCACGCTTCGGCGTCTGGGCGAGGGCTCCCGAGGGAGCCACCGCGAGGGCCGCGGTGGCGCTCGTGGCGGCGAGGAACTCCCGGCGAGTGAGCATGTGGTCGCGGCCTCCTTGGGGCGTCATTGGGGCAACGGCATCCGATGCTCCACCGGACCGGGCGCTCTCGTCAAGCGCGATCCAGCCGGTGCCCCGCCCCGCTGCGTCGGTCTCCGGCCAGGTCGCGTGGACCCAGGACCACGAACGCCGCCTGCCCCAGCAGGGCGATCACCGCCACATGCAGGAAGGCGAGCCCCCAGCCCATCGCGGACATCCCGCCGCTCAGGTCGAGGATCCAGCCGATGACGATCGGCCCCACCGCGCCCCCCGCGTACCCCGCCATGGAGTGCAGCGCCAGGGTGGCGCCACGGCGCGCGGGATCCGCGCTCCCGGCCGCCCCCGCGGTGAGCGACGAGGAGTCGAGCCAGATCAGCAGTCCGTAGACCAGCACGAGGGCGGCCGCGATCCCGTAGGAGCGTGCGCCGAGGAACCCGATGCCGGCCGCGCAGAACACGCAGGCGGTCATGGCCAGGCGCACGAGCCGCGGCCGGCCCACGCGGATGGCGGCCTCGTTGCCGGCCACGCTCGCCCACGTGCCGACCAGCCCCATGGTCATCGCCACCGCGGTCGGCGCGAGCCAGGGCTGATCGGTCCCGGTCGCGGCGGCCACCCAGGCCAGGAACGCCACCGCCCAGCCGCGCATTGCGTTCATCTCCCAGGTGTGCGCGCAGTACGCGGCCGCGTAGGCCATCGCCGAGCGGTTGCGCAGCACGGGGCGGAAATCGAAGAGCGCGCCCGGGACCGGAGCGCCGGCCCGGCGCTCCCGCGCCGGCGCCCACCGGAAGACGATGAGCCAGCCGATCAGGGCGGCGATCGCGGCGGCGCCGAAGGCGCTGCGCCAGCCGAGCCACCGGCCGAGCGTGCCCGCGAACACGAACGACACCGCCCCCGCGATGCCGATGCTCGCGGCGTGCCCGGCGACCGCCCGGGACATCAGCACCGGCTCCACCCGGTCGGCCAGCAGCTTGAGGCCGGTCATGTAGGTGCCGGCCCAGCCCACCCCGGCGAGCGCGCGCGCCGCGGCGGCGCCCCAGGGCCCGTCGACGAGGACCGCGAAGCCCAGGTGGCTCGCCACCGTGAGACCCACCCCGGTCAGGTAGACCGCCCGGGCGTCCACGCGGTCGGTGAGCGTGACCAGGACCGGCACCGACACCGTATAGGCCGCGTAGAAGATCCCGGTGATCCAGCCCGCCTCGCGGTTGCTGATGTGCCAGTCGGCGAGGAAGCCGGGCAGCAGCGCGGGCCACGTGTAGGCGCCGATCTGGGCGCACACCTGCGCGGCGCAGACGCACGCGACGAGGCGGGCGGGCGTCACCGGCCGCGGAGCCAGTCGGTCAGGCGCTCGTGGATCTGGTCACGCACCCCGCGGAAGACCGCGAGCCGCTCCTCCTCGCTCCCGGTCGCGCGCGACGGGTCCGGGAAGGACCAGACCGCGGTCTTCTCGGTCCCCGCGCTCCCGGGCTCGAACCGATCGCCGGCCAGCGCGCGCAGGAATCCCTCGGCCATCTGGCTGCGGGTCGAGTTGTGCGTGCAGAGGAACAGCACGCGCGGGCGGCTCAGAGGAGCCGCTCCACGATCACGCAGTCGCGCCACTGTCCCTCGAGCCGGCCGTGGCGGCGGTAGACGCCGACCTCGCGGAAGCCGCAGCGCTCGTGCAGGCGCAGGCTCGCCACGTTCTCCGGAAAGATCCGGGAGAGGATCTTCCAGAAGCCGCGCTCAGAGTAGGCCCGGCACAGCGCCTCGAGGGCGGCTCGGCCCGCGCCGGTGCCCCGCGCCGCCCTCGCCACGTACACCGAGTGCTCGGCCACCCCCGCGTAGGCGGGGCGGCTCCGGTAGGGGCCCGCTCCCGCCCACGCCACCACCTGCCCGTCCCGCTCCACGACCACCGTCGGGAACCGGTCACCCTTGTCCGCGAGCTGCTGCGCGATCTGAGCCGGCGTGCGCGGATCGGTCTCGAAGGTGGCGACCCGGTCCGCGATCCCCTCGTTGTAGATGGCGGTGATGGCGGGCGCGTCGGCCGCGATCGCGAGACGCGTGCGGAGGGCGCTCATCGCGGCGCGGCGGCCAGGCGCACGACGGTGCCGACCTCGGCGGCCGGGGGCCGCCCGAGGCCCGTGCCCGCGACCGCCGCGGGCACCCTACGCCGGCTTGCGCGCGCGGATGAACGCGCTCATGAAGCGGTCGGCCACCTGGGGCGCGATCGCGTCCACGTCGAGCCCGGCCCCGGCCAGGAAGTCCCGGGCATCCTCGACCCGGTACACGCGGGTCGGCTCGACCCCGATGTCCTCGAAGCCGGCCTTGGCGAGCTTGTCACGGTACTCGCGCTCCTCCAGAGCCCCGGCCACGCAGCCGATCCACAGCTCGACGCTGCGCCGGATCTCCGCCGGCACCTCTCCCCGCACGACCACGTCGGAGACGGCGAGGCGGCCGCCCGGCTTCAGCACCCGGAAGGCCTCGGCCAGCACGCGGTCCTTGTCGGCGGACAGATTGATCACGCAGTTCGAGATGATGACGTCCACCGAGCCGTCGGGCAGCGGGATCTGCTCGATCTCGCCCTTGAGGAACTCCACGTTGGCCACCCCGGCCTTCCGCTGGTTCTCACGGGCGAGGGCGAGCATCTCGTCGGTCATGTCGAGGCCGTAGGCCTTGCCGGTCGGCCCGACGCGGCGCGCCGACAGGAGCACGTCGATGCCGCCGCCCGATCCCAGATCGAGGACGGTCTCGCCCGGCCGGAGCTCGGCCAGCGCGGTCGGGTTCCCGCAGCCGAGCGAGGCGGCGGCGGCCTCCGCGGGCAGGGCCGCGGTCTCGCTCTCGGTGTACAGCCCCGAGGTGATCGGGTCGCACGAGCCGCGTGAGGAGGCCGAGCCGCAGCACGAGGTGCCCCCGGCCGCGGTCACCCGGAGCGCGGCCTTCGCGTACTTGTCCTTCACGATGCCCTTGATGTCGTCGCCCATCGTCGCTCTCCTCACGAGGCGCAGCAGGAGCCGCCCTTGGCCAGCGACAGGCTGGCGCGCCCGGACGGCGCCTCGTCCTCGAGATCGTAGTTGAGGTGGTAGACCTCCCACTCCACGCCGTCCGGGTCCCGGACCCAGAACTTGTCCTGGTTCGCGTGGCAGCAGTTCACCCCCATCTCCTCCCGCACCGACAGCCCGGCGGCCCGCACCCGCGCGAGCTGTGCCGTCACGGTGTCCACCGCGTCGACCTGTACCCCGACGTGGTCGATCGTGCCCGAGGCGGTCGCGCCGCCGCTCGACAGCGCCAGGTTCACCGGCGCCCACTCGGGGAGGAACTTGACGTAGCCGGCCTTCACCTTGACCGGCGCCGCCCCCAGGAACCTCTCGTAGAACTCCCGGCTCTTGGCCAGGTCCGACACGTGCAGGTGCAGATGGACCTTCGCGCCCATGGGGCCTCCTCTAGCAGCAGGCGGTGAGCAGGCGCACCAGCCCGGTCACCGTCTCCCGCTTGACCGAATAGTAGACGTACCGCTCCTCCTTGCGGCTCTCGACCAGCCCGGCCCGCCGCAGCTGGTCGAGGTGGTGCGACAGGGTCGGGCCCGGGATCTCAACCTCGGCCTGGATCTCGCCCACCGACAGCTCGCGTCCCGCCCGCACCAGGTGGAAGAAGACCTGCAGCCGCGTCAGATGCGCGAGGGCCTTGAACGCCTCGACGTGCTCCTCGGTCGCGTCGAGCTGCGCCACCGGGATCCGCGCGATCGTCTTCACCGGGGCACCTCGCGGCCGAGCCCGCCCGCCGGGCCCGCGCCGATCACCGCGACCGGAAGCTCCTCTCTGGCTCTCATGCTTCGAAATGTATCGAACTATCGAATCTAAGTCAAGCCCCGTCTTGCCGGGGAGTCTCCCCGCGGGGTCAGTTGACCCGGCGGGCGCGGCCAGCCCAGTAGGGCTCGCGGAGCTTGAACTTCTGGAGCTTGCCGGTGGCGGTGCGCACGAGAGCGTCCCGGATCTCCACCGAGGTCGGGCACTTGTAGTGCGCCATCCGGCCGCGGCAGTGCTCGATCAGGTCTCGCTCGCTGCAGGCCGCGCCCGGGCGGAGGACCACCAGCGCCTTGATCGTCTCGCCCCACTTCTCGTCGGGCACGCCGATCACCGCGGCCTCGGCCACCGCCGGATGCTGGAACAGGCAGTCCTCGACCTCGATCGACGAGACGTTCTCGCCCCCGGTGATGATCACGTCCTTCTTGCGGTCGCTGATCGCGATGTAGGCGTCCTCGGCGTAGCCGCCGTCGCCGGTGTCGAACCAGCCGTCCACGATGGCCTTGGCCGTCTCCTCCGGCTGGTTCCAGTACCCCGCGAAGACGTGGTTGGAGCGCGCCAGCACCTCGCCCTCGCCGTCCACCTGCATGCGGACCCCGACCGCGGGCACTCCCGCGCGGCCGAGCCGGCGCGCCCGCTCGGTCGGATCGAGGCCGTCCCACTCCGCGGGGGCCCGGTTGATGGTCAAGAGCGGCGAGGTCTCGGTGAGGCCATAGATCTGGATGAACTCCCAGCCCAGCTCCGCCCCGATCCGCTCGATCGTCTTCGTGGGCGGCGGCGCTCCCGCGATCACCACCCGCACGCGACCCTTCCCGGGCACCGCGATTCCCTTGGCGCGGCGGGCCGCGGCCGCGTCGAGGACCGCGGCGATCACCGCGGGCGCGCAGTTGAAGAGAGTCACGCCCTCGGCCTCCACCCGGCGCAGGATCTCCTCGCCGTCGATCTTGCGGATCACGACCTGGCGGACCCCCATCGCGGTGACCGCGTAGGGCATGCCCCAGCCGTTGCAGTGGAAGGTGGGCAGGGTGTGCAGGTACACGTCGCGATCGCTCAGGCCCAGGTGCCAGCCGAACGTGACCGCATTGAGCCAGAAGTTGCGGTGGGTGAGCTGGACGCCCTTGGGGCGCGCGGTGGTGCCCGAGGTGTAGTTGATGGAGACGGTCGCGTTCTCGTCGGTGACCCGCAGGCGCGGCGTCGCGCCCGACCTGAGAAACAGCTGCGGATCGGTGCCGCTGCCCAGGACGAAGCGGTGCCGGACCTTGATGTCGCGCAGGGCCTCATCCAACTCGGGATCGACCAGGAGCACCGAGGAGCCGGAGTGATCGATGATGTAGCGGATCTCCTCCGCGTTCAGCCGGAAGTTCACCGGCACCAGCACCCGGCCGAACACGCTGACCCCGAAGAGGCTCACGAGGAACCGCGCCGCGTTCGGCGAGACGATGGCGACCCGATCGTTCTCGGCGAGACCGAGGTCGTCGAGGGCCGCGGCCAGGCTCCGCGACATCGCGGCGAACTGCCGGTAGGTGAGCCGTCCGAGCCCGCCGCCGGGTGGGTTGGGCTCGTCCGCCACCGCCTCGCGGTGCCCGTAGACGAGCTCGGCGCGCTCCAGAAAGTCGGCCAAGGTGAGCGGAACGTTCATGCCCGTGCCCCCGTGAACGGATTCGGCCGAGCGCGGCTCCGGGGTCGCGCCGGCGGTGATCGAGGATAGATCAAGCCGCCCCCGCCGCGCAATCGCCCGCCCGGCGCTTGACGGCCGGCCGGGAGCGGGCCAGTATCTGCTGGCCCGCTCCGCGCGCCACCCCATGGCCCAGAACGCGACGATCTTCAAGGCCGCCCTGCAGATCGCGGACATCGAGCGCGACTACTACCGCGAGCACGCGCTCACGATCGCCCGGCATCCGTCGGAGACTGACGAGCGCATGATGGTGCGCCTGCTCGCCTTCGCCCGGCACGCGCACGAGGGCCTGCGGTTCGGTCGAGGGCTCGACGACGACGAGGAGCCCGACCTGTGGCGGAAGGATCCGACCGGCGCCGTCGACGTCTGGATCGACGTGGGCCAGCCGGACGAGCGGCGGATCCGCCGGGCCTGCGGCCGCGCCACCGCGGTGTTCGTCTACAGCTACGGAGGGCGGGCCGCCGACCGCTGGTGGGCGCAGACCGCCCCGGGGCTCGACCGGGTCGCCAACCTGACCGTGGTCAGCCTGCCCGTCCCCGGCACCCAGGCCCTGGCCAGGCTCGCGCGGCGGACGATGCGGCTCGACTGCACGATCCAGGGCGATCACATCTGGGTCGCGGACGTGGAGCAGAGCGTGGTGATCGAGCCCGTGACCCTGAAGAGTCCGCGGGCGCCCGCCTAGTCGCCGCGCCGCTGCCGCCGCGTCAGGAACTGGTCGAGGTGGTTCGCGAAGCGCTGTCGATCGCTCTGGGAGAAGGGCGCCGGCCCCGCGATGAGATCACCCCCCGCGCGCAGGTCCTGCAGCAGGTTCCGGACGGCCAGACGCTCCTGCACATTGCCGTCCGTGTACAGTTCCCCGCGCGGGTCCAGCGCCTGCGCCCCGCGCGCGATCACCAGCGCGGCCAGGGGAATATCCGCGGTGATCACCAGGTCCCCGGATTGCACTTCCTGGACGATCCGGTGATCCGCCACGTCGAAGCCCTTCGCCACCCGGACGCTCCGGATGAAGGGCGAGGGCGGAACCCGCAGGGCCGTGTTCGCGACCAAGGTCGTCACCACCTGCGCGCGCTCGGCGGCCCGGAACAGGATCTGCTTGATGATCTGCGGGCACGCATCGGCATCGACCCAGATCTCCACCGGATCCCAGCATCTGGCCAACCGGACGCCACGTCAAGTAACCTGACGGGCATGACCGAGGCGGAAGCCCTCGCGGCGCTCCGCGGCGACGACCCGGCCCTCGCCGCGCGGGCGGAGGCCGCGCTCTGGGAGATCTGGTGCCGCTCCGGAATCCCGGAGGTCGACCGGCTCCTCCGGGCGGGCGTCGAGGCCATGGAGCGCGGGGAGCCGGCGGAGGCGATCGCTCTCTTCACGCGGATCATCGAGCGCCGGCCGGAGTTCGCCGAGGGCTGGAACAAGCGGGCGACCGCCCGCTACGTGGCGCAGGACTACGCGGGCGCGGTGGCCGACTGCGGGGAGACGCTCACCCGGAATCCGCACCACTTCGGCGCGCTCTCGGGCCAGGGACTCTGCCACATGGCGCTCGGCCAATTCCGGGAGGCCGCGGAGCTCTTCCGGCGCGCGCTCGCGGTGCACCCGCATCTCCGGTCGGCGACCCACAATCTCGCCACTGCCCTCTCGGAGGCCGTCAAGGGTAACGGCCACTCCTAGGGCGACGAGACGCGCGACGCCCTAGACGAGGGCGGCGCGGATCTGGGCCAGCAACTCGCCGTCCGTGCACGGGGTGGGCAGCCAGTGCATGCCGGGGCCGGCGGGACTGGGCGACGAGCGGCCCGCCATCAGCACCAGCTTGGCGGACGGCAGGAGCGGCGTCAGACGCTTGGCCAGCGGCTCGCCGTTCATCAGGCGTAGGTCGGCGGCGATCAGCGCGAGCGCGATCGCACCCCGGTGCTCCTCGGCCATCCTGAGCGCCAGCAGCGGCTGCGATCCCGCGTCGAGCACCGTGTAGCCGGCCCGACCGAGCGTGTCCAGCGCAAGCGCGCGCACGCCCATGTCCGCGCTCGCCAGCAGCACGGTCCCGGCGGGGCGCGGGCGGGCCGTCCGGGGAGGCGCCATCCGGGGCGTCACCGCCTCCAGGAAGTCCGCGGTCTGGGTCCCCACGAACATGCAGGCCAGCCCCTCGGTGTCCAGGCGCCAGACCAGGGCCCGGGTCTCCACAGGCCGCCGGCCCGGCGGACGGAAGCTCAGCCCCACCTCGGCGCCGAGCGGCGGGCGCTCCTTGAGGAGGATCTTCGCACCGGACGCGCTGATGTCGCGGGTGCGTCCGTGGAGCTGGCGGGTCCCCGCGGCAACCGTCACGAGCCACGACACCTGCTGCCGCGGGTAGCGCCGCTGGTCCACCTCGGGCTCGTTGAGCATCACCGGCCCGAATCGCAAGAAGCGGGCCAGACGGAAACTCCCGTGATCAAAGGCCTTCGGCCGCGAAGGCCGTCCGCGATGTCAGCCTGCTGTCAGCCCCCCGGGATGGCGGGCTGACACTCGCTTCAGAGCCCCACCCGCCGGAGGCGCAGGGCGTTGGCGATGACCGAGACCGAGCTCAGGCTCATCGCGCCGCTGGCGAGCATCGGGCTGAGCAGCAGGCCGGTGAACGGATAGAGCACGCCCGCGGCGACCGGCACGCCCAGCAGGTTGTAGATGAAGGCCCACGCGAGATTCTGGCGGATGTTCCGCATGGTCGCGCCCGAGAGCCGCCGGGCCCGCACGATTCCGCCGAGATCGCCCTGCACCAGCGTGACGCCGGCGCTCTCCATGGCCACGTCGGTGCCCGTCCCCATGGCGATCCCCACGTCGGCCGCGGCCAGGGCGGGCGCGTCGTTCACCCCGTCGCCGGCCATCGCGACCACCCGGCCCTCGCTCCTGAGCCGCCGCACGACCTCGGCCTTCTGCTCCGGGAGGACCTCGGCGATCACATCGTCGAGGCCGAGGGTGCGGGCGACGGCCCGCGCGGTGACCGCGCTGTCACCGGTGACCATCACCACGCGGAGCCCGGCCCCCTGGAGCTCACGGATCGCCCGGAGGGCACTCGGCTTGACCGGATCGGCCACCCCGAGGATTCCCGCGACCGCGTCGCCCGAGACGAGAAACATCACGGTCTGGCCATCCTCGCGGAGGGCTTCCGCGCGCTTGCCGAGCGGGCCCGCGTCGATCCCCAGCTCCTCGAGCAGGCGCGCGTTGCCGAGCGCCGCGCGGCGGCCGCCTGCGGCGGCGACCACCCCCCGGCCGGTGAGGGACCGGAACGCCTCGACCGCCGCAGGCGCCACGCCGCGCGCGGCCGCGCCGGCCAGGATGGCGGCGGCCAGCGGGTGCTCGCTGCCGCGCTCGAGCCCCGCGGCGAGCGCGAGCACCTCCGCCTCCCGGCCGTCGTCCGCGCCGGCCACCGAGACCAGCCTCGGCTTGCCCTCGGTCAGCGTGCCGGTCTTGTCCACCAGCAGGGTGTCCACGCGCTCCAGGGTCTCCAGCGCCTCCGCGCTCTTGATCAGCACGCCCGCCGTTGCGCCGCGCCCGGTCGCCACCATGATGGACATGGGCGTGGCGAGGCCGAGGGCGCACGGGCACGCGATGATCAGCACCGCGACCGCGTTGACGAGGGCGTGGGCCAGGCGCGGCTCCGGCCCGAGGAGGCTCCAGCCGAGCGCGGTCAGCACCGCGACCCCGACCACCGCCGGCACGAACCACGCGGAGACCTGGTCGGCCAGGCGCTGGATGGGAGCCCGGCTGCGCTGCGCCTCGGCGACCATGCGGACGATCTGGGCCAGCAGGGTGTCCGCCCCGACCCGATCGGCGCGCATGACGAAGCCGCCGGTGCCGTTGACGGTGCCGCCGGTCAGCCGGCTGCCCGCCTCCTTCTCCACCGGGATCGGCTCGCCGGTGACCATGGACTCGTCCACCGCGCTCCGGCCCTCGAGCAGCACGCCGTCGACCGGCACCCGCTCGCCGGGCCGCACCCGCAGCCGGTCCCCTACCTGGACGTGCGCCAGCGGCACGTCCTCGTCGCCGCCGTCGTCGCGGAGCCGCCGGGCAGTCTTGGGCTGCAGCCCCAGCAGGGCGCGGATGGCGCCGGAGGTGGCGCTGCGGGCGCGCAGCTCCAGGACCTGCCCCAGGAGGACCAGGGTGGTGATCACCGCCGCCGCCTCGAAGTACACCGGCGGCGCGCCCCCGTGCCGCATCGCGTGCGGCAGGGCGTCCGGGACGAGCACCGCGAAGACGCTGTAGCCGAAGGCGGCGCCGGTGCCCATCGCGATCAACGTGAACATGTTGAGGTTGCGCGTGAGCAGCGACTGCCAGCCGCGCACGAAGAACGGCCGGCCGCCCCAGAGCACGACCGGGGCGGACAGGGCGAGCTGCACCCACAGCGTCGCGCCGGCTCCGAGCGCGCCCACCAGCGCCGGCGCGAGCATCTCGCCCATGGCCAGCGCGAGCACCGGCGCGGTCAGGATCAGGCTCACCCAGAAACGCCGGGTCATGTCGATCAGCTCGTGGTTCGGGCCCTCGTCGGCGGTGACCTCGAGCGGCTCGAGGGCCATGCCGCACTTCGGGCAGCTCCCGGGCCCGACCTGGCGCACCTCCGGGTGCATGGGGCACGTGTAGATCCGGGAGTCGTCCGCGGCCGCGCGGGCGGGGGCCACGGCCCGGGAGGGCTCGAGGTAGCGCGCGGGGTCGGCGACGAACTGCTCCCGGCAGCGCGGGTGGCAGAACCAGTAGGTGGTGCCCCCGTGCTCGGCGTGGCCGCCCGCCGCGTCCTCGGGCGTCACGTCCATCCCGCAGACCGGATCGGTCACGACCACCGCGCCGCCGGGGGCGGCGGCGGGCTCGGGCCCGGCCCGCTCGTGCTGCTCATGGGGACTCGCCATCGGTTCCTCCGCTGAAGGTGCCTGCCAGTGCATCGTACATCGGCCGGCCAGCCCCGCGCCGGGGCACCCCCGCGGGCTCAGGCCAGCCGGGCGAGGTAGTGGACGTAGATCTCCCGTCCCGTGT
>DATIFV010000153.1:0-7070 GCA_035455085.1 Candidatus Methylomirabilota bacterium | reverse complement strand
GCCTGCGCGGCCCCGCGGTGCGGCGGGCCGCCGTGCAGGGCGAGGTCGCAGAACGTGGTCCACATCGCGGCCCAGTCCGGCCGGCCGTCGGGCCGCCGCCGGAACGGGGCCGACGTCATCGCACCGGGATCGGGCGGGGCGAGCTCGCGCAGCCGGCTCCGGCCGCGGCGCAGGACGGGCTGGACGGCGTCCAGGGTCTCCACGGGCACGGTGGCGAGCGTCACCGGCATCGACGCCCGCCGGGCGAGCGCGGCGGCCGCCTCCTCGCAGGCCTCACGCGCGCCGGCCGGCGCCGCCGCGTCGACCACCAGCACGATGCGCCCCGCGATCTTGTCCAGCTCCGGCATGTGCGCGGATCATAGCACCGCCGCCGCCGCGGCGCCGGTCACGACAGCAGCGCGAGCTGACGGGACTGGGCCACCAGCGCGCCGGTGGGCCACCGCGGCCATCGTCTCAGCCCGGCGCAGGAGTCGCGTGCGGTCCGTCGTCGCGTTCATCGCCTCTCTCCTCGTGTCGGGGTAGAGCGCTCGCACGAGCGAGCCGATGCGGCGGGTGCCGCAGGGCGCTCTGGTCGGCGCCCCTGCGGCGTGGAGAAGATCGACGGGAAGGCGGTGGCTACCGATCCCGGCCGGGGCCCCGGCCCCTGGCCTTGTCCTTGGGCTTGCGGCGGTCCCGGCCGTCATCGTGGTCGTCGCGGTCGCGCGACTTCCACTGGCGCTTGTCGGCCCATTCGCGGCCCCAGTCCTCCTGCCAGTGCGGAGGCCGCTGCTGGGCCCACTTCTTCCAGTGGCCGGGCGGGACGTGGTAGTACTGCACCGGCACCATCAGCACCGGGCGCGGCACGAAATCCGGAGCGACCACGACCCAGGGGCCGTTGTAGCCGCCGCTCACGTACCAGCCGCCGGCCGAGAAAGCCCAGTACTGCCCGTTGTAGAAGAACAGGTTGCCGGCCGTGGGCGCGGGCGCCGGAGCCATGTAGCGAACGGCGGGCACCTCCGGCACGACGATCAGGCGGGGCGGCGCGGGCAGGTGGAAGCCGATGTCCACGTGCACCTGCACCTGCGCGGCGGCCACCGCGGGGCTGCCGAGCGCGAGCAGCGAGACGAACGCCACGATGTATGGGCGCATGCGGGTCCTCCCTACCCCGTATTCTGACCGATCCGGCGTTTTTGTCCTACTCGACAATGCAGGATGGCTATGGCTCCCCGAGGGTGGCGATGAAGTGGACCAGGCTCACGATCTCGTCGTCGGTCAGCGGCTGTGTGGCCACCGTCATGGTGCCGTCGAGGTCCGACGCGGTCCGCGCCTTGAAGCCCCGCAGCAGGCGCAGCAGGTAGTCGAAGTCCTGACCGGCCAGGCGTGCGGCCTGTTCCTGCCCCACCAGGCCGGGCCGGTGACACGACGTGCAGTGGTGCAGATCGGCGAGTCGTCGGCCCGCCGCCACGCGCGCCGCGTCGGTGACCGCCGGCCGGCGCCTCGGCCGCTGCGCCGCGTAGTAGGCGGCCAGGTCGGCCATGTCCGCGTCGCCCAGGGCCGCCGCGAACGGGGTCATCACCGGGTCCTTGCGGCGCCCGTCCCGGTACTTGATGAGCTGCCAGTGGGTGAAGAAGGCGGGCTGGCCGGCGAGGGACGGCGTCCCGGCCGGGCTCGCATTGCCGTCGGGGCCGTGGCAGGCCGCGCAGGGCGCGGCCTTGCGCCGGCCTGCCTCGACGTCGGCGCCCGACGCCGCGGCTGCCGCCACCACGAGGGCGACGGCGACCGAGGCGCCGGCCAGGACGCGCAGCCTGCTCAGGGCTGGTAGGTGACCCGGTAGATCGCCCCGGCGTAGTCGTCGGCGATCAGGAGCGAGCCGTCCTTCATCTGCCGGGTATAGACGGGGCGGCCCCAGACCTGGTCTCCCTGCAGCCACCCGTCGGCGAAGACCTCGTACTTGGGCACGTCCCCGGTGCGCAGGGTGACCATCATCACGCGGAACCCGATCTTCTGCGTCCGGTTCCAGGAGCCGCGCTGGGCCAGGAACACGCGGTTCTTGTACTCGGCGGGGAACATCGAGCCGGTGTAGAACTCGACCCCGTTGCCGGCCACGTGCGGGCCGGTCCTGATGAGCGGTGGCGCGAACTCCGAGCAGGAGCGCCCCTTGCCGAATTCGGGATCGAGGATGTCCCCCTGGTGGCAGTAGGGGAATCCGAAGTGCAGGCCCTTCCTCGACGCCACGTCGAAGCGATCGCTCGGCACGTCCTCGCCGAGCCAGTCCCGCGCGTGGGTGGCGAAGTAGAGCTCCTTCGTCACCGGGTGCCAGTCGAAACCCACGCTGTTGCGCACGCCGTGGGCCACGTACTCGAAGCCGGTGCCGTCGGGGTTCACCCGGGAGATGTTGGCGTGCGTGTCGGGCGGGATGCAGATGTTACACGGCGCCCCGATGTTGAAGTAGAGCTTGCCGTCCGGCCCGAAGGCCAGGTACTTCCACCCGTGCGGCAGATCCCGCGGCAGGATGTCGTACACCACCTCCATCGCGGGGGGATTGTCGAGCCGGTCCTCGATCCCCACCATCTTGGTGATCCGGGACACCTCGGCGACGTAGAGCGTGCCGCCCTTGAAGGCCACCCCGTTGGGCAGGTTCAGCCCCTTGGCGATGGTCTTGACCTCGCGCTGGCCGCCGCGGTCCACCACCGCGTAAACGTTTCCGGCGACCCGGCTGCTGACGAATAGCGTGCCCTTGTCCCCCCAGGTCATCGCCCGTGCGTTGTTGAGCCCGTGCGCCCACAGCGAGACCTTGAAGCCCCGGGGCACCCTGATCTTGTCCACCGGGATCTCCCCCGGGGCCTTGGGCGCGGGCGGCTGGGCGATCGGCGCCAGCGGGGAATTCGCCATCTCGGCGGGCTGCCCCTGCTTCCAGGGGGGCGGGGCCTGGGCGAGGGCCGGAGCGTCCAGGGCGAGCGCGAAGCTGACCGCGAGCAACAGCGAGATGAAAGGCCGCATGGTGGACCTCCCCTTTTGAGGATCGGTGAGGATCGAAGAGCGGCGGCGCGTCGGCTACCGGCGGGACGATAAGGTCCGGGCTCGGCGCTTGTCAAGACGCGGCGGGTGGCCGATCATGCGCCCCATGCCCACCCCGCGCGGCATGGTGCCCGAGGATCTCACCCGCATCCGGTTCGTCGGCGATCCCCAGATCGCGCCGGACGGCCGGACGGTGGCCTTCGTCGTCACCACGCTGTCCGACGAGAAGGACGAGTACCTCTCCAACATCTGGCTGGTGGGCGCGACCGGCGGGGAGCCCCGGCGGTTCACCACCGGCCCCGGCCGGGACACCGCGCCGCGCTGGTCGCCCGACGGCTCGCGCGTGGCCTTCGTCTCGGAGCGGGAGGCGGGCAAGAAGGGCCAGCTCTACGTCATGCCCGCCGCGGGCGGCGAGGCGGTCCGCCTCACCGACCTCCGCCACGGGGTGGGCGCGCCCGAGTGGTCGCCCGACGGCAGCCGCCTCGCCTTCGCGGCGCGGGTCGGCGGCCCGCCCGAGCCCGCAACCGAGGAGGACAAGCGCAAGTCGAAGCCCCCGCGGGTCATCACCACGCTCCGGTACCGCTTCAACGGGGAGGGCTTCATCCACGACCGGCGCGCGCAGATCTTCGTGGTGGCCGCCGCGGGCGGCGAGCCGCGCCAGATCACCGACGGCGACCATGACCACGTCGATCCGGCCTGGTCTCCCGACGGCCGCTCGATCGCGTTCAGCTCGGCGCGCCACGAGCGCCGCGACCGGGACGACGCCACCGACATCTGGGTGGTCGCGGCCGACGGCGGCACACCGCGCCGCGTGACCGCCACCGCCGGCCCCGCCGGTCATCCCGCCTTCTCGCCGGCGGGCGACGCCATCGCGTACGTGGGCCGCGCGGAGATCAACGCCTTCGGGAGCAACGTCCGGCTCTTCGCGGTGCCGGCAGCGGGCGGGCCGGCCCGGTGCCTGACCGGCGACTTCGACCGCTCCTGCTCCCCCCTCGGGGTCCGGCCGCGCTGGAGCGCCCGTGGCGAGACCATCGCCTTCGCCGCGGAGGACCGGGGCGGCGTGGGCGTCTTCCGCGTCGGCAGCGTCGGCGGCCCGGTGACGCGCATCGTGGCCGGCGACCGGACGGTCGGCGGGTTCTCGATCTCCCGCGACGACGCCACCGTCGCGTTCGCGGCGAGCGAGCCGGACGCCCCGGCCGAGATCCTCGCCTGCGGTGCGGACGGCCGCGGCGAGCGGGCGCTCACCGACCTCAACCAGGACTGGAAGGCCGCGGTCGCCCTGAGCCGCCCGGAGGCCTTCGGCGTCGAGCGGGCCGGCCTGACCGTGGACGCCTGGATCATGAAGCCGGCGGGCTTCGAGCCGGGGCAGCGCTATCCGCTGCTCCTGAACGTGCACGGCGGGCCCCACGCCCAGTACGGCTGGGCGTTCCTGGACGAGTTCCAGGTCCAGGCGGGCGCCGGCTACGCGGTGCTCTACACCAACCCGCGCGGCAGCCAGGGCTACGGCGAGGCCTTCACCCGCGCGGTGGTGGGCGACTGGGGCGGCGGCGACGTGGCCGACGTGCTGGCCGGCCTCGACGAGGCCCTGCGCCGCTTCGACTGGATCGATCCCGGCCGCCTGGGCCTGCTCGGGGGCAGCTACGGCGGGTTCGTGACCAGCTGGATCGTGGGGCACTCCACCCGCTTCCGGGCCGCCTGCTCCGAGCGCGCGGTGAACAGCCACCTCACGATGTTCGGCTCGAGCGACATCGGCGCCGTCTTCAACGTGGCCGAGTTGGGCGGCGTCCTCCCCTGGGAGGACACCGCCCGGTACCTGGAGCGCTCGCCGCTGACGTATGCGCCGAGCATCACCACCCCGCTCCTGATCATCCACTCCGAGGACGATCTGCGCTGCCCGATCGGGGAAGCCGAGCAGCTCTTCACCGCCCTCAAGATGCTCGACCGCGAGGTCGTGCTCGTGCGCTTCCCCGACGAGAACCACGAGCTCTCGCGCTCGGGCAAGCCCCGTCACCGCCTCGAGCGCTTCCGGATCATCCTGGACTGGTTCGCGAGGCACCTCACCCCCGGACGGTGAAGAGGCCGTCCACGAACCCGATCTGGTAGACGAGGACCAGGCCGAAGCCCACGCTGAGCAGGCCGGCGGCCAGCGCCAGCGAGCGGTTCACCCCGAGGAGGTTCCGGGCGGAGTGCGCGAGCGGCAGCGCGAGCGCCGCGGTGATCAGCATCATGCCCGCGATGGTGCCGAGGCCGAAGACGACCAGGTACGCCAGCGACAGCAGCGGCTCGTGGATGGTCGCGACCACGAGAAGACTCACCGACGCCGACCCGGCGAGGCCGTGGACCACCCCCATCACGAAGGGGCGCGCGGCCTGGTAGACGCCGAGCCCGCCGAAGCGCCGGTCGAGCCGGCCCAGCGGGATGCCGTCCGCGGGCGGGCGCGCGGCCGCGCGGAGGCTCCACGCACCCAGCCCGATGAGCATGAGGGCCACCGACAGCTCCATGGTGAGCCCCACCCGCGCCGGGACCACCAGGCCGAAGAAGACGATCGCGCCGCCCGCGAGCAGGATCGTGGCGGTGTGGCCCAGGCCCCACAGGACCCCGACGAGCGCCGCGCCCCGGATCGTCCGCTCGCGGGTGACGATCGTCCCGACCGCGATCACGTGGTCGGGGTCGGTGGCGTGCCGGACCCCGAGAACGAAGCCGAGGGCGGCGATCGGCAGGAGGCTCAGCACGAGGCGCCGGGCCCGCTCCGCTCAGCCGGCGACCAGCGTGCGGGCCAGCTCGATCTCGCCCAGGTGGGTCATGCCGTGGGTGAGCCCGACCTGCCCGAGGCACTGGATCACCGACATGTCACCGAGCGGCTTGACCGTCACCGTCTTCTCGAGCAGCGCGGGCGTGGCGGAGGCGAAGAGCGCCTCGGTCGAGGCCCAGACCTTCGCGGTGTACTCCTGGAAGGCCGCGACGTCCTTGATACGGAGCGCCTGCGCTTCCTCGGTCGACATCCCGGTGCCCTGCGTGGTCGGCGGCAGTCCCAGCCGCTGGGCGTAGCCCTCCTCCACCCAGATAGGCGCCCGCCGGTCCTGGATCACCCAGCGCACGATGTTGTCCTCGGTGCGGACGTAGTGCCAGATGCCCCACGCGATGGTGTTGGCCTTGGGGTGCGCGCCCGGCACCGCGTGCAGCTGGGTCGGCGTCAGCTCGGCGAGCGTCCGGTCGAGCCCCGCGTGCAGGCGCTTGAGTTGGGTGCGGATGAAATCGGCGGCGGTCAGCATTGTGAGCCTCCTTGTATCATGTATAATCGTGCTCGTCATCGAGCTCCGAGGAGCGTTGCGACGGGAGCCCTTCCCGCCAGGCTCGGAGCGGCCGACCGGCCTGCCGGCCGGCTGTGGGCAACGGCGCTCGCAAACTCCCTTACCATAAGGAGGGCGCGAGATGAGCGCCACCCGGAAGTCGACCCACCCCCAGGACCACGTCGTCACCGACCTGAGCCTCGCCGACTGGGGTCGCAAGGAGATGCAGATCGCCGAGACCGAGATGCCCGGTCTCATGGCGATCCGCGAGGAGTACGCGAGCCAGAAGCCCCTGCGGGGCGCCCGCGTCGCGGGGTCGCTGCACATGACCATCCAGACCGCGGTGCTGATCGAGACCCTGCAGGCCCTCGGCGCGGAGGTCCGCTGGGCCTCCTGCAACATCTTCTCGACCCAGGACCACGCCGCCGCCGCCATCGCCGCCGCGGGCACCGCGGTGTTCGCGCGCAAGGGCGAGTCGCTGGACGAGTACTGGGACTACACCCACCGCATCTTCGACTGGCCCCAGGGCGCCCACGCCAACATGATCCTGGACGACGGCGGCGACGCCACCCTGCTGCTGCACCTGGGCGCGGTGGCGGAGCGCGACGGGAAGGTGGTCGCTTCGCCCACGAACGAGGAGGAGACCGCCCTCTACGCGGCGATTCGGGCCCGGCTCGCCAAGGACCCGACCTGGTACTCGGTCCGGCTCGCCAAGATCCGCGGGGTGAGCGAGGAGACCACTACCGGGGTCAAGCGGCTCTACCAGATGGCCAAGGAAGGACG
>DATIFV010000152.1:0-2549 GCA_035455085.1 Candidatus Methylomirabilota bacterium | reverse complement strand
TAGGCCGCGGGCACCGCGGCAACCAGCACCAGCGCGGTGGACGCGAGCGCCACCACCAGCGACACCCGGAGCCAGGACCGGAACTCGGGATCGCGCACCACCGTCCAGAAGTTCTGCGGCCGCCACTGCACGGGCAAGAGCCGCGGCGGGGTGACGCGCAGCTCGGCCTCGGGCTTGAGCGCGGTGAGCAGCATCACCGCGTACGGGGCGAGCAGGGCCGCCGCCACCAGCAGGCCCAGGCCGCTCGTGGCCGCCCGGCGGCTCAGACCGGCTCCTCCCGCCACCGCGACACCCTGAGGTAGGCGAGCACCGCGATCAGGATCAGCCCCACGTTCACCACGCCGAGCGCGGCCGCGAGGCCCACGTCGCGCAGCGAGCTCTTGAACGCGATCTTGTACATGTAGGTGATCATGGTGTCGTGGGCCATCCCGGGATTGCGGTCGTTCAGCGTCCACACGATCGGGAACGAGTTGAACACGTAGATGATGTTCAGGACCGCGGCCACCAGGAGGGCCGGACGGAGCAGGGGCAGGGTGACCGCGCGGTAGGCCCGCCAGCCCGAGGCCCCGTCCACCCACGCCGCCTCGTAGACCTCGCCGGGGATCGTCGACAGCCCCGCGAGCAGGACGTAGGTCGTGAACGGGAGCGAGACGAAGACCCCCACCGCGATCATCGCGCCCATGACGGTCGCGTCGTCGCCCAGCCAGTCGACCGGCCCCCGCAGGAGCCCCACCGCCACCAGCGCTCGATTGATCAGCCCGAAGTAGTAGTCATAGAGCCACACGAAGAGCTTCGAGGTCATGATCAGCGAGGCGGCCCACGGCACGATGAGGGCCCAGCGCACGAGCCGGCGCCCCGGGAAGGACGCGTCGAGAAGCTGGGCCAGCCCGAGCGAGATCACGATCGTGATCCCGACCACCAGGACCACCCAGGCCACGGTATTGCCGATCACGGTGGGCAGCGCCTCCTGCTCGAGCAGGCGCCGGTAGTTGCGCAGGCCGACCGAGCCCTGGTAGAGCCCGGTGATCGAGTAGCGCCCGAGGGACGCGCGCACCAGCTCCACCGCCGGGTAGATCACGACCGCCGCGATGAGGACGAGGCTCGGGCCGAGCCAGAGGAGCGCCCGCCCCACGCCCGCGCCCGGACCCGGCAGGCGGCGGCCGCGCGTGAGCGGTCCGCCCGTCAGCGACCGCTCTCCGCCGCGTTCTTCTGGAGGCGGTCGAGCACCTGGCGCGGATCGCCGCCCGGCTGCACCGCCAGCCCGATCGTCTGCTGGACGTCGAGCTTCACCTTGTCCCACACCGGATCGGTGGTGGGCGCCAGGCGCGCGCTCGGCAGCGCGTCGAGGTACGGCTTGAGCTTCTCGTTGCCGCTCATGCGCGCGAGCCCGGACTTGGTGACGGGCAGGAAGCCCTCCGCGGTGATCCAGCGGGTGATCTGCTCCGGCTGGTAGTAGAGATCGAGGAACTGCCGCACCGCCTCCTGGTTGCCCTTCTTCTTGAAGGCCATCAGATAGTCCTCGACTCCGAGCGTGACCGGGGCGCCGACGTTGGTCGGCATCTGGGTCACCCCGTAGCGCACCTTGCCCTCCGCGTCGAGCTGGGCCGCGAGCGGGCTGAAGCCCATCACCATCCCGACCTTGCCGTCCTTGAAGAGCTGGAAGGCGCCGTCGGTGCGATTGGTCTTGCCCGGGTTGACCTGGGTGACCCGGTGGGTGTTGGCGAGCGCGGCCAGGAACGAGAGCGTCTGCACGTTCTTGTCGCTGTTGATCGTCCATGCGTCGCCCGACTTCCAGTCGCCGCCGTTGTTCCACATCCAGATCGACCACTCGGCCTGCGCCTCCTCGGGCCCGAGGGGCAGCGCGTAGCCGATCACCCCGCCGCCCAGGGCCTGCACCTTCCGCGCGGCCTGGACCAGCTCGTCCCAGGTGCGCGGCGGCGCGGCCACCTTCGCCCGCTCGAGCAGGTCGCGGTTGTAGAAGAACGCGCGCGCGCTGGCCAGGATCGGGAAGCCGTAGAGCTTGTCCTGGTAGGTGCCGCCGCGCGCGAAGGCCTCGAGGAAGTCGTCACGCGTCTTGGGGGAGAGCGCCTCGTCCGCCGAGTAGAGCAACCCGTCCTTCGCGTAGCTCGAGAACGAGTTGAGGTTGAGCACGTCGGGCGGCTGGCTGTTCTGGATCATGGTGCTGACCTGCTGATCGATGGAGTTCCAGTCGACGACCTGGAGATCCACCTTCACGCCGGTCTGCTTCGTGTACTGCTCGGCGAGGCCCTGCCAGAACGGCCGGGTGTGGTCGCGGCTGTACTCGGCGATCACCACCTTGATCGCGGCCGGCTTGCCGTCTCCGCGCCCGCACGCGACGGCGAGGGCCGCGATCACGCAGAGCAGCGCCAGGACCGGGAGGCGGCGGCTCGTCATCGAGCCCATACTACAAAAGTTCCCGCCGAGGGTGTAAGTCTTACTCAGGCCCTGGACGCCGGCGGGGGGCCCGTGTTAGATGACGGACCGTTAGCCTGGGCTTTGAGCGCGGCACACTACTTGCTGGCCATCCA
>DATIFV010000151.1:0-17056 GCA_035455085.1 Candidatus Methylomirabilota bacterium | reverse complement strand
CGCTCGCCGCGATCGAGACCCCCGCCTCGTGGTTCCTGTGGGGCCAGCTCGTCGGCTTCGCCGGCCTCGCCTGGCTCGGCCACGTCAGCTTCGGCATGCCCTACTGGCAGACCGCGGCCGCGGTGCTCCTCTCCTTCGTGCTGGCCCTCGTGGCCTGCCGGGTCACCGGGGAGACCGACACCACGCCGGTGGGCGCCATGGGGAAGATCACCCAGCTCGTCTTCGGCGCGGTGAGCCCCGGCAACGTGAACGTGAACCTCATGAGCGCCGCGGTCACCGCCGCGGCCGCCAGCAGCAGCGCCGACCTGCTCACCGATCTGAAGAGCGGCTACCTCCTCGGGGCCCACCCCCGCCGGCAGTTCGTCGCCCAGTTCGCCGGCATCTTCGTCGGCACGCTCGTCAGCGTGCTGTCGTTCCGGCTGCTCGTGCCGGACGCGAGCGCGCTCGGCGGGGACCAGTTCCCGGCGCCCGCGGCCCAGGCGTGGCGCGCGGTGGCGCTCGCGCTCTCCCACGGCATCCTGGCGCTCGGGCCGGTCAAGACGTGGTCCATCGCGGCCGGGGCCCTGGTCGGCGTCGTCCTCGCCGTGCTCCCGGCCGTCTTCCCCGCGCGCCGGCACCTCTTCCCGTCACCGGCGGGCTTCGGGCTGGCGTGGACCTTCCACTGGCACTACGGCCTGCTGTTCTTCCTGGGCGGCGCGCTCGGGCGCTGGATCGAGAAGAGGCACCCCCGGTGGGCGGAGGAGCTGACCTTCCCGGTGGCCTCGGGCTGGATCGCGGGCGAGAGCCTCACGGGGGTGCTGCTCGTGATGTGGCAGAACGGGCCCGAGCTCGTGCGCCGGCTGCTCGGGCACTGACCGCCCTCACCGCCGCTCGGCCTCCGCCGCCGCGACGGCCTCGAGGCCGCGCACGACCGCGTCCGGATTCAGGGAGATGCTCGTGATGCCTTTCCCCACCAGGAAGCGGACCATCTCCGGGTAGTCGCTCGGGGCCTGGCCGCAGATCCCGACCTTGCGCCCCGCGCGTCGCGCGCCGTCGATGATCATGCCGATCATGGCGAGCACCGCGGGATTGCGCTCGTCGAACTCGGGCGCGACCAGCTCCGAGTCCCGGTCCACGCCGAGCACGAGCTGGGTGAGATCGTTGGAGCCGATCGAGAAGCCGTCGAAGAGCGCCGCGAACTCGTCGGCCAGTATCGCGTTGGACGGGATCTCCGCCATCACGTAGACCTCGAGGCCGTTGCCGCCGCGGGCCAGGCCGTTGGCCGCGAGAAGCTCGAGGACCCGCCGGCCCTCGGCGGGGGTCCGGCAGAAGGGAATCATCAGCTTGACGTTGGTGAGGCCCATGCGCTCCCGGACCCGGCGCAGGGCCCGGCACTCGAGCCCGAACGCCTCCCGGTACCGGGGGTGCGCGTACCGGAACGCGCCCCGGAACCCGAGCATGGGGTTGCCCTCCTCCGGCTCGAAGCCTCGCCCCCCCACGAGGCCGGCGTACTCGCTGGACTTGAAGTCCGAGAGGCGCACGATCACGTCCTTGGGGTAGAAGGCGGCGGCGATCATGGCGACACCCTCGGCCAGTCGCTCCACGAAGTACTCCCCGCGGTCGGCGTACCCTGCCGTCAGCGCGTCGATCTCGGCCCTCGCGGCGGGATCGGCGATCCGGTCGGGGTGGAGCAGGGCGAGCGGATGCACCCGCACGAAGCTCGCGATGATGAACTCGATGCGGGCCAGCCCGACCCCGTCGTTGGGCAGGGCGGCCAGCCGGAAGGCCTCGCCGGGATTGCCCACGTTGAGCATCACCCGGGTCGACGTCCTCGGCAGCGCCGCCAGGTCCACCTCTCGCCGCTCGAAGGGCAGCGCCCCGCGGTAGACGGAGCCCGCCTCCCCCTCCGCGCAGGACACCGTCACCACCTGCCCGTCGGCGAGCACCTCGCTCCCGTTGCCGGTCCCCACCACGCACGGGACGCCGAGCTCCCGGCTGACGATGGCGGCGTGGCAGGTGCGGCCCCCGCGGTCGGTCACGATCGCGGCCGCGCGCTTCATGATCGGCTCCCAGTCGGGATCGGTCATGGAAGCCACCAGCACCTCGCCGGCCTGGAAGGCTTCCAGGTCTTGGGGCCCGGCGAGCCGCCTCGTCGCCCCGACCCCGATCCGCTGACCGATGGCCGCGCCGCCCACGAGCCGCTCCCGCGGAGCGCCGGGCTTCAGCGCGAAGATCTCGAGCCGGGCCCGCCGCTCGGCCCGGTGGACCGTCTCGGGCCGCGCCTGCAGGATGTAGAGCCGGCCGTCGTCGGCGTCCTTCGCCCACTCGATGTCCATCGGCAGCGGCTGCCCCGCCCGCCGCGAATAGTGGGCCTCGATGGCCAGCGCAAACCGCCCCAGCTCGAGCGCCTCCGGGTCGGTCAGGCTGGCGACGCGCTGCGCCTCGCCCAGCACCGGGACCCGCGCGGGCCGCCCGTCGGGGGCCAACGCGAGCTTCCAGCTCTTCCGCGCGATCTTCCGCTTCAGCAGCGCGTCGTGGCCCGCTCGGAGCGTCGGCTTGAAGATCCAGAACTCGTCGGGATCGAGCTGCCCCTGCACGACGGCCTCGCCCAGGCCGAAGGCTCCGTTGACGAGCACGATGTCGCGGAACCCACTGTCGGGGTCGAGGGTGAACATGACCCCCGAGCTGCCCCGGTCGGAGGCGACCATCTTCTGGACCGCGATCGAGAGGGCCACGCCCAGGTGATCGAAGCCGTTCTGGATGCGGTAGACGATGGCGCGATCGGTGAAGATCGAGGCGAAGCAGCGCCGGCATGCCACGAGCAGCGCCGCCTCGCCCCGGACCCCCAGATAGCTCTCGTGCTGGCCGGCGAAGCTCGCCTGCGGCAGGTCCTCCGCGGTGGCGCTCGACCGGACCGCCACCGCCGGCTCGGAGCCGCCCTCGCGTGCGAGCGCCCGGTAGGCGGAGACGATCTCGTCCGCGAGCCCGGGCGGGAGCGGGGCCGATTCGACGAGCGCGCGCAGCTGCGCGCCCGCGACGGCCAGGGCCGTCACGTCCTCGCCCGTGACGCCCTTCAGGATGGCGGCGAGGCGGTCCCGGAGCCCGTCCCGCGCGAGGAGCGCCCGATAGGCCGTGGCGGTCACCGCGAACCCGTTCGGGACCCGGACCCCGGCGGCGGCCAGCTCGCCGTGCAGCTCACCGAGCGAGGCGGTCTTGCCCCCGACCTGCGGGACATCCGCGAGCCGGATCTCCCGGAGCCACCTGATGAAGTCGCTCACCGCCCGGTCCCCCCGGAGCCTCACTCGTAGCGGAGCGCTTCGATCGGCTTGAGCCGGGACGCCCGCCGCGCCGGGTAGTAGCCGAAGAAGACGCCGACCGCACCCGCGAACAGGAACGCGGGCAGGATCGCCGACCACGAGATCAGCACGCTCCACTGGAAGAAGTAGGCGATGGCGTAGGAGGCGGCGATCCCGGCTCCGATGCCGAGCAGGCCTCCCGCGAGCGAGACGAACACCGCCTCGATCAGGAACTGGCTCAGGATGTCCCGGCGCCGCGCCCCGACCGCGCGTCGCAGCCCGATCTCCCGCGTCCGCTCCGTGACCGAAACCAGCATGATGTTCATGATGCCGATGCCCCCCACCACCAGCGACACCGCGGCCACCGCGGCCAGGAGCAGGCTGAGGGTCCGCGAGGCCGCTTCCTGGCTGGCCAGGATCTCGGACAGGTTCCGGAGGGTGAAGTCATCGTCCTCGTTCGGCTGCAGGCGGTGCCGCTGGCGGAGCAGCTCGCGGATCTGCGCCTCCGCCTCCGTCATGCGGCCGGCCTCGCCGACCTTGATCAGGATCGAGCCCACCGAGCGGGCGCTGGCCTGGCTCGCCCCGAGGACCCTCTTCTTGGCGGTGGAGAGCGGGACGACCACCGTGTCGTCCTGGTCCTCGCCGCGGGCGCTCTGCCCCTTGCGGGCCAGCACGCCGACCACCGTGAACGGCACCTGCTTGATCCGCACGGTCTGCTCGAGCGGGTCGCTGCCGCCGAAGAGGTTGTCGGCGACGCTCTGCCCCAGCACGACCACCTTGCTCGTGGCGTCCACGTCGTCCCAGGTCAGGAGCCGGCCCGAGGCCACCGCCCAGTCGCGGGCGTGGAAGTACTCGGGTGTCACACCCTGCAGAGCGGTCGCCCAGTTGCTGCTCCCGAAGACGACCTGGACCCCGCCGCGTACCACCGGCGCGGCGGCCTCCACCCCCGGCACGTCCCGCTGGATCGCCCAGGCGTCGTCCTCGGTGATCGTGGGCTGGCTGCCCGCGCCGAGCCGGACCCCGCCGGCGGTGATCGAGCCCGACAGCACCATGATCAGGTTCGACCCCAGGCTCTGGATCTGCTGGGCGACCCGGGCCTGCGCGCCCGCCCCGATGGCCATCATGGTCACCACCGCCCCCACCCCGATGATCACCCCGAGGGCGGTGAGCGCGGTCCGGAGGCGGTTGGTCCCGAGCGCGGCCGTCGCCATCCCGGCCGTGGCCGCGAGCTTCATGCCGCGGCGGCCTCCCGCCGCTCGCGCACCGGCTCGTCGCCCACCAGCAGGCCGTCCCGGAAGCTCAGGATGCGCTGCGCGTACTGGGCGATGTCCGGCTCGTGGGTCACCAGCACGATGGTGAGCCCGGTGCGGTGCAGCGCCTGCAGGACCGCCATGATCTCGGCACTGGTCCGCGTGTCGAGGTTGCCGGTCGGCTCGTCGGCCAGGAGCAGGATCGGCTCGTTGACGAGCGCCCGCGCGATGGCCACCCGCGGCTGCTCGCCCCCCGACAGCTGCGCGGGCCGGTGCGCGGCCCGGCCCGCCAGCCCCACCACCTCGAGCTTGCGCCGCGCCCGCTCGCCGCGCTCGCGGGCCGAGACCTCGCAGTAGAGCAGCGGCATCTCCACGTTGGCCTGGGCGCTGATCCGCGGCAGCAGGTTGAACTGCTGGAAGACGAAGCCGATGCGCCGGCCGCGGACGCCGGACAGCTCGTCGTCGTCCAGGCTCGAGACGTCGCGGCCATCGAGCAGGTAGTGCCCCTTGGTCGGGGTGTCGAGGCAGCCGAGGATCGTCATGAACGTGGACTTGCCGGATCCGGACGGCCCCATGATCGCGACCATCTCGCCGGTGTCGATCGTGACCGACACCCCGCGCAGGGCGTGGACGACGTGGTCCCCGAGCGGATAGTCCTTGTGGAGGCCCCGCGCGTCGATCAGGCTCAGTCGAGCTCCTCCTCGGAGCGGCCGCACTGATCGCATCGGGTCGCGGGCCAGTCCGTCCCGCCCTCGTCCTGCTCCCCGGAGGCGGCATGGATCAGGCCGCCGCAGGGGCACGGCTCCGGATACTCCTCGAGGCACTCGGGACACTTGGCGTCGCCGATGACGTGGGTGGCCTCGTCACCGATCGCGAACAGTCGGGTCATGGCTCCTCCTCCGGGACCTACCGGCAGACCAGCACCGGGATCTTGCTGTGGGTGAGCACGCTCGAGGTCTCGCTGCCCAGCACGAGCGCGGAGATCCCCCGGCGCCCGTGCGAGGCCATGCAGATCAGATCGCAGCCCCGCTGCCGGGCGGTCTCGATGATGGCCTGGTAGGGGTGGGCGTCGGTCACGTGCACGGTCTCGCAGCCGATCCCGATGGCCCCGGCCTGACGCTGGGCGGCCGCGAGCGCCTTCTCGGCCAGCGCCTCGCACTCTTGGCGGTACCGCGCCGGGTTGTCGCTCACCATCACCGGATCGAGCGCCAGGGAGTGGAACGGCAGCGAGGCGGTCAGGACCGTCACCCTGGCCCCCATCGCCTTGGCGAGCGCCATGCCGTGCCGGATCGCGGTCTCCGACAGGGCGGAGCCGTCGGTGGGGATCAGAACGTGCCGGTACACGTCGCCTCGCCTCCCTCGGTCCAGCCCTCCGCCCCGATCAGGGGGACGAACGCCACCTCCTCGAGGTCCTCGTACTGGTACTCGTGCACGTCGCTCCGGGTCACGCGGACGAGGCGCTGGTGGCGGGTGGCCGGGCCCACCGGCATCACCAGGCGGCCGCCCACCGCGAGCTGGTCGAGCAGCGCCTTGGGCACCCGCGGCCCCCCCGCGGTCACCACGATCGCGTCGTAGGGAGCGTGCTCGGCCCAGCCCAGGCTGCCGTCGCCGGCCAGCACGTGCACGTTGGCGTAGCCGAGCCGGGCCAGGCGCTCGCGCGCCGACTCGGCCAGCTCGCCGACCCGCTCGATCGTGTACACCTCCGCGGCGACCCGCGACAGGACCGCCGCGCCGTAGCCCGAGCCCGTCCCGATCTCCAGAGCGCGGCTCCCCGGCTTGAGCGCGGCGGCCTGGGTCATGATCGCCACGATGTACGGCTGCGAGATGGTCTGCCCGTGCCCGATCGGCAGCGGCCCGTCGTCGTACGCGAACTTCGCCAGCGAGGCCGGGACGAAGCTCTCGCGCGGGACGGTCCGCATCGCCTCGAGCACGAGCGGATCGGTGATGCCCCGCGCCTCGATCTGGGTGGCGACCATGCGCTCCCGGTCCTCGCTCGGCATCGTGGCATCACCTCCCGTCGCGGATCCGGGCTGCTTCTCTACTCCGCCTTGATCGGGATCGTCGTGCCCTTCGCCGCCGGCGTCTTGGGCAGGGTCACGGTCAGGAGGCCGTTCTTGAACGTGGCCTGCACCCGGCTCGCATCCACCGCCACCGGCAGCCGCACGCCACGCGTGAACGCCCCGTAGGACCGCTCCACGCGGTGGTAGCGTTCCTCCTTCTCCTCCTTCTCCTGCCGCTTCTCCCCCGTGACCGTCAGCAGGTTCTCCTGGAGCGAGACCTTGATGTCCTTCTCCTCCATCCCCGGGACCTCGACCTTCACGACCAGGCTGTCCTTCGTCTCCGACATGTCCATGCTCGGAGAGAAGTCGCCGAGGGTGGGAAAATCGTCCCACTTGGTCGAGGCGAGGCGATCGAACAGCCGATCCATCTCGTCCTTCAGGTTTCCGAACCCCGTCCACGGCATCAGACCGCGCGCCATGATGTCTCCTCCTCTTCTGGCTGAGAGTGTCTCGGTCGACAACCCTGCCGAATGCGAGGTGCAACGCCGGTGCCAGCGCCGACCCGCGGTGATTCAGCGGCTTGCCGTCGCCCGGCGGGCGGCGGCCGAGGCACCACCGCCCCGGTGTGGCCGACCCGCCCCAGTCGCCCAGGTGCCGGAACATCGATGCGGCGCGAGCTTGGGGCGCGGCACCTGCCTTGCACTACCCTGGCTCGTCCGACCGTCTCTGCCAGGAGGATCACCATGCTCGGGAAGATCTGCACGAAGCCGGTGGTGACCGCGTCGGCCCAGATGACCGTGGAGGAAGCGGCGCGGGCGATGCGGGCGAAGAACGTGGGCGCCCTCGTGGTCGTCAACGCGGGACGGCCCGTCGGGATGCTGACCGACCGCGACGTGACCGTCGAGGTGGTCGCCCTGGGGAAGGATCCGGACGCGGTGCGCGTGGGCGACGTGATGCGCAAGAAGCCCATGACCATCCGGGAGGATCTGGGGCTCCTCGACGCCGCCAAGACGTTCGCCAGGACCGGGGTCCGGCGCCTGCCGGTCGTGACCAAGACCGGGGTCCTGGTCGGGGTCATCACGGTGGACGACCTGATCATGCTGTTCGGCAACGAGATGGGCCACCTGGCCGGTGCCCTCTCGGCCGGGCTCCGGCGCGCCTCGTAGAGCCCGCCTTCGTGCCGATCACGAGCCCGGTCCGCCGGGACCCGCGAGCGGTCGAGCACGACGTCCTGGCCATCGTCTCGACCCTGGTCGACGAGCTGGGCGGCCGGCCGGGCGGTCGGCCCGTCGGGCTCGGCGATCGGCTCGACCGCGACCTGGGCGTCGGCAGCCTCGAGCGGGTCGAGCTGCTGCTCCGCCTCGAGCAGCGGTTCGGGGTCCGCCTGCCGGACGCGGTGATGGCGGACGCGGTGAGCCCGGGCGACCTCGTCACCGCCATCCGGGGCGCGGGCACGGCCCCTCCCGAGGCTCCCGTCGCGGCCGGGCCGCCCCTCGGCGAGGCGGCTCCCCCGCCGGTCGCGGCCCGGTCGCTGGTGAGCGTGCTCGCCTACCACGCCGAGGCCACGCCGGAGCGGGCGCACGTGCTGCTCCGAGAGGAGGACGGCCGCGAGCGGCCGATCACCTACGGCGCACTGTGGCATCGAGCGCGGGCCGTCGCGGCCGGGCTCCGGGACCGCAAGGTCGGCGCCGGCGACCCGGTGGCGATCATGCTCCGGACCGAGGCCGCGTTCTTTCCCGCCTTCTTCGGCGTCCTGCTCGCGGGCGGGGTGCCGGTGCCGGTCTATCCGCCGTTCCGGCGTGACCTGATCGAGGACTACGCACGGCGGCAGGTCGGCATCCTCGCCAACGCGGGCGCGCGGGCCATCATCACGTTTCCGGAAGCGGTGCGCGTGGCTGCCCTGCTGCGCTCCCGGGTCGCCTCGATGCGCCACATCGTCACCGTCGCCGACCTGGGCGAGACCGAGGCCACCGCCGGCGCCGCCGGAGGTCCCGGCGCGCCCGCGCTCATCCAGTACACTTCCGGCAGCACCGGCGCGCCCAAGGGCGTGCTGCTCTCGCACGCCAACCTGCTCGCCAACATCCGCGCCATCGGGGAGGCGATCCGGGTGCGGCCCGACGACGTCGCGGTGAGCTGGCTGCCCCTCTATCACGACATGGGGCTCATCGGCTCCTGGCTCGGCGCCCTCTACTTCGGCATCCCGATCGCCATCCTGTCGCCGCTGGCCTTCCTGGCCCGGCCCGCGCGCTGGCTGCACGCGATCCACGCGCACCGGGCCACCATCTCGGCCGCGCCGAACTTCGGCTTCGACCTCTGCGCCCGGCGCATCGCCGACGAGGAGATCGGGGACCTCGATCTGTCCTCCTGGCGTCTGGCCATGAACGGCTCGGAGCCGGTGAGCCCGGAGACCATCGAGCGGTTCGGCCGCCGCTTCCGCCCGTACGGTTTCCGGCCCCACGCGATGTGCCCGGTCTACGGGCTGGCCGAGGCCTCGGTGGCCCTGACGATCCCTGCGCCCGGGGCGGGTCCCCGCGTGGACACCATCGCGCGGGAGACGTTCCAGCAGGCGGGCCGGGCCGTCCCCGCCGCCGGGGAGCCCGCGCCCCTGCAGCTCGTCTCGTGCGGGCCGCCCCTGCCGGGGCACCAGGTCCGCGTGGTCGATCGCGAGGGCCGGCCGCTGGGCGAGCGGGTGGAGGGGCGCATCGAGTTCCGGGGCCCGTCGGTCACCGAGGGCTACTGGCGGAGCCCGGCCGCGACGCGGGCGGCGCGGCGCGACGGCTGGATGGACTCCGGGGACCTGGGCTACTGGGCCGACGGCGAGCTGTTCATCAGCGGCCGGATCAAGGACCTCATCACGAAGGCCGGCCGCAACCTGTATCCGCAGGAGGTCGAGGACATCGTGGGAGAGATCCCGGGCATCCGGAAGGGCTGCGTGGCCGCCTTCGGCGTGCACGATCCGAGCGTGGGCACCGAGCGCCTGGTCGTCGTGGCCGAGACGCGCGCGCGCGAGCTCGCGGAGCGCGAGCGCCTCCGGGCGGCCGTCATGGACCGGGTGGTCGCGGCCCTCGGCATCCCGGCGGACGTGGTGGTCATCGCCGACCCGCACGCCGTCCTCAAGACCTCCAGCGGCAAGGTCCGGCGCAGCGCCACGCGCGCGGCCTACCTCGAGGGCGTCATGGGCCGGCCGGGCCGCCGGATCGCCGTGCAGTGGGCCCGGCTACTCGCGGGAGCGATCGGGGCCCGGCTCCGGCGGGCCGCGGCCTGGCTGCCCGCGCTCGCCCGGGCCGCCTACCTCGGCTCGCTGCTGCTGCTCACCCTCCCGCCGCTCTGGCTGGCGGTGGTCCTGGCCCCGACGGGGCCGGCCGCCGACCGGGCATCACGGCGGTGGTGTCGCCTGATCCTGGGGCTCTCCGGCTGCGCGCTCCGGCTCGAGGGCGAGGAGCACCTCGCCGCCACCGCCGGCCCGGTGATCCTGGCCGCGAACCATGCGAGCTACGTGGACGTCGTCGTCCTCCTCGCCGCGCTCCCGCTCCCCTTCCGGTTCGTCGCCAAGCAGGAGCTCGGCCGGGCTCCCGTGGTCGGCCGGGTGATCCGCAAGGTCGGGCACCTGACGGTGGAGCGGGGCCAGGCCTCGCGCAGCGTCGCCGACGCCGAGCGCGTCACCGGGGCCCTCCTGGCCGGCCGGTCCGTGCTGGTCTTCCCCGAAGGCACGTTCACGCGGGCCGCGGGGATCCTCCCGTTCCGCCTCGGCGGGTTCAAGGCGGCGGTGGACACCGGCTGCCCGGTGATCCCGGTCACCATCCGGGGGGCGCGCGAGATCCTCCCCGCGGAGGACTGGCTGCCGCGCCCCGGCCCCATCACGGTGGCGGTGGGCCCGCCGCTGCGCCATGATGCCGACGGATGGCCGGCCATGGTGCGCCTGCGCGACCGCGTGCGCGCGGAGATCGCCCGCCGATCGGGCGAGCCGGCGGTGGACCGGTCCTACACCCCCTGACCCGTGGAGACCACGATGACCAACGGCAGCGGCGCCGACCACATCCTCCTCGCGACACTCGGCAAGAACTGGTGGATGGTGGCGGCCCGGGGCGTGCTCGCCATCCTGCTCGGGCTCCTGATCCTGCTCCGGCCCGGGCTGCCCTTCAACCTGCTGGTCGCGGCCTTCGGGGTCTACGCGGTGCTGGACGGCGCCTGGGCGGTGGCCTCCGCGCTCTGGGTCTCCCGCCTGTCGTTCGCGACCTGGCCCGTGCTCTTCGAGGGGGCGGTGAGCCTCGCGGTGGGCGGCCTGGCGCTGGCGTGGCCGCTCGTGCCCCGGGATGCGGTGCTGGCGATCGCGACGTGGGGCCTGCTCACCGGGGCGCTGGAGCTCGTCGCGGCCGCGCGCCTGCCCCGGCGGGGCGCGGGACACTGGCTGCTGGTGACAGGCGGCCTGTTCTCCCTGTTCCTGGCGGTGCTCATCCTGGTCCTGCCCCACGCGGTCGAGCCCTCCGTGGCGTGGGCGCTGGGAGTCTACGCGCTCTGCTTCGGGGCGCTGCTCGCCGCGGTCGCGGTCAGCCTCCGCCGGGCGCTGGCCACGTCCTGAGCCGGCGCCCTCAGTCGCGCTCCGGGATCAGGTCGAGGGCGCCGAGCCAGGCCGCCGCCTCGCCGTCGCTCGGCGCGCGGTAGTCACCCCGGGGCGACAGCGAGCCGCCCGAGCCGACCTTGGGCGCGTTCGGAATGGCGCTGCGCTTGAACTGGCTCAGGTGGAAGAAGCGCTCCAGGAAGACCCGCAGGTGGGCCTTGATCTCCCCGATCCGGTACTCGTGCTGCGCGGGCGGCGCGATGTCGGGCCATCCGCCCTGGGTCCGGTCGCGCCAGGCGCAATAGGCGAGGAAGGCGACCTTCGGCGGAGCGTAGCCGAAGCGCAGGGTGTAGTAGAGGTGGAAGTCCTGCAGCTCGAAGGGCCCCACCACCTCCTCGGTCCCCCGGACCGGCTGGCTCTCGACCGCGTCGGCCGGGACCAGCTCGGGGCTGATCTCGGTGACGAGGATCTCGCGCAGGATCTCGCTGGCCGTGTCGCCCAGCCGGGCGGTCTGCTCGGCCCAGCGAATCACGTGCTGGATCAGGGTCTTGGGCACGCTGGCGTTGACCGCGTAGTGCGACATGTGGTCGCCGACCCCGTAGGTGCACCAGCCGAGCGCGAGCTCGCTGAGGTCACTCGTGCCCACGACCAGCCCCCGGTGGAGGTTGGCGAGCCGAAAGAGGTGACTCGTGCGCTCGCCGGCCTGGACGTTCTCGAAGGTGACGTCGTAGACTTTCTCGCCGCGGCCCGCGGGGTGCCCGATGTCGGAGAGCATCTGCCGGGCGCTCGGGCGGATGTCGAGCTCGTGCGCCTGCACGCCGAGGGCACTCATCAGCCGGCGGGCCTGCTCCAGGGTGCGGGGGCTCGTGGCGAAGCCCGGCATCGTGTAGGCGAGGACGTGACGCCGCGGGTGGCGCAGGACGTCCATGGCCTGGGCGCAGACCAGGAGCGCGTGCGTCGAGTCGAGCCCGCCCGAGACCCCGATCACCACCCGCTCGAGACCGGCGAACTCCAGGCGCTTGACGAGCCCCTGTACCTGGATCTCGTACACCTCGGCGCAGCGCGCGTCGCGCTGCTCCGGCTCCGACGGCACGTACGGGAAGCGCGCGTAGCGCCGCTCGGGCAGGAGCCGCCCGCGCGCGGGCAGCGGCAGGCGCACCGGCACGCGGCGGAAGGCGCGGAGCCGATCCCGCTCCCGCTCCACCGCCTGGACGAAGCTGGTCTGCCGCATCCGCTCCTGGCCGAGCCGCTCGAGGTCGATCTCGGCGCAGACGAGCTGCGGCTCGTAGCTGAACCGGCGGGACTCGGCCAGGCAGGTCCCGTTCTCGTAGATCATCGCGTGGCCGTCCCAGGCCAGGTCGGTGGTGGACTCCCCGTAGCCCGCGCCCGAGTAGAGGTAGGCCGCGAGGCAGCGGGCGGACTGGCTCGCCACGAGCTGGTGGCGGAACTCGGCCTTGGCCACCGTGACATTGGACGCGGAGAGATTCAGCAGGACGGTGGCGCCGGCCAGGGCGGCGCGTGACGACGGCGGTACCGGCACCCACAGGTCCTCGCAGATCTCCACGTGAAACGTCGCCAGCGGCTGCTGCTCCAGCTCGAAGAGCAGGTCCGTCCCGAAGGGCACGTCGCGCTGCCCGCCGCACCCGATCGCGCCGGAGATCGCGGCGTCCCCGGAGGCGAACTGCCGCCGCTCGTAGAACTCGCGGTGATTGGGCAGGAACGTCTTGGGCACCACCCCCAGGACCCGGCCCTGGCAGAGCACGACCCCGCAGTTGAACAGCAGGTGGTCGATCGGGACCGGCATCCCGACCACCGCCATCACCGGGCAGCCCCGTGAGGCGTCGAGGATCTCGCGGAGGGCCTCCTGGCAGCGGTCGAGGAGCGCGCGCTGGTGGAAGAGATCCTCGCACGAGTACGCGGACAGACACAGCTCCGGGAACAGGACCGCGACTGCCTGGCGCTCGGCCGCCTCGACGATCAGCCGCGAGAGCTCGCGGGCGTTGAACGCGGGGTCGGCCACGCGGACCGCGGGCACCGCGACCGCGACCCGGATGAGCTCGTGGCTGTAGAGGTTGAAGAAGTCGTCGCCCGGACGCACCCCGCCCTCAGCCCTTCTTCACCTTCGGCTTCGTGACTCCCCAGATCACCCGCGGGCCCCGAGCGGCCTGATGGATGGTCGTGTCCTTCCGGAAGGCGGCCCGCGCGCGGGTGCGCCGGCGCCGCACCCGCGGGGGAACCGCCTGGGGCTCGACCGGCCGGCCCGCCTTGGGGGACCGCGGCCCCTGGATCGCCTTCCTCACCCGATTGCGCTTGGCTTTCGCCATCACGGCCTCCTCGGCTGGGGGTTTCCCGTCTACCACATGTAGCCGCCTTCGAGCTCGGCGATCTTGCCCTCGAGCATCAGGGCCTTCAGCACGTCCTGCTCGGTGAGCAGGCCGACCAGGTGCGTGCCCTCGAGCACCGGCAGGCTGCCCACGCGGCTCTCGAACATCACGAGCGCGGCGTACATCAGGGGGGCCTCCGGCGTGGTCGTCAGGACCGCCCACGTCATCACGTCGCGGACCCGGAGGTTCTCGAGCGCCTCGCCCAGCTGCCGGGCGTGGCGCAGCGCGCTGACCGGCAGGTACTCCTGCAGCGCGGGGGCGAAGGCGGCATGCCGGAGATCGCGGTCGGTGACGATCCCGACGAGCGTCCCCGCCTCGTCCAGCACCGGCAGGTGGCGGACGTGCCTGCTCCGCATGACCTCGAGCGCGGTGCCCACCGGAGCGTCCGGATCGATCGTGACCGGCTGCCGGCTCATCACGTCCTTGACCTTCATGGCCCGCTCCCTCTCTCGGTGCCGCTCATGGGCCCGCCGGCGAGGCGATCAGGCCCTCGCGCATGAGCAGGGCGACCGCATCGCGGGCTTCCCGCATCATCCGGGCGGCGCCGGCGTGCAGCGCCTCCCGTCCGACGGACAGGAGCGCGACCCCGTCGGCCTGGGCCGCGAGCCCTGCCGCGACGGCCACGCGGGGGAACACCGCCCACTCGTCCATGCGCGGCAGGATATCCTCTTCGTGGATCGATCGCGACTCGGCGAAGCCCGCCAGCTCCCGGGCCACCGCCCGCGCCATCCCGTCGGTGATGGCCCGCGCCCGGACGTCGAGGGCGCCCCGGAAGAGGCCCGGGAAGACCAGCGAGTTGTTGAGCTGGTTGGGGAAGTCGCCCCGGCCGGTCGCCACCACGCGCGCGCCCGCGGCCTTCGCTTCCCACGGCCAGATCTCGGGCGTGGGGTTGGCGCAGGCGAAGACGATGGCGTCCCGGGCCATCTCGCTCACCCACTTCGGGTCGATGATGCCGGGGCCCGAGGCCGAGAAGGCCGCGCAGACGTCGGCTCCCCGCAGGGCCTCGGCGATGCCGCCCGCCAGCCCGTCGGCGTTGCTCTCCCGGCACACCCGCCACTTGTCCGGAAAGCGCGCCTGCTCGGCCTCGATGTCGTGCCGCCCGCGATGCAGGATACCCTTGCGGTCGCAGGCCACGATCGCGCCCGGTGCGACGCCGCTGGTGGTGAGCAGGCGATAGCCGGCGACGTTGGCCGCCCCCATCCCCACCATCGCGATGCGGACGCGGCCGAGGTCCTTGCCCACGACCTTGAGGGCGTTGAGCAGCCCCGCCAGCAGCGCGGTGGCGGTGCCCTGCTGGTCGTCGTGCCAGACCGGGATGGAGAGCCGTCCCCGCAGGGCGTCGAGCACCCGGAAGCACTTGGGCTGCGCGATGTCCTCGAGGTTGATCCCCCCGAAGGCCGGCTCGAGCAGCTCGACGGTTCGCACCAGCGCGTCGGGGTCCTTCGTGCCCAGGCAGATCGGCACCGCATCGACGCCGCCCAGGTACTTGAAGAGCATCGCCTTGCCCTCCATGACCGGCAGGGCGGCCTCGGGGCCGATGTCGCCCAGGCCGAGCACCCGGGTGCCGTCGGTGACGATGGCGATGGAGTTGCCCTTGTTCGTGTGCGTGTACACCAGGCCGGGCTCGGCCTGGATGGCGCGGCACGGCGCGGCCACCCCGGGCGAGTACCAGATCGAGAAGTCCTCCAGACCCCGGATCGCGCACTTCGGCAGGACCTGCAGCTTGCCCCGGTAGAAGGGATGCAGGCGCAGCGCCTCCGCGGCGGGCCTGCTCGCCCGCGCAAGCCGCTCCTCCGGGTCCTCGTGCATGTCCGGGAAACGGTGCAACCCGGCTGCCAGGCGCCGGTGCCACTACGGCGCCTACTTGCGGCGCGCCGGCCGGGGCGCCGCTGCCCCATCTGGGGCGCGGCGCTCTCGGTCCCGGAGTGGCCGCGCGGCCGCGGCGCACCGGGCTCGCCAGCGTTCGCCATGACTTGGGCACGGGGCACGGAGCTTGCTCCACGCTCGTCCGGGAGGGCATCCATGCGCGACCCGAGACGGACGAGGACGGCTTGATGCGATCACGGTCCGTCTCGCCGGCACGCCTTGCGCTCCTGGTGCTGGGCGTGCTCGCGGTCCTGGCCTGGGCTCCCGCCGCCGGTGGGAGCGGGCCGGGCCCGACCGAGCAGCTCAAGGGGGCGATCGACCGGGTCCTCGTCGTGCTCGAGGATCCGGCGCTCAAGGCGCCCCCGCAGGCGGCCGAGCGCCGGCGCGAGATCCGCCGGATCGCCGACGAGATCTTCGACTTCGAGGAGATCGCGCGCCGGGCCATGGGCCAGCACTGGCGGACCCTCGCGCCCGGGCAGCAGCGGGAGTTCGTCACGCTGTTCAGCGACCTGCTCGAGCAGGCCTACATGTCGAAGATCGAGACGTACGGCGGCGAGCGGATCCAGTACGTGGGCGAGCGCGTGGAGGGCGACTATGCCACCGTCTCGACGCGCATCACCACCGACAAGGGCACCGAGGTTCCGATCGATTACCGCGCGCTCCGGCGGGCCGAGCGGTGGCGCGTCTACGACGTCACCATCGAGGGCGTGAGCCTCGTGGCCAACTACCGCACCCAGTTCAACAGCCTGATGCGCACGTCGTCGCCCGAGCAGTTGCTGGCCAAGCTGCGCAGCCGCGTTCGGGAGATACGCCGGTGAGCCCGCCGGTGCCTCACCAGTACCGGACGCGCCCGACGTCGACGTGGACGAAGTCCGAGTCCGGATAGTAGCCGACCCCGCCGGCGCGGAGGGTCTTCGCGGCGTCTCGGACCGCGGTCAGTGGCCGGCCGGGAACCCGGATGTCGACGGCCATGCCCGCGACGTGGAGGCTCCCCACCGCGACGCCGGTGGTGGTGGCGACCAGCCGGGCGTTCGTGGCCGGCGAGCGGTAGCCCGAGATGACCTCGAAGGCCTCGCGGGTCTCCAGGCGGTCGCGCAGCGCGCCCAGCACGTCGAGGAGCCGACGGTCGATCGGATGCACCGCGTTGCTGCGATGGTCCCGCAGCAGGCGATCGATCTCGGCCAGGCCGTCGCGCACGTAGCGGCCGGCCGCCCAGTAGGTGGCGCGCACGAACTCGCCGGTGTGCAGGCTCCGCAGTGCGAGCACGCGCGCCTCCGCCGCGCCCGCGCGCCCGACCGGCGCCAGCAGGCCGGCCATTCCGGCCAGGCCGAGCCGCAGCACCCGCCGCCGGGTCGCGCGGTGATGATCCAGTCCGCTCAGCGTGAAGCCTCCTCTCGCGGCGACGGACAGCCCCCGATCCCGCGAGACGGATCCGGGGCCCCCGGCGCCGCGGCCAGCGCGGCGGCGAGGCGACGGTCGCGCCCGTAGACGTCGTCCCGGAAGTGCACCGCGCCGTCCGGGGCGACGAACGCCGTCCAGTACAGTATGTACACGGGTTGCGGCCGGGCAACCGGAATTCTCGGGGAGCCGCCGCCCGCGATGGCCTCCTCGAGGGACTGCCGGGTCCACCGGTCGGTCCCGTCCGCGAGCACGTGAACCGCGAGGTCGTCGGCCCGCTCCACCCGGATGCAGCCGTGGCTGGCCGTTCGCACCGGGCGCGCGA
>DATIFV010000150.1:0-12166 GCA_035455085.1 Candidatus Methylomirabilota bacterium | reverse complement strand
CGCTTGAGCCCCATGGGGTTGGCGCCGGCGGTGACGTTCTTCAGGCCCTCGCGCACGATGGCGTGGGCGAGCACGGTGGCGGTGGTGGTGCCGTCGCCCGCGATATCCGAGGTCTTGGAGGCGACCTCCTTGACCATCTGGGCGCCCATGTCCTCGTAGTTGTCCTTGAGCTCGATCTCCTTGGCGACCGTCACCCCGTCCTTGGTGATGGTCGGGCTTCCGAACTTCTTGTCGATGACCACGTTGCGGCCCTTCGGGCCCATGGTCGCCTTCACCGCGGCGGCCATGATGTTGACCCCACGGAGCAGGGCGGCCCGCCCCTCGTCGCTGAACAGGACCTGCTTCGGCATGCCGATTCTCCTCCTCGCGATTCGATGGATTTGACCGCGCCCGTGTGGGCCCGGTCGGATTCGGTTCGGTTACGCTCTCCGGACTCCGCCGCGGCTACTCGATGATGGCGAGCACGTCCTCTTCACGCAGGATCAGGTACTCCTCGTCGTCCAGCTTGACCTCGGAGCCGGAGTACTTGCCGAAGAGGATCTTGTCGCCGGCCTTCACGTCCAGCGGGATCTTCTTGCCGTCCTCGTTCACCTTCCCGCCACCGACCGCGATCACCTTCCCCTCCTGGGGTTTCTCCTTCGCGGTGTCCGGGATGATGATCCCGCCCTTCTTGACCTCCTTCTCCTCTTCCCGCTTGACGAGGATTCGGTCATGCAACGGACGAATCTTCATGGTCAACGCGCCTCCCGATAGTAAGATGTTGGGCCTTGCGGGCTGCTCCCGCCTGCGGGGCTTAGCACTCAACCAAGCCGAGTGCTAATATAGCAGCCGCCTCGACGTTGTCAAATCAAATTTAGACCTGTAAATTAACTATTTGGAGATGTAGAGTCATGGCCACCGATCCAGGCAAGCGTGCAGTCCTGATCTCGCGGCTCCTGCCGGAGGCCGCAGTCCGGCTCGCCCGGAGCCGGGCCGAGGTCGACGCGTACGACCGCGATGCGCCCATGCCGCGGGCCGAGCTGCTCGAGCGCCTGGCGGGCAAGCAGGGCCTGATCTGCGTGATCAGCGAGGCGATCGACGAAGCGCTCCTGGCCGCGCGGCCCGGGCTGCGCGTCGTCTCGAACGTCGCGGTCGGCTACAACAACGTCGACGTCGCCGCCTGCACCCGCCGCGGCGTCGTGGTCACCAACACCCCGGACGTGCTGACCGACACCACCGCCGACTTTGCCTGGACCCTGCTCATGGCGACGGCCCGGCGGCTGGTCGAGGCCGACCGGTACACGCGGGAGGGCCGGTTCCGGCAGTGGGAGTACCTGCTGCTCCTGGGCGGCGACGTCCACGGCAAGACCCTCGGGGTGGTCGGCTTCGGCCGTATCGGGCGCGCGGTGGCGCGCCGCGCGCTCGGCTTCGGCATGCGTGTGCTCTACCAGGACGCGGTCGCGGCGGATCCGGCGGTGGAGCGCGAGCTCAACGCCACCCGGACCGATCTCCCCACCCTCCTGCGCGAGTCCGACTTCGTGACCCTGCACACCCCGCTGATTCCCGAGACCCGCCACCTGATCAACGCCCAGACACTCCGGAGCATGAAGAGGACCGCGTACCTGGTGAACGCGGCCCGCGGTCCGGTGGTGGACGAGGCCGCGCTGGCGCAGGCCCTCAAGGAGGGCTGGATCGCGGGCGCGGGCCTCGACGTCTTCGAGGAGGAACCGACGGTGCATCCGGGGCTGATCGGGCTGCCCAACGTGGTGCTGGCTCCCCACATCGCGAGCGCCTCGCACGAGACGCGCCTGAAGATGGCGACCCTGGCGGTCGAGAACTGCCTGGCCGTGCTGGAAGGCAGGACGCCGCCCACGCCGGTCAATCCCGAGGTCCTGACCCGCCGTTGACCGTGGATCTCCTGATCCTCGACCGGGTCAGCAAGCGTTTTCGCGCCACGGAGCCGCCCGCGGTCGACGGCCTCTCGCTCCGGGTCGCCGAGGGCGAGATCCTGGCCCTGCTCGGCCCCTCGGGCTGCGGCAAGACGACCACCCTGCGCCTCGTCGCGGGCCTCGAGCATCCCGACGCGGGCACCATCACCCTGCGCGGCCGGGTCGTGGCGGGACCCGATCGCGCGGTTCCGCCCGAGGAGCGGGGCGTCGGCCTCGTGTTCCAGGACTACGCGCTCTTCCCCCACCTGGCCGTCGCCGACAACGTGGCCTTCGGCCTGCCCCGCGGCGCCCGGCGGCGGGTGGAGGAGGTGCTGGATCTGGTCGGCCTCGGCGGCTTCGGCCCGCGATACCCGCACGAGCTGTCCGGGGGCCAGCAGCAGCGCGTGGCCCTCGCGCGGGCCCTGGCTCCCTCTCCCGCCCTGATGCTCCTCGACGAGCCCTTCTCCAACCTCGACGCCGATCTCCGCGCCCAGATGCGCGACGAGGTGGAGCGCATCCTGCGGGAGAGCCGCACCACCGCGGTGTTCGTCACCCACGACCAGGAGGAGGCGTTCACCCTGGCCGATCGGGTGGGGGTGCTCCACGCGGGGCGCATCGAGCAGGTCGCGACGCCGCAGGAGCTCTACCACCGCCCCGCGACGCGCTTCGTGGCCGCCTTCGTGGGCGCGGCCGACTTCCTGCCCGGCGTGGTCACCGCGGAAGGCATCGTGACCGAGATCGGCACCTTCGCCAACGTGGACCAGCTGCCGTCCGGGCGCCGGGTCGACGTGATGATCCGCCCCGACGACATCACCTTCGCGCCGCAGGCGGACGGCCCCGGCACGATCGTGCGGCGCTACTTCCGGGGCTCGGAGACGCTCTACTGCATCCGGCTGCCGTCCGGCGATCGGGTTCACTCCTCGCAGCCCTCGGCCTCGGTGCTCCCGACCGGCATGCGGGTGCGGCCCGCCCCCCACGTCCTCCACGTCGTCGCCTTCCAGAGGTAGTCCCCACTTCGCACCCCTCCCCCCCAGGGGAGAGGGCAGGGTGAAGGGTGGTCCAGGCGGAGGGGCTCTACCGCCGCGACGTCAGCCGGATCAGGAGCACCACCGGCAGCAGGCCCACCCCGACCAGGGTCAGCGCGGGTACCGCCGCCTCCGGCCACATCGCCTCGGAGGTGCGCTCCCAGATCTCGACCGCGAGGGTGTTGACCCCGACCGGACGGAGCAGCAGGGTGGCCGGCATCTCCTTCATCGTCTCCACGAAGACGAGCACGAGCGCGGTCAGGAGCCCGCCCCGCATGAGCGGCAGGTGCACCCGCCGCAGGGCCGAGCCCGCGCGGGCGCCCAGCACCCGGGCCGCATCGTCGAGGCTCGGCGGGATCTTGCCGAGGCTCGCGTCCACGGTCTGCAGCCCGACGGCGAGGAAGCGCACCACGTAGGCGAGGACGAGACCGGCCGCAGAGCCGGTGAGCAGGAGCCCGAGCGGCCGTCCGAGCGCGCGCTCGAGCGAGGGCACGAGGGCGTGGTCGGCCCAGGCCAGCGGCAGCAGGACCCCCACCGCGATGACCGCCCCCGGGAGCGCGTAGCCCATGGACGCGAGCTGCGCGGCCATACGCACCACCGCGGTGCCGTGGAGCCGGCCCGCGTAGGCGAGCAGCACCGCGAGGAGGGAGGCGACCCCGGCAGTGGTGCCCGCGAGCGCGCCAGTATGCCACAGGAGCGCGGCGAAGTCCGGCGCCACCTGCCCGGCGCGGATCGCCGCGATCGCCCACCACGCGAGCTGCCCCACCGGGAGCAGGAAGGCGAGCCCGAGCACGGTCAGGCAGGCGGCGGTGGCCCCCGCGGCGCGCCAGCCGGACAGGCGCACCGCCTCGATCACCGGCCCGCGCCGGCTGCTCTGGGCGAAGCGGGCCCGGCCGCGGGAGCGGCGCTCGAGCAGCAGCAGGCCCGCCGCGAACAGGAGCAGCACGCTGGCCAGCTGCGCCGCCGCGATGCGGTCGAACATCCCGTACCAGACCCGGTAGATCGCCTCGGTGAGCGTGCGGTAGCCGAAGGTGGCGACGGTCCCGAAGTCGGCCAGGGCCTCCATCATCGCCAGCGCCACCCCCGCCACCAGGGCGGGGCGCGCCATCGGCACCGTCACCTGCAAGAACGCGGCGGTGCGCGAGCGGCCCAGGGTGCGCGCGGTCTCCACCTCGGCCGCGCCCTGCTCGCGGAAGGCCACACGCGCGAGCAGGTAGACGTACGGATAGAAGACCAGGGTCATCATGACCACCACCCCGGGGTAGGAACGGATCTCGGGCAGCCCCACCCCCGCGCCCAGCCCGCGGCGCAGCGCGCTCTGCACCGGGCCCGAGTACTCGAAGAGACCGACGAAGGCGAAGCCGATCACGTAGGCCGGCACCGCCAGGGGCAGGATCAGGGCCCACTCGAGCACCGCACGCCCCGGGAAGCGATGGTGCACCACGAGCCAGGCGAGCCCGCCGCCGACGATCAGCGCCCCCGCGCCGACCCCGAGCAGCAGCGCGAGCGTCCGGCCGACGAGTCCGAGAAGCTGGGTGCGCCAAAGGTGAAACCAGACCTCGCCCGCGGGAACCGCGAGCGAGGAAACCACCGACGCGATCGGGATCGCGAGCAGCGCCGCGATGCCCACCGCGAGGCACGTCCACGGGGACGGCCCCGGCCGCCGCGCCGGCGCGCGGGGCGCGGACCCGATGGCCATCGTTGGACTACTTGTAGCCCGCCCGGTCCGCCAGCCTCGTGGCCGCGGCTTGGTGCTCGCCGGCCGCCGCGACGTTGGTGTCGTCCTGCTTGAACTTGCCCCACCGGGCGATCACCGGGTTCACCCCGGCCTGCGGGTTCGCCGGATACTCGAAATTGGCGTCGGCGAACATCTGCTGCGCCTCGGGGCTCGTGAGGAACTCGATCAGCTTCACCGCGCCGGCCCGGTTCTTGGCGTGGGCGGTGACGCCCGCGCCCGAGATGTTGACGTGGGTGCCGGTCGTCGCCTGGTTGGCCCAGAAGGGGGCGACCGGGAAGGTCGCGTCCTTGGCGACGATGCGCCCCAGATAGTAGGTATTGGCGAGGGCCACGTCGCACTGGCCGGCCGCGACCGCCTCCAGGACCTTGGTGTCGCCGTTGATCAGGATCGGGCCGTTGGCCACCCAGCCGCGCACGATGCTCTCGGCCCGGGCCTCGCCGTGCCGCTTGATCATGGTCGCGATCAGCGACTGGTTGTAGATGTGGGTCGAGGGGCGCAGGCAGAGGCGGCCCTTCCACTTCGGATCACCGAGGGCCTCGTAGGTGGAGAGCTCCTCCGGCTTCACCTTCCTGGTGTTGTACATGATGGTGCGGGCGCGCACCGTGAGCCCGACCCAGCGGTTCTCGGGATCGCGCAGGTGGGCCGGGACGTTGGCCTGGATCTCGGGCGAATCCACCGCGGCGAGCAGGCCCGCGCGCGCTGCGTTCCAGAGGTTGCCGGCGTCCACCGTGATCAGCACGTCGGCGGGCGTCCGGTCGCCCTCGGCCCGGAGGCGCTCGAACAGCGCGCCGGAATCCCCGCCGAAGCTCTTGACCTGGATGCCGGTCTTCCGGGTGAAGGCCTCCATGGCCGGCTCCTGGCCGTAGTGGGCGCGCGCGGTGTACACCATCACCTCCGCCGGCTCCCCGGGTGCGGTCAGGACCGACCCGGTCAGGCCCAGCGCCAGCACCAGGATCCCTGCTCGTGGTGTCGCCATGCTCGTCTCTCCCTCGCGGATCGATGATCGTGAAGCGGGACGTGCGGAGTGTGAGGCTACCCTAACTGTGGAAGTGTGTCAAACCTAAAAACGAAGGGGCGCCCGGGCTCCGCCCGGCGACCGGATCAGGCGGGCTGGCGGGCCCCGCCGAGCCCCGCGATCCGTCCGAGCCGCCGGCCCAGGCGCTCGAGCCGATGCTCGAGCGCGGCGAGCACCCGCCCGGAGGCCCGGTGCCGCCGGGCGAGGGCGAGGGCTTCTTCCACCACCTCGCGCGCTGCGTGGAGGTCACGCCGGCGGTGCTCGTGGACCTTGGCGATCTCCTCCCACGGGCGCGGATCGAAGGCGCGCGGCGAGCGGGCCGCGGCCTCCCAGAGCGCCCGCGCCTCGTCCCAGCGCGCCCGGCGCTTCTCCCCGCGGGCGAGCCGGAGCAGCAGGCGCTCCCGGGACGGCGTGGCCAGCCCGGCGTCGAGCGCCAGGCGGTAGCAGGCCAGGCTCCGCTCGGCGTCGGTCGCCTCCAGCATCCGGCCGACCCCGGCCAAGGTCTCCGGGTCCAGCTCGGGGTGCGGGGCGCGCACCACCGCTTCCGCGACCCAGCCGGTGAGCGCGGCCAGCGAGAGGATGTCGTGGCGGTTGTGCTCGAACACCCGCGGCAGGGCGTCCGGCCGCTTGCGCCGCAGGTACTCGAAGTACACGGTCGGGATCAGCGCGCCCGGCAGGTCGCTCTCCCGGGTGAAGCGGAGAACGCTCTCCTCGACCGTGCCGAGCCGGCAGTCGGGCAGGCGCGCGCTCCACAGGCGCCGCGCCGGGCCGAGCAGATCGACGTGGAAGGCCTCCGCGGGAAAGCGGCGCCGCCCGAGCACGAAGCGCGTCTCGAGGAGCGGCAGGTCGAACCCGGCCCCGTTGTAGGTGACGAACCCGTCGAAGCTCCGGAACGTCTCCTCGAGGACGGTCAGCAGCGCCGGCTCCTCGTCGAGGTCCCGCATGAAGAACTGCCGCACCTCGAAGGCGTCGCCGTCGAAGAAACCGACGCCGACCAGGAACGCGTAGGTGCCGGTGCCGCCCGCGAGCCCGGTGGTCTCGGTGTCGAGGTAGAGCAGGCGGCCGGCCGCGGCCGGGGCATCGCCCGCGCGACCCAGCAGGGCCAGGGCCTCGGGGGAGGCCTCACGGGCGGCGCGCAGCGACTGGGCGCCGTGGCAATGGTCCACCGGAAAGCGCCGGCGGACGACGAGGAGCTTCCCCCGCTCGGTCTCCTCGACCGCGCCGTCCAAGAGCGCCTCGAGGGTCTGGCGGGCCGCGGCCCGGGGCGAGGCGAGCGGATTCGAGGTCCGGGTCTTCGCCTCGATGCGCCGGATGATGCGGGTCAACTCGGTGAGATCCCGCGGCACTGGGCGGAGGCGTCAGCGCCGGGAGACCAGGCGCTTCAGGATCCCGAGGGCGACCGGCTTGGCCTGACGGCCCACCTCGTTCACCGGACCCACGCACGACGGGCACCCGCTCCGGCAGCCGCAGGCCTCGAGGGTGTCGAGCCCGCGGGTCAGGAGCTCGGACAGCACCTCGAAGATCCGCTCGGCCAGGCCGATGCCGCCCGGCTGGTTGTCGTAGAGATAGATCGTGGGGGTGAAGCTCTCGCCCTGCAGGAGCTGGGCCCGCATGGTCTCCCGCGTCACCACCTGCCCGGCCTGCGCGGGCGAGCCGTCGCCGAGCCACGCGCCCACGTCGCGGATGTCGCACAGCAGGAAGATCGGGGCCAGGCTGTGTAGGAGGTGGGTGAGGGCGCGCAGGCCGTCCACCAGATCGTCGCGCCTGGGGGAGATCTCCGCGAGCAGTCCCGGATCGAGGGTCAGCCAGGCGCTGGTGGTCTGCATCTCCTGCTGCGGGAGCTCGACCTCGCCCGAGCCCACGTTCTCGAGCGTGCCCATCTTGATCTTCTTGAAGCCCACGACCTTCTCGGCCACCAGCACCTCGCCCTGCTCGGCGAGCAGCCCGGGCGTCTCCTGACGCCCGAAGCGCTGGAGGATCCACACCCCCTTGGCGCTGATCGCGTCGGTGAAGTAGTCCACCGCGACCCGCTTGACGTAGGCGACCTTCTCCTCGTCCTCGCGGTAGTGGAGCTCCTGCACCTCGAAGGGCTCGCCCTCCACCATGTAGATCGCCTTCGGATAGATCATGGCGAAGGCGCTCTTCCAGTCCACCTCGGCGATGATCTGCCGGCGCTTGACCTGGGCCGCGTCGCGCGCGGTGGTGTCGATGACCAGGAAGTTGTCGGAGGTGACGGTGCGGAGCGAGATGTGGTCGGCCGGATAGGTCTCCGAGCTCCAGTGGAAGTGCGCGCCGGCCCGGTGCAGCACGCCCTCGTCCTCCAGCGCCCCGAGGTGCGCCGACACGTCACCGCCGAAGGCCTCGTCGGCCGCGATCGGCAGCTCGAAGGCCGCACACTTGACGTGGTTGATGAGGATGAAGGGGTTCTCGGGATTGATCCGCGCGTGCTCCGGCGACGCCCCGAAGAGGTAGTCGGGATGCGAGGCCAGGTACTGGTCCATCGGCGAGCTGGTCGCCACCATCACCGCCACCGACTCGCCGCTGCGCCGGCCCGCCCGCCCCGCCTGCTGCCACATCGAGGCGATGGTGCCGGGATAGCCGGCGAGCACCGCGACGTCGAGATGGCCGATGTCGATGCCCAGCTCGAGCGCGCTGGTGGACACCACCCCCAGCACCTCGCCCGAGCGGAGCCCCTGCTCCACCTCGCGCCGCCGCAGCGGCAGGTAGCCGCCCCGGTAGCCGCGCACGATGCCGGAGTCGCCCGTCTTGTCCTCGACCCCCTTCTTGATGGAGGCCAGTACCACCTCGGTGGACAGCCGGCTCTGGCAGAACACGATGGTGGCGACCTTCTGCTTCAGGAAGCGGACGGCCAGCTTGGACGCCTCGCCGAGATAGGGCGCGCGGATGCCGAGCTCCGGATTGATCACCGGCGGGTTGTAGACCACGAAGGTCTTCTCCCCGGTGGGCGCCCCGCTCTCCGCGAGCTCGACCACCGGCTCGCCGGTGAGGCGCTCGGCCAGCTCGCCCGGGTTGGCGATGGTGGCCGAGGCCATGATGAACTGCGGGGTGGCTCCGTAGTGGCGGCAGATGCGCTTGAGCCGGCGCAGCACGTTGGCGAGGTGGCTGCCGAAGACACCACGGTAGGCGTGCAGCTCGTCGATCACCACGTATTTCAGGTTCTGGAAGAGATTCACCCACTTGGTGTGGTGCGGCAGGATCCCCGAGTGGAGCATGTCGGGGTTGGTCAGCACCAGGTTCGCCCGGGAGCGCACCGAGCGCCGCGCGTCCTGGGGGGTGTCGCCGTCATAGGTGAACATCCGCATGTCGGGCAGCGACTTCGATAGCTCCATCAGCTCGGCGAGCTGGTCCTGGGCGAGCGCCTTGGTCGGAAAGAGGTAGAGCACCCGCGCCTCCGGCTGCTGCACCAGCGCCTGGAGCACGGGCAGGTTGTAGCAGAGCGTCTTGCCGGAGGCGGTGGGGGTCACGACCACCAGGTGCTCGCCCTTGGCCACCGTCTCGAACGCTTTCGCCTGGTGCGAGTAGAGCTGATGAACTCCCCGGGCCCGGAGCGCCTCGACGATGCGGGGGTCGAGGGAGGACGGGAAGAGCGCAAAGACCGCGGGCTTCGCCTCGAAGTGCTTGACCGCGGTGATGAGGGGGCCGGTGTCCAGCGAGGTCAAGAGCTCGTCGAGGAGCTCCCGGATTTGCATGGCTCATCCTATGTTTAGTGAGCGCAAGTTGTCAACTTCGGGGGCCCTGTGCCACGCTTGACCCCGTGAACACCGCCCGCCGGTTCCTGCCCGTGCTCGCCTGGTCGGCCCTGATCGCGTGGTTCTCGGGCGCGGGCTGGGACGCCGGCACCACCGGCACGTGGCTCGGCCCCTGGCTGCAGGCGCTGCTGCCGTTTGCGGTCCCGGAGCAGATCGCGGCCGTCCACTGGCTCCTGCGGAAGATCGGCCACGTCGTGGAGTACGCGGTGCTGGCCCTCCTCTGGAGGCGCGCCCTGGCCAGGCAGGGGCCGCCCGCGGGGTGGCGATGGCCCCTCGCGCTCGCGGCCCTCACCGCGGTGCTCGACGAGGCGCACCAGGCCACGACGCTCACCCGCGGGGGCAGCGTCGCCGACGTGCTGCTCGATGCCGGCGCGGCCGCGGCCGCCCTCGTGGTGGCCACGCGCGGATTCCCGCGGGCCGCCGACGGCCTCGCCCGGGGCCTGCTGTGGGCCGCCGCGGCCGGGGGTACCGTGCTGATCGCGATCGACCTGGCCGCCGCGGCACCCGCGGGCTGGCTCTGGCTGAGCGTGCCCGCGGCGTGGCTGACCCTCTGGGTCTGGCGGCGGAGGCGCGCCGGCGCATGAGCGACCTGCCCGCGTGGCGCCAGGGCGACCTGCCGCATGCGCCCGCCTACAACCCGCTGAACCTGGTCCGGGTCATCGGGCCGGGCGCGATCCTACTCGGCCTCTCCCCGGGGGCGGGCGACTGGCTGCTGGGCCCCGCGGTCGCGGCCGCCTACGGCCCGAGCCTGCTGTGGCTCTGCACGCTGTCCGTGCTGTTCCAGGCCGTGCTCAACGCGGAGATGGCGCGCTACACGCTTGCCACCGGCGAGCCCGTCTTCACCGGCTTCATGCGGCAGCCCCCGGGGCCGCGCCTCTGGGCCGCCGTCTACTCGCTGCTGCACCTGGCCCAGGTGGGCTGGCCGGGCTGGGCGCTCGCCGGCGGGTCCGCGGTGGCCGCGCTGCTGCTCGGCCGGGTGCCGCGCGCCGCCGACCGGACCACGGTGGTCGGCCTCGCCTACCTCCTCTTCCTGGGGGCGGTCGGCCTCGTGCTCGTGGGTCGGCGCGCCCGGCGTACCCTCGAGATCGCCGAGGGGATCATGCTGGCGTGGATGCTGCTGTTCCTCTTCGCGCTGGGCGTGCTCTTCGTCCCCGGATCGACCTGGGCCGCCCTGGTGTGGAGCTTCGCGGGACGGCCGCTCTGGGAGCCGGGCTTCGTCCCGGCCCCCCTCCCCGGCCGCCCGATCGACTGGGCGCTCCTGGCCGCCTTCGCGGCCTACGGCGGCGCAGGCGGCACCATCAACGCCATGCTCACCTACTGGCTGCGCGACAAGGGATTCGGGATGGCGGGGACGGTCGGCGCGCAGCCGACGGCGGTGGGCGACCAGACGATCCTGCTGCCACGCGAGGGCGCCATCTTCCCGCCCAGCGAGGCGAACCTCGCCAAGTGGCGCGAGTGGTGGCGCTACCTGCGCGCCGATCTCTCGTACCTGTGGACCGCGGCGTGCCTGATCGGCATGGGGCTGCCGGTGCTCCTGGCCCTCGACGCCCTGCCGCCGGGCACCGACATGGGCGGCTTCGGGGCCGGCGCGGTCTTCGCCCGCGAGCTGGCCCGGCGGTACTGGGGCCTGCTCTGGCTGCCCGCCCTGCTGACCGCGTTCTGGATCTTCTTCTCGACCCAGGTGGGCATCGCGGAGGGCTTCGCGCGCAGCGTCACCGAGATGCTGTGGACGGCGGGCGTGCGCCCGGCGGAGGCCAGCGTGGGCTGGGTCTACTACCCGGTGCTCGGGACCTTCGTGCTCGCCGGATGCCTGGCCATGACGGTGGCCGATCCGCTCACCCTCATCGTCATCGGCGCGGACATCGCGGCGCTGAACTTCGCGGTGCTGTCCTTCCACACCCTGCGGCTGAACCGCGTCCTGCTCCCCGCGCCCCTGCGGCCCCCCCGCTGGCGCGAGGGGGTGCTGGCCGCGGGCGGCCTCGGCTTCGCGCTCCTGGCCCTCCTCGCGGCGGGCGCCCAGCTGGGGCTGCTCGCCCGGCTACGTCCGTAGCAGGGCGCGGCCCCCCACCAGCACCAGGCGCGGCTCGCCGAGCGCCTCGATGCGCTCGGCCGGATCGCCGGCCACCGCGATCAGGTCGGCCGCGTAGCCCGGGGCCACGCGCCCGACGGTGTCGCCGAGGCCGAGGCAGTCCGCCGCGGTCGTGGTGGCGGCCCGGATCGCCTCGAGCGGGGTCATGCCGTACTTCACCATCAGGGACAGCTCCGGCAGCAGCGAGCCGTGGAAATTTAGCGGGGTGCCCGAGTCGGCGCCCGCGGCGATCCGTACCCCCGACCGATGGGCGAGCCGGAAGCTCGCCACGTGCGGTGGCACGACCAGCTCCGACTTGCGCACCATGAAGTCGGGGATCCCGGCGGCGAGGCCGCCCGCCGCGATCGCGGCGGGCGCGTTCAGGGTGGGAACCAGGAATGTTCCGTCCCGCCGCATGTGGGCCACGATCTCCTCGGTGAGGTAGATGCCGTGCTCGATCGAGGTGATCCCGGCCGCGATCGCGTCGCGGATGCCGGTGGCCGCCATCGCGTGGGCGGCGGTGCGCCGCCCGGCCCGGCTGGCCTCCTCGATGGCCGCGCGCATCTCCTCGAGCGTGAGCTGGGGCGAGCCGGGCTCGACGCCGGGGGTCATGACCCCGCCGGTGGCGATGATCTTGATCACG
>DATIFV010000149.1:0-3689 GCA_035455085.1 Candidatus Methylomirabilota bacterium | reverse complement strand
CCCGGAACTTCTCGCGGAGCGCCTCGAGGGTCAGCGGGTTCGCGGGATGACCGGGGACCGGCCGCGGGCCGATGGTGGCCCGGCGCCCGTCCTTGAGCCGTACCGTGAGCCGGGTCCACATGTGCCGCTCGAGATCACCCGGGATGTCCGGATCCACCACCACGCGCACGCGCTCCATGAGCCGACGGATCGCGGGATCCTGGGCGCGGTCGTCCTGGAAGGTGGCCATGCCCACCCGGCCCTCGGTCAGCGCGGCCGCGGCCGAGAACTCGGCCGAGAACTTCGCCTCGAGCCCCGTGCGCGGCCTCGAATGGATGAGGATGCGGGGGACGCCCGCGCACACGCCGACCGTGAGCTCCTCCACGTCGTCGGCGCGGATCCCCTCCACCCGGCGCAGCTCGAGCGCGCCGTCGATGATCGAGTGGGTGCAGGCGCAGGAGGGGTAGGGCTTCACCGCCACCCCGGTGGTCAGGATCTTCCACGGCGCGCCCAGGGTCCCGAGCGGCTCGAGCGCCCGCTTGCCGGCGCCCAGCACGCTGAGAAAGCCCTGCGGCCCCTCGATCGCGTGCTCCGATGCGGTCCACCCCTCGCGCGCCATGAGCGCGGAGAGCACCCCGCTCCGCGCCGCGTGGCCGGCGTGGAAGGGCTTGGTCATGGTGCCGAAGTTCTCCTTGAGCCCGGAGGACTGCGACGCGGCCACCGCCAGCGCGTTGCGCGCCTGGACCGCGTCGAGCCCGAGGAGCCGCGCGGCCGCGGCCGCCGCGCCCAGGGTGCCGAGCGTACAGGTGGCGTGCCAGCCGTGCTCGTAATGCGGGGGATTGATGACCTCGGCCAGCGTGGTCTCCACCTCGAAGCCCAGCAGGAAGGCGTGCAGCACCGCGCGCCCGTCGGCCAGCGCCAGCTCGCCCGCGGCGAGGGCCGAGGCCAGCACCGGGGCGGAGGGGTGGCCCATGAGGGCGAAGTTGGTGTCGTCGAAGTCGAGCGCGTGGGCCGCGGTGCCGTTGCAGAGCGCCGCCCACACCGCGCCGGTGCGCCGGCCCGTGCCCACCACGGTGGCGACCGGCAGGCCGCCCTCCGCCTGGGCCACCCGCTGGAGGATGCGGGCCGCCGGCTCGACCGAGCCGGCCAGCATCACGCCGAGGCAGTCGAGGATGGCCCGGCGGGCGCCGTCGAGCGCCGCCTCCGGGCAGTCTTCCAGGCGACCCTTGGTGACGAACTCGGCGAGCATGGAGGTGGTGTTCATGGCGGGAGCCTACCACACCGGTCCAGGCTTCGCCGTGGCGCGGCCGGCGGGCCCTTGACCCCCCTCCCCCCAGGGGCTACTCTTGTAGGACTATCCGTCCGGACCGCTCCGACCCCGAGGAGGGCCGAGGTGAAGTGTCCCCGCTGCCAGTCCCAGAACCGCGAGGGCGTGCGGTTCTGTGAGGAGTGCGGGGGTCGCCTGGTCACGAGTTGCGCCAGCTGCGGCGCCGAGCTGCTCCCGGACAAGAAGTTCTGCGGCTCCTGCGGCTCCCCGGCCACCCCCGAGCCGGTCGAGCGCCAGCCCGCCCCCCAGGGCTACACCCCCAAACACCTCGCCGAGAAGATCCTGACCTCGCGTCACGCCCTCGAGGGCGAGCGCAAGCAGGTGACGGTGCTGTTCGCGGACCTCAAGGGCTCGATGGAGCTGCTGGCCGACCAGGATCCGGAGGAGGCGCGCCGCCTGCTCGATCCGGTGCTCGAGCGGATGATGGAGGCGGTGCACCGCTACGAGGGCACCGTGAACCAGGTCATGGGCGACGGCATCATGGCGCTCTTCGGCGCGCCGCTCGCCCACGAGGACCACGCGGTGCGCGCCTGCCACGCCGCGCTCCGCATGCAGCAGACGGTGGGCTGGTACGCCGAGGAGCTACGGCGCGGCCGCGGCGTGGACGTGCAGATCCGCGTCGGGCTCAACTCCGGCGAGGTGGTGGTGCGGGCCATCGACAGCGACCTGCACATGGACTACTCGGCCATCGGCCAGACCACGCACCTGGCCGCGCGGATGGAGCAGCTCGCGCGGCCCGGCTCGACGCTGGTGTCGCGCGAGACGCTGCGCCTCGCCGAGGGCTACATCGAGGTCAAGCCTCTCGGGCCGGTGCCGGTGAAGGGGATGCCGGAGCCGGTCGAGGTGTTCGAGCTGGTGCGCACCGAGCAGGTGCACTCGCGCCTCGAGGCGAGCGCCGCGCGCGGGCTCACCCCCTTCGTGGGCCGCGAGTCGGAGGTGGAGACGCTGCACCAGGCGATGGCGCGGGCCTCCGCGGGCCACGGCCAGATCGTCGCGGTCTCGGGCGAGCCCGGGGTCGGCAAGTCGCGCCTCTTCTGGGAGTTCACCCACTCCCACCGGGCGCACGGCTGGCTCATGATGGAGGCCCAGGCCACCTCCTACGGCAAGAACACCTCCTACCTCACGGTGAAGGAGCTCCTGCGCTCGTACTTCCAGCTGGAAGAGCGGGACGACCCGAGGAGGGTTCGCGAAAAAGTCACCGGCAAGCTCCTCACGCTCGACGAGAGCCTGCGCCCGACCCTGCCCGCGTTCCTGCAGCTCCTCGACGTGCCGGTGGACGACGCCGAGTGGCAGACGCCCGACCTGCCGCAGCGCCGGCAGCGGATGCTGGACGCGGTCAAGCGCCTGATCCTCCGCGAAGGGCAGGTGCAGCCGGTGCTCGTGGTGTTCGAGAACCTGCACTGGCTCGATTCCGAGAGCCAGGCGTTCCTCGACAGCCTGGTGGACAGCCTGCCGCTGGCGCGGGCGCTGATCCTGGTGAGCTACCGGCCCGAGTACCAGCACGGCTGGGCCCGCAAGAGCTACTACACCCAGTTCCGCATCGATCCGCTCCCGCCGCAGAGCGCGGACGAGCTGCTGCGGGCGCTGGTGGGCGACGACCCGGGCCTGGGCCCGCTCAAGCAGCTCCTGATCGAGCGCACCGAGGGTAATCCGTTCTTCCTGGAAGAGAGCGTGCACACCCTCGCCGAGACCAAGGTGCTCGCGGGCACCCGGGGCCACTACCGCCTCACCCGCGAGGTCCAGAAGGTCCAGGTGCCGGCGACGGTGCAGGCGGTGCTCGCCGCGCGCATCGATCGCCTGCCCATCGAGGCCAAGCGCCTCCTGCAGGCGGCCGCCGTCATCGGCAAGGACGTGTCGCTCGCGCTCCTGCAGGAGATCGGCGACATGCCGGAAGAGGCGGTGCGCCGCAACCTGGCCCAGCTTCAGTCCGGCGAGTTCCTGTACGAGATCAGCCTCTTCCCGAGCGTGGAGTACACGTTCCGCCACGCGCTCACCCACGAGGTGGCCTACTCGAGCCTGCTCCAGGACCGGCGGCGGGCCCTCCACGGGCGCGTGGTCCAGGCGATGGAGCAGCTCTACGCTGACCGGCTGCCCGAGCACTTCGAGCGGCTGGCCCACCACGCGGTGCGCGGCGAGGTGTGGGCCAAGGCGGTGGCGTATCTTCGGCAGGCCGGGGTCAAGGCGGCGGGTCGCTCCTCGAACCGGGAGGCGGTCATCTTCCTCGAGCAGGCGATGAGCGCGCTGGCGCGGCTGCCCGAGGGCCGCGCCGCCACCGAGCTGGCCATCGACCTGCGCCTGGACCTGCGCTCGCCGCTCCTGCAGGGAGGCCAGCTCGAGCGCGTGCTGACGCTCTCGCAGGAAGCGGAGGCGATGGCCGAGAAGC
>DATIFV010000148.1:0-38726 GCA_035455085.1 Candidatus Methylomirabilota bacterium | reverse complement strand
AGACCTGGCGCCGCTCGTGGCTGCACGCCACCGCGCGCCCGGGCGACTGGCCGGAGTGGGCCCGCGTGGCGGCCGAGCGGGAGGGCGCCGTCCCGGCGGTGCGCGAGCCGGACGACATCACGCTGGTGGTGGCCGGCGCCGATCTGCCCATCCCCCAGCACGCCTATTGCCCCACCTGGGGCCACCCCCCGTGCCGGGTGACGCGGGAGATCGTGCTCCCCTCGTCGGCTTGACGCCCCGCGTCCCGGGGCGCAGCATGCTCGACCGGAGGATCACGCACATGCCCGTCAGCCTCGTCACCGGGACCAGCACCGGCATCGGCTTCGCCACCGCGCTGCACCTCGCCCGCCACGGCCACCGCGTGGTGGCGACCATGCGCAACCTCGCGAAGGCCGGGCCGCTCACCGCGGCGGCCCGCCGGGAGAGCCTGCCGCTCGTCGTGCGCGAGCTCGACGTCACCCGCCAGGAGTCGATCGACCGCGCGATGACCGCCACCCGGGAGCAGGAGGGGCCCGTCGACGTGCTCGTCAACAATGCGGGCATCGGCGGGGCCACCCCGCTCGAGCTGGTGCCGGAGGCCGAGCACCGCGCGATGTTCGAGACGAACTACTGGGGCCCGATCCGTCTGATCCAGACGGTGCTGCCCTCGATGCGCGAGAGGCGGACCGGGGTCATCGTCAACGTGACGTCGATCGCGGGGCGGGTGGCCACCCCGAACCAGATCCCGTACTCGGCCTCCAAGCACGCGCTGGCCGCGGCGAGCGAGGCGCTGGCCCACGAGGTGGCCGCCTTCGGCATCCGGGTGGCCATCATCGAGCCCGGGGTGATCCAGACCGCGATCTTCGAGAACTCGGCGGGGGCCACCCGCTGGGACAAGACCTCGCCCTACCGGCAGATCATGCGGCGCAACGGCAAGGTCTTCGCGGCCGGCTTCCGCGACCCCGGCCGCCCCGAGGCGGTGGCCGCGGTGATCCTGGAGGCCATCACCACCGACCGGCCGCGGCTGCGCTACCCGGTCGGCGTCGACGCGGAAGGCCTGGCCGCGGGCCGGGCCCGGATCAGCGACGAGGAGTGGGTGGCCATGGGCGGCGAGCTGAGCGACGAGGAGTACAACGCCCGCTTCGAGCGCTACTTCGGCATCCGGCTCCAGTGACCTCTCTCCTCCGGGGAGAGGCCGGGTGAGGGGCCTAGTAGGTGAGGGGCCTAGTAGCGGGCCATCACCCGGTCGGCGAACTCGCGGCTGAAGCGGAACTTCTCTTCGGTGCCGCTGGCCCACATGATCTCGCGCAGGCCGCCCCGCTCGAGCTCCCGGATGCGGTCGATCACCTCCTCGGGAGTGCCGGCCAGGCACGTGTCGCGCACCAGGTCGGCGTCGATCAGCTCGGCCTCGCCCGGGTGGAGGTAGGTGTAGTGGCCCTCGTGGGTGCGGAAGTGCCGGTGCTCGGGCGGCGTGGCCTCGACCAGCGCGCAGTAGCGCTTCCAGATGCGCCGCAGGAACGGCGGCGGGTCGATGCCCCGCTCGTGGACCGCGTCGTAGAAGTAGTAGACGCTGGCCATCACGTTCGGCCCCACCGCGCGGATGACGCGCTCGGAGTCGGCCGCCTCGCCCGGCTCGAGCAGCACGATGTTGGTGAGGGCGCACAGGTGAAAGTCCGGGCCGAGCTCGCGCCCGGTGCGCCGGGCGCCGTCCCGGGCCAGGGCGAGGGCCTCGGCCGGAGGCCCCCCGCGGGGCGGGATCGCGATCACGAGGCCGTCGCCGTACTGGCCGCCCACCTCCATCGCCCGCGGCCCGAAGGCGGAGACGTAGAGCGGGATGCGCGGCTCGAGGCTCATGTACTTCTTCTCGCGGATCAGCATCTTGACGGGGCGGGGGGTGCCCTCGTAGGTGTAGCCCACGACCTCGCCGCGGAGCAGGCCGCGGAGGACCTGCAGGTACTCGGCGTAGTCCGCGATGCGCATCGGCGGCGCGGCGATGCTGCGCATCGCGGTGTTGCCGGTGCCCATGCCGAGAAAGACCCGGCCGGGCGCGAGCCGGTTGAGGGTGGCCATCGCGGCCACGTGCACGGGCGGGATGCGGGTGCCGCAGATGGCCACCCCGGGGCCCAGGCGCAGGCGCCCGGTCTCGCGGGCGGCGAGGGCCAGCACCGCGTAGCAGTCGGAGAAGATCATCTGGCTGTCCGCGATCCAGGCGGAGTCGTAGCCTAGGGACTCGACCTGCGGGTAGAACCCGATCTCGTCGATGTCGGCCATCACGCACACGCTGAAGCGCATCCCTCGGTCCCCTCCTGGTCTCGGGTCACCTCTTGTCGCGGATCGATTCGAGCAGCTGCCGGGCCCGCGGGGCCTCCTTGAGCGTCCAGCGCGGCCGGTCGGTGGGCGCCCGCTCGGCCAGCACCGCCTCGAGCTCCCGCCGGGCCTCGGGGTAGCGTCCCATATTGATGTAGAGCTGCGCCAGCTCGATCCGCACGCCGGTCAGCCGCGGGTCGAGGCGCTGCGCGGTCTTGAAGTGCGCCTCCGCCTCCTTGCGGTCACCGCCCAGGACCACCGGCAGCTCTCGCGCGATGCTGCCCGCCATGATGTGGGCCTCGATGTTGTCCGGGTCGAGGCGTAGCACGACGTCGACCTCCCGGCGCAGCTCGCGGAGGGCCAGGGCCGAGCGGAGCAGGCCCTTGGCCTGCGACCAGCTCCCGAGCGTGATCGCGTACCAGAGGTGTGCGTCGGCGCTCCGGGGCGACAGGTCGGTGGCGCGCTTGGCGTAGTCGCGCGCCTTCGCGTACGCCGCGATCTTGTCGTCCTCGCTCTTCGCGCGCTCCTCGGCGAAGAGGAACCAGGCGCGGGCCAGGGCGAGCAGGGTGGGAAGGTCGCCGCCGCCGCCGCTGGCCAGATGGGCCTCGAGCAGGTCGCGTGCGCGATCGATGCGCGCCGGGTCGTCCTGGTACTGGCGCAGCATGGCGCGCGCGGTCTCGGCCGGGGTCGCGGCCTGGACCGCGGCGGGACCAGGGCCGCCCAGCACGAGCAGGGCGGTCAGGATGAGCGGCGGGAGCATTGCGTGATCGTACCGGCCGGCGGAAGGCGGCGGAGAGGAAAATGCGGGAGGGCGCCCGGCCTCAGGATGCCGATCGAGCCGGATGAGGTGTGCGTGCCGCGGGACCCGTCGGCCGGGGTGCCCGCCGGGTCGCGGCCAGGAACACGGCCGCGCCGAGGAGGGGCACGGCGCCGGCCACGACGAGCGCGCCGCGCAGCCCCCACACCCCGGTGGCGAGACCGAGCCCCCACGGTCCGAGGAGCTGCGCCACGTCCGATCCGAAGCCGTAGGTGTTGATCACCGCGCTCCGCCGCTCCGGCGGGGCCGCCTCCGCGGCCACGCTCAGCAGCACCACCACGGACACGCCGTGGCACAGGCCGTAGGCCGCGGCCAGCAGCAGGAACGCGGGCACGCCGGCGACGATGCCCGCGGCGGCGAGCGTCGCCCCGGTCCCGAGCATGGCGGGAACCAGGACCGCGCGATGGCCGCGGCGGTCGGCCAGGCGCCCGCCGAGGAGCCGGCTGACCACGGTGCCCGCCTGCGCGCTGACGAAGAGCAGCCCGGGGTTGGCGACGCCGCGGCCGATCGCCCACAGGGGAAGGAACCCCGAGAAGCCGGCGTAGGGCACCTGGACGCAGGAGTTGAGGAAGGCCGCCAGCGCGCCGTCGCGGTGGAACGGTGTCCGCAGCGAGTAGGGGTGAGCGCGGCCGAGCGGGCGAAACGTGCTGACCGTCGCCAGGAAGCAGGCGCCGCTCACGAGCGCGACGGCGGCGGTGGCGACGGCGAGCGTCGCGAGGCGCTCGGGCGCAGCGGTGCTCGTGCTCGACAGCCCCTGATACGCGGCCACCGCGATCGGCGGGCCGAACCCGATCCCGAGCGTCATCCCCAGCGCGATGTAGCCCTGCACCTCGCTCCGGCGCGCGGCCGGGGCCGCCTCGACGGTCAGCGTGTAGAACGCGGTGGTGCCGATGCTGAACGCGATGCCGGTGAGGACGCGGTTGGCCAGGATCGCCCCGCCGGCGGGGACGAGCAGGAGAGCGGTGGCGACCGAGAGCAGCAGCAGCGCCAGCCCGAGCGGCGCTCGACGCCCGAAGGCGTCGATGACCCAGCCGGCGAAGGGGCGCACGCAGACCTGGGCGACGCCGGAGGCCCCGAGCGCGAAGCCGATGGCCCGGGCGTCCCAGCCCTGGTCGTGGAGGAACAGCGGCAACACGGCCAGGATGCCGAAGTGGCACATCGTCCACAGCAGGACGCCGCTGAAGAGGGCGACGACGTTGCGGATGAGGGTGGCGCTCGGCTCGGGCGCCCCGGGAAGATCGGTGCCGGCCGCCATCGTCCGATCGCCCGTCGCCCTCAGCGCGGCTCGAGGTCCGGCAGCTCGGCGAAGTCCGGGGTCCGCGGGAGCTCGGCCACCAGCTTCCGCGGCTCGTCCGGCGGCGCGGTCAGCCGGCGCTCCGCCAGGTCGAGCCGCCCGACCGTCGAGGTGACGGTGGCCGCGGTCCGTCCGTCGGCCCGCACGAAGGTGTTGCGCAGCCGGAAGCGCGCTCCGTCGGGGGAGATCCCGGCCAGCTCCAGCCGGACGATCGCGGGGTCCAGCAGGCAGAGCCCGGCCCGGTACTGCAGCTCGTCGCGGCTCACGACCGGTCCGATCCGATGCGTCAGGAACGAGCCCATCGAGTGGCCGTGGCTCGCGAAGTACTGCATGCGCGAGTCCTCGGCGACCTCGAGGTAGGTGACCGTCCGCATGTGACCGTTCTGGTCCATGTCGGCCCACCGGGCGTGGATCGATACTTCGAATGCGCTTGCCATGGCGTTCTCCTCCCGGGTCGGAGCCCGGTCTTCTCGGTCGCGCACCACCCTACGCCGGAGGGGGCGGCCGCGATGGTACGAAATCCGTACCGCCACCCGGAAGCCCTTCGGGGTATCGTGTCGGCATGAAACGGTATGGACAGTTCTGCTCGATGGCGCGTGCGCTGGACCTGCTCGGGGAGCGGTGGACGCTTCTGATCGTGCGCGAGCTCCTGTGCGGGAGCCGCCGCTTCGGGGAGGTGCGGCGCGGGATCCCGCGCATCTCGCGCACGATGCTCTCGGCGCGCTTGCGGGAACTGGTCGAGGCCGGCGTCGTCGCCCGCGAAGAGGCCGGGGACGGCCCGGCGTATCGATTGACGGCCGCGGGCGCGGAGCTCGCGTCGGTCGTTCGCGAGCTCGGCACGTGGGGCCAGCGGTGGCTCTCGCGCGACCTTCACGCGAGCGAGCTGGACGTGCGGGCGGTCCTCTGGGACATCCACCGCCGGGTGCGCCTGGACGCCCTGCCCGGAAAGCCTCTCGTCGTGCGCATCGAGCTAACCGACGTGGGCGGCCCGGCGGCGCACCAGTACCTGCTGCTCAGGCGGAGCGAGGTGGCGCTGTGCACGGCCAACCCGGGGTTCCCGGAGGAGCTCTGCATGCGGACGGATCGGCGGACCCTGATCCGGTGGTGGCGCGGCGACGTGTCGTTCGCGCAGGCCCGACAGGCCGGCCTGCGCCTCGAGGGCCGGCGCGAGTGGGTGCGTGCGTTCCCGGGCTGGTTCGATCGCTACCTGTTCGCGGCGGTCACGCCCGCGCGCGCGTCCCGGGAGGTGGCGCGCACCGGGTGAGGGGAGAAAATGCGCCAGAGAGAGCCTGTGAGCCGGGTTCTGTCTGACCGCCCCGGTTTCCCGTGACGGCGAGATGATCATTTCTCTAGGACGCCGGTTACCCGGCGCCTCAAGCGGCCATACCCGAGAGCCCCACGCGGGCCGCGCTTCACCTGCCCTCGCGGGCAGGATCGCTCTCCTATTTGGCCTTGCTCCGGGTGGGGTTTACCGAGCCGACCCGGTTACCCGGGCCGCTGGTGAGCTCTTACCTCACCGTTTCACCCTTACCGCCCGTGAGGGCGGCGGTCTGCTTTCTGTGGCACTGTCCATGGGGTCGCCCCCCCTGGCCGTTAGCCAGCACCCTGCCCTGCGGAGCCCGGACTTTCCTCCCGCGCGGTTACCCGCGCCGGCGATCATCCAGCCTTCTCTGGCGCAATCAAAGAGCGTGTGTCGCTGCCGTCAAGTATAGCCCACGCGGCGGGCGCGCGCGGGGGTCAGGGCTCGCGCCGCTTGGCCGCCTTGCGCTGCGCCCGGCGCTCGAGCTCCCAGTAGCGCCGGTCCCGGTCCTCCAGGATCTCCTCCGAGGTGCGCACCGGTGCGGTCGGAGCCTGCTCGACGCCCAGGGCGTGCCCGATCTCGTCGACGACGTCCTGGTCGGGCGTCGCCACGCTGCCGCCCACCGCCTCCTCGCCCGAGCTCTCCGCGCGGCGCCAGTCCGCGTCCACGTCGCCCGCGCTCGCCGCGGGCCCGGTCTCGTGGTGCTCGATCACGTCGCGCAGCAAGTTCACCACGTGGCCCTGGTCCTCGCCGCCGGCCCGGCTGCGCCGCGTGGCCGCGGTGCGCTTCCGCCCGGTTCTCGCCGCGCGCCCCTTCGGGGCCGCCCGGCGCTTCGTCCTCGTCGCCTTCGACTTGGTCCGCTTCGGCTTGGCCGGCTTCGCCTTGGCCCGCTTCGGCTTGCGCTTGCCCATGGTCCACCTCCTCCTGACCCGCTTGGTCGGCCTATCATACGCCGCCATTTGACGCCCCTGCAGTCGTCTGCTAGGGTGGCCGCGCGAATCGCCCCCGGGGGCATCGCTCCGTTCACAGGGAGGCCAGCCATGGCGCAGGAAGGTCGCGAACCGGTAGCCGACGCAACGATGTCCCGGCGCGGGATGCTGCGCAGCGTGGGCGCCGCGGTCGGCGCCGCGGTGCTGGCGCCGCGGCTCGCGGGCGCGCAGGCGCCCCCCAGCGGGCCGGTGGCGCCGCCCAGCACCATCACCAGCCCGCCACGCGACTTCGGCCCGCGCGGGGCGCCCACCACCTACTTCACCGATCCCGACGTGCTCACGATCGAGCCGGCGTTCAACGGTCTCCGGCAGCCGAATGCGCCGATCCAGCGGCTGTGGACCGGGGCGCTCTGGTCGGAAGGGCCGGCGTGGAACGCGCAGGGCCGCTATCTGGTGTGGAGCGACATCCCGAACAACCGCCAGCTGCGGTGGATCGAGGACAACGGCCACGTCAGCGTGTTCCGTACCCCGTCGAACAACAGCAACGGCAACACGTTCGACTTCCAGGGCCGGCAGCTCTCCTGCGAGCACCTGACCCGGCGGGTGGTGCGCTACGAGCTGGACGGCTCGGCGAGCATCATCGCGGACATGTTCAACGGCAAGCGGCTGAACTCGCCCAACGACGTGGTGCCGCACCCGGACGGCAGCTACTGGTTCACCGATCCGCCCTACGGGGCCCAGCTCTACGAAGGCACGGTGGACGCGCCGGGCGGGCCCGCCAATCCGGGCGGACGGGTCAACTCGCGCCTCGGGCAGCCGCCGGAGATCGGCAGCTACAAGCGCGAGCTGCCCACCGCGGTGTACCGCGCGGACAAGAGCGGCGCGCTCACCCAGGTGGCGGGCGAGGACATCGTGCCGGATCCCAACGGGCTCTGCTTCTCGCCCGACTACAAGAAGCTCTACGTGGTGAGCACGGGGCGGGGGCCGGGGGATACCCACGCGGGCGGCAAGGGCGAGATGTACGTCTTCGATGTGGGCGCCGACAACAAGCTCTCGAACGGCAAGCTGTTCAGCAGCTTCATGATCGACGGGGTCAAGTGCGGTCCCGACGGGGTGCGCGCCGACGTGCACGGCAATCTCTGGTGCTCGAGCAACGCCGGCCGCAACGTGGGCTACAGCGGGGTGACGGTGTGGACCCCGCAGGGCCAGCTCATCGGGCGCATCCGGCTGCCCGAGGTCTGCGGCAACGTCTGCTTCGGCGGGCCCAAGCGCAACCGCCTGTTCATGGCGGCCAGCCAGTCGCTCTACGCGGTCTACACCCAGACCCAGGGCGCCGCGCCCGGCTAATCGAGGCGGGGTCAGGTCTTGAATTACGACATTTTCCTCCTGGCTCCGGAAGCTGTGGCGCGCGGAAATGTCGTAATTCAAGACCTGACCCCAGAGAACGACGACGCCATCTACCATGAAGCTCGGGATCTATCTCAACGCGCAGCATCCGGCCGGCGACGATCCGGCGCGCCGGCTCGCCGAGACGATCGAGCAGGCGCGGCTGATCCACGCGCTCGGCTTCGACTCGATCTGGGGCGGGGAGCACCACGCCACGCCGGGTTTCCACTACTTTCCGCTGCTGCCGATGCTGGAGCGCCTGGCCGCCGAGGCGCCCGGCCTCACCCTCGGCACCAACCTGGTCCTGCTGCCCCTGCACAACCCGGTGGAGCTGGCGGAGGTCGGTGCGTTCCTGGACGTGCTCTCTGGCGGGCGCTTCATGCTGGGCGTGGGGCTCGGCTACCGGGCGGAGGAGTTCGAGATCTTCGGGGTGCCGATGGCGGAGCGGGTGAGCCGGCTGACCGAGGGGGTGGAGATCATCCGCCGGCTCTGGACCGAGGACAAGGTCACGCACCGCGGCCGGCACTGGCGCTTCGAGAACGTGACGATCCGTCCGCGCTCGCTGCAGCGGCCCCGCCCGCCCATCCTGGTCGGCTCGCAGGTGCCCTCGGGCATCGCGCGCGCGGCCCGCATCGCCGACGGCTGGCTGGTGGTGCCGATCCCGCGCGTGGACGAGTTCGCGGCGCAGGCCCGCGCCTTCAGCGCGGCCCGCGCGGAGGCGGGGCGGCCCGCGGACGCCCAGATTTGCCGGCTGCTCGAGGTTGTCTGCGCGCCGGACGAGGAGGCCGCGATCCGCCGCGCGGCGCCCTACCTGCTGGACAAGTACGCCGCCTACTTCTCCTGGGGCCTCGAGGGCGTCTCGCTCGGGCCCGGCACCCGGCCGGAGGACCAGCTCCGCCAGCTGGCCGCGCATCGCTTCGCCATCGGCTCGCCCGCCCAGGTCACCGAGATGCTGGTCGCGCAGCACCGGGCCGGTGCCACCCACCTCACGATGCGGGTGAGCTGGCCGGGCATGCCGCAGGCGGACGTCCTGGCCGGCATCGAGCTGCTCGGCCGCCGGGTCCTGCCCGAGGTCCGCCGCCGCACCGGCGCGGCCTGAAATGTCGGAATGTAAGACCTGACCCCAGGAGCGAGATATGCGCGTGTCCGCCGAGGTGATCCGTCGGCAGCTCGAGTCCGTGTTCGGTGCCTGGGGCATGTCCCCGGAGCACGCCGCGGTCACCGCGGGGATGATGGTGGAGACCGACCTGCGCGGGGTGGACTCGCACGGCATCTCGATGCTGCCCACCTACGACAAGGAGTTCCGGGCGGGCCGGCTCAACATGCGCCCGCAGTGGAAGACGGTGCGCGACCTGCCCGCGATCGCCCGCATCGACGCGGACCGCTCGCTCGGCCACCCGGTCTCCGCGCACGCCATGAACCTGGCGGTGGACAAGTGCCGGGTCGCCGGGGTCGCGGTGGTCGCGGTGTTCAACTCGCATCACTTCGGGGCGGCCGGCTGCTACGCCAAGATCGCGGCGGAGCGAGGGGTGATCGGCATGGTCACCTCGGCCACCCGCGGCGTCACGCTCGTGCCCACCTTCGGGGCCGAGCCGGTGATGGGCACCAACCCGCTCGCCTTCGCGGCGCCCGCCCGGCGGAACGCGGCGTTCGAGCTCGACATGGCCACCACCACCGTGGCCGCCGGCAAGGTGAAGGTCTACAAGCTCAACCACAAGCCGGTGCCGTCGGGATGGGTGGTGGACGGCGACGGCCGGCCGGTGACCGACGAGACGAAGGCGTTCGAGCACGTCTTCGAGCGCCCCGACGGCGGGATCACCCCGCTCGGCGGCACCCGCGAGCTGGGCGGCCACAAGGGCTACGGGCTGGCGGTGCTCGTGCACATCCTGGGCGGCGCGCTCGCTGGGGCGTCCTTCTCGCCGCTGCGCAACCGGACCCAGCGCCCCTCCGACCCGCACAACATCGGCCACTTCTTCATGGCCATCGACCCGCGCGCCTTCCGCGACGAGGGCCAGTTCGAGAGCGACCTGGACGACGTCATCGACGTGCTGCACGGGACCAAGCGGGCGGACCCGAGCCAGCCGGTGCTGGTGGCGGGCGATCCGGAGCGGCTCACGCGGGCGGAGCGACTCGAGCGGGGCGTGCCGGTCCCCGACGACCTGATGACGCAGCTCCGCGACGTGGCCGCGGCGGCCGGCGTCCCCTTCCTTCTCCAGGGGTAGCTCCCACCTTCGAGGGGCTGCTGCCGGCTCAGCCGCGCCCGCGCCGGCGCGCCCGCCGGCCGTGGCGCTCGAGCGCCCCGCCCCAGCTCGCGAGAAACGCGGTGACGAAGGCGTGCTCGCGCGCCGGCTCCACCGCGAGCGGCCCCAGGGCGAGGCCGACCGCGAGCGCGATGTGGTAACCCTCCGAGCGCGAGGCGGCCGCGCGACGGTACGCCGGGTGCGCGTCGTTCACCCAGACCGTGGTGTCGACGAGACGGGCCAGCTCGAGGTCGTCCGGTCGTGAAGCGAACTGAATGCTGAGCCCGTAGCGGCTTGGCCGCCGCGCTCGGCCGTCGCCACGTCCCTCGGCGGCGCCGGGCCCGGACGGGATCGCGGCCGCTGGCTCCGGCGTGGGGCCCGCCGCCTCGGCGGAAGATGCTGCATCCGGCGTGGCCGCCGGTCCTCGTGCGGCAGGGGTGCCGAGGTCGGCACCGGCCCGCGCGGTGGGCATGCCGGTCAGGGGCGGCCCGCCCAGCACGGCTCCTCCCCCGTTGCGCCCGCCCACCGGCAGCGCGCGCTGCCGCCCGCTGCGCCGCTCGACCAGCGAGGCCAGGAGCGGGAAGTCCTCCGCCAGATCCACCAGGACCGTCTCGAGGTCGCGCTCGACCGGCCGGGCCGCGCGGCGATGGGTGCGGTCGGTCTCCGCCGGCGCGTCACCCCAGCGGGTGAGCTGGGCGGTCACTGCCTCCTGGATCGCCTTGCGATAGGCGAGGTAGAGGGCGCCGCGCGGTCCCGAGCGCACGAAGTCCCCCTTGTTCAGGGTGAGGCACTCGGCCAGGGCCGGGGCCTCGATGAGGCCACCGATGCGGTCGCCCGCGGGCGGCGTCACTCCCAGCCAGTCCCAGCCTCTCTTGATCACCTTCCCGAAGGTGCTGACCGCCAGCCCGCGTCGCTCTTCCGGCAGCGGCGTCGCATCGCGCACGAGATAGCCCACCGCCGAGGGCTTTCGCTTACGGGCGATGCGCACCGCGAGCGGCGCTCGCTGATCGGCGGCCCAGGGCTCGGGCGTGAGGACCCGGCTGTTGAGCACGAAGCGAACCCCCGCCCGGATAGTGCGCAGCCAGGATCTCCTCGAAGGACGAGTCCAGCAGCGTCTGGAAATGCCGCCGCAGCGAGGCCTCGACGAAGCCGACGTCGAGCAGCGGCGCCAGCGGGTTCTCCAGGACGAGACGGACCGCGGTGCCGCGCGTGCCCACCAGCCCGGGCGGCGGCACCCACCGCCAGGGGGCGCGCTGCCGCCCTCCGAGCGCCCACGAGGTGGCCACGTGCTTGCCGCTGCGCCGGGTCTCGGTCACGACCTCACGGCTCACGAGCAGCGCGAGCTTGATTCCCACGCCCGCGAAGCCGATCCCCTGCCCGCGCGTCTTCGAGCTGATCGCGAGATCGTGGTAGCGGGCCAGTTCGCGTCGCCGCATACCGAGCCCGTCGTCCACCCGCGTGAAGGTGGCGCCGGCCGGATCGACCAGGACGGTGATCGTGGCTGCGCCCGAATCGAGGGCGTTCGCCACGATCTCGGTCAGGATCGCCTCATCCGTGGGGCCCGGATAGGCGTCGCGCAGATCCTCCAGGAGATGCAGAAGATCGATTCGGGTCTCACCCATGGGCGATCAGCGCGCCCCCGCGCTCACCGAGCTGAGGGGCCGGGAAGCGTCCGTACGCGCTCAGCCCAGCGCCTTGCGCAGCGCGCCCGCCATCTCCTCGAGGAGGACGCGAGACTGGTCGAGGATGCGCGTCATCCGCGCGAAGCCGTGGAACATGCCGGGGTACTGCGTCAGCGTCACCGCGGTCCCCGCCTCGCGCAGGCGCTGCGCGTAGGTTTCGCCCTCGTCGCGCAGCGGATCGCAGCCCGCGGTGATCACCAGGGCGGGGGGCAGATCGGCCAGGCTCTTGGCCCGCAGCGGGGAAGCGTTCGGCTCGCGGCCCTGCTCCTCGCGGGCCAGGTAGTGGCGCCAGAACCACCGCATGTCCTCGGCGGTCAGGAGGTACCCGGTGGCGTTCTCGCGGTAGGACGGCGTCGAGAAGTCGTAGTTGGTGACCGGGTAGATCAGCACCTGCAGCAGCAGGCGTGGCCCGCGCCGGTCCCGCGCCAGGAGGGCCACCACCGCGGCGAGGTTACCGCCCGCGCTGTCGCCGCCCACCGCGATGCGAGCCGGATCGAGGCCGAGCCGCGACGCGTTGGCCGCCGTCCACAGCAGCGCCGCGTAGGAGTCCTCGACAGCGGTCGGATACCTGAACTCGGGCGCGAGGCGGTAGTCCACCGAGGCGACCGCGCAACCGGCCGCGTTGACGATGGAGCGGCAGATGCCGTCGTGGGTGTAGAGGTCGCCGATCACCCAGCCGCCGCCGTGGTAGTACACCAGCACCGGATGCGGCCCGTGCCCGGCCGGGCTGTAGACCCGCACCGTGATCTCGCCGCCCGTTACCGGCACCCGGTGGTCGGCTACCGCCGGCACCTCCTCGACCGGGCCGAGCGCGGCAGTGCGCGTGCGCATGCTCTCACGCGCCTCGTCGGGCGTGGACTGGGGGATCGGCTTGAGGTTCAGCGCGGTGACGGCGTCGACGACCTTCTGGGCCTGGGGATCGAGCGGCATGGCGTGTCCTCCCGGGTGCGGCGTCGGTGATGCGCGGAGAGTAGAGGGTCTCGCGTACCGCGTCAAGCGGCGGCCTCGCGCCGACGTCGGCGCACTCCGAGGAGGAGCAGCACGGCCCCGACCCAGGCCAGCCCGCCGTCCAGGAGGAAGGCACCGGGCAGGCTCAGCGCGGCCAGGCCGCCGGTGGCCAGCGGGCTCGCCGCGGTGCCCACCTGCACGCTCAGGGCGAGCCAGCCGAAGGCGGCGCCCCGCCGCTCACCGGGCACCAGCGTGCCGCCCAGCGAGTAGGCGAGGGTGAGCGCGCCGCCCAGGCAGAGCCCGGTCAGGCAGCGCAGGAGCATGAGGCTCGGCCAGCCCGGGGCCAAGGCCATGAGCGCGCAGGGCAGGCCGCCCGCGAGCAGGCCGATCAGGAGCAGACGCTCGGCCGGCCAGCGCTGGGCGAGCCGGCCGGCGGCCAGCGCGGAGCCGGTGGCGCAGACCGCGGCGAGCGAGATGATCTCGCCGGAGGTGGCGGCGATCTGGCTTACGTCGGGCAGGGTGGCGACCCGCAGCGGCACCAGCAGCGAGAGGCCGCGGTCGATGAACTGGCCGATGAAGAGCAGGCCCAGCACGAGGGGGAACCCGCGCCGGCCCAGGACGTCCCGAAGGGTGAACTCTCCGGCCGCCGGCTCCGCCCCGGCTTCCGCCTCGGGCCGGCCCTCGGTGAAGAGCAGGATCAGCCCAACGAGCGCGATCGCGCACATCCCCGCGGTGACGAAGAAGGCGTAGCGCAGCCCGAAGTGTGAGGCCACGTAGCCGCCTGCGGCCGGCCCCACCGCCACGCTCAGGAGCTGGGCGCCCTGCACGCGCCCGATGGCCACCGGCACCTTGTCCTTGGGGCACGACACGCTGGCCAGGGCCATCGCGAAGACCGAGAAACCCGCGATGACGCCCTGGAGCACCCGCAGGATCAGCAGCTGGCCCACCGAGGTCACGAGCCCCATGGCGGCCACGATCACCACGAAGCCGGCGAGCGAGCGGATCATCATCATCTTGCGGCCCACGCGGTCGGCCAGTCGGCCCCAGAGCGGGCCCAGCAGCCCGGAGACCGCGGGGGTGACCGCGGTGAGCAGGCCGGACCAGAGGGCGACCCGGGTGGGCTCGGCGACGCCCAGCTCGATCACGTAGAGGGGCAGGAAGGGCGAGAAGAACTGGAAGCCGACGAAGGCGATGAAGACGACGAGCGCCAGGGCCCAGACGTTGCGCTCCCAGGTCTCCACCGGGGCGCGGGCTACCGGCCGGGCCGGCCCGGCCTCACGTGGGCAGGCCGAAGAGCGAGGTCACGCGCGCCGTCTCCTGCATGGCCGCCATCTCCGCGTCGGACGGCCGGCCCGCGAAGCGGCTCGCCGCGTCGAGCACGCGCGGCAGCAGGGTGAGGTCCCCCACCGTGTTGAGGAAGATGCCGGGCCGCCCGAGCACCCAGTGGACGGCCCGGTCGATGTCGTTCTGGCGCTCGAGCGGCTGGTACCAGGTGGTGTGGCTGCGCTCGGCGGTGGCCCAGGGGCCGCGGGCGATCCCCTTGATGGTCTGCACGGCCACGTTGCGCTCCCGGCAGATCGCGACGACCTCGTCGAATGCCTCGCGGTAGCGGTCGTTCTGGGCCATGAAGAAGTTGTAGGGGAGCAGGATCGCGTCGAAGTCGAAGCGGGCGAGGCTCCGCCGGTGCATCGCCGCGATGGTCCATCCGTGGCCGGTCACGCCGATGGCCCGCGCGAGGCCCTGGGCCCGGGCCTCCACCAGCGCCTCGAGGGCGCCGTCGGGCCCCATCGCCTGGTCCCAGTCGTCGGGATGGCCGAGCGAGTGCATCTGGATGAGATCGACCGAGTCGATCCGCAGCCGCTCCAGGGAGCGGTGGAGATCCTCGCGCGCACCGCGGGCCGAGCGCGAGCCGGTCTTGGTGGCGAGGAAGAAGTCCTTGCGGTGGCGGGCCATCCACGGGCCGATGCGCAGCTCGGAGTCGCCGTAGCGCGCGGCGGTGTCGATGTGGTTGACCCCGAAGCGCAGCAGCACCTCCAGCGCCCGGTCGGCCTCGTCCTGGCTGGCCCGGGCCAGCGCGGCGGCCCCGAAGATCGTGACGGTGCTCTGGTGTCCGGTGCGTCCGAACGGCCGGCACTCGATCATCGCGATGTCTCCTCGTGTCCCCCTCTCCCCCCTCGGGAGAGGGCCGGGGTGAGGGGCGTCACGACCGCGCCGGCCAGCGGCCGGTGGCCCGCAGCAGCTCGAACACGCGCGCGGCGGTCACCGGCGGCCGATCGATCTCGATCCCGTAGTCGGCGAGGGCATCTTCCACCGCGTTGGCCACCGCGGCGGCCGGCGAGATCACGCCGCTCTCGCCGACGCCCTTGATGCCGAGGGCGTTGATGGGCGAGGGGAAGTCCATGTGGATCACCTCGAGCGGCGGCATGTCGTCCGCGCGCGGCAGCGGGTAGTCCATGAGAGTGCCGGTCAGGAGCTGGCCCGCATCGTCGTAGATCAGGGACTCCCCGAGGGCGCTGCCCAGGCCCTGGGCGATGCCGCCGTGCAGCTGTCCTTCCACGATCACCGGGTTGATCGCCCGCCCGCAGTCGTGCATGGCCGCGAGCTTGAGCAGGCAGATGCGGCAGGTCTCGAGGTCCACCTCGGCGACCACGCCCTGCACGCCGAAGGCCCAGGTGACGGTGTCCGGATAGAAGAAGGCGCAGGCACCGAGCCCGGGGCCTCCCGCGCTCGCCGCCGCGCGGCTGCGCACCGCGGCGCGGGCCAGCTGGCCCAGGCTCACGCTCTTGCCGGGCATCCCCTTGACCTGCACCCGCCCCTCGGCCAGCACCACGTCCTCGGGCGCGCACTCGAAGAGCTCGGCGCCCACCAGGCGTGCCTTGTGCGCGACCTGGGCTGCGGAGCGCTGCACCGCGGGACCTCCGACCGCGGCCACCCGGCTCGCGATCGTTCCCATGCCGTAGCCGACCAGGCTGGTGTCTCCGCCCACGACCACCACCGACTCGAGCGGCACCGCCAGCTCGTCGGCGGCGATCTGGGCCAGCGTGGTCTCGTGGCCCTGGCCCTGGGCGCAGACGCCGAGGTGCACGAACACGGTGCCGCCGGGATCCACACGGACGTCGGCGCCCTCGAAGGGCCCGATGCCGGTGCCCTCGACGTAGGCGCACAGGCCGAGCCCGATGGGCCGCGGCCCGCCGCGCCGTCGCGCCTGCTCGGCCCGCCAGGCCGGGTAGTCGAGCGCGGCGAGGAGTCGATCGAAGGCCGCCGGGTAGTCGGCCGGGTCGTAGGTGATGGAGGCGCCGTCGCGATAGGTGAGCCCGGTCGGGCTCGGCATCTCCTCGGGGCGGATGAGGTTGCGCCGTCTGAGCTCGGCCGGGTCCATCCCGATGCGCCGCGCCGCGCGGTCCAGCAGCCGGTCCAGCACGAAGGCGGCCTCCGGGCGACCCGCGCCGCGGTAGGCGGCGGCAAAGGTCTTGTGGGTGAGGACGTTGCGCCCGACGCCCCGGTAGTGCGGCACCCGGTAGGGACCGGGCAGGTGGTTGATGGTGTTGAGCGTGATGGCCTCGCCGAGCGTGGGCGCGGCGCCGTGATCTCGGGTGAACGCGGTGTCGATGGCCACGATGCGGCCGTCGCGCGCGATCCCGATCCGCGCCTCGTGGACCTGGTCGCGGTCCCCCGCCGCGGTGAGGCAGTGCTCGCTGCGGGTCTCGGCCCACTTGACGGGCCGGCCGAGGCGGCGCGCGAGCGCGGGGATCAAGATCTCCTCCGGATAGACGTGGCCCTTCACCCCGAAGCCGCCGCCCACGTCGGGCACGAGGACCCGGACGCGCCCTTCCGGCAGGGCGACCACCGGTGCGATGGCGCTGCGCACCGCGAACGGCACCTGGGTGGACGTCCACACCGTGAGGCCGCCCCCGATCGGATCGGGCGCGGCGAGGACGCCGCGCGTCTCGAGCGGCATGCCGGCCACCCTGGGATAGGCCAGGCGCGCCGACACGACCACCTCCGCCCCCGCGAGGGCCCCGGCGGGATCGCCCTTGGCGCTCGCGGTCACCGAGACCAGGTTGTCCGGCCAGGTGTCGTTGACGCGGGGGGCGCCGGGGGCGGTGGCCGCCTCCGGCGAGAGCGCGGCGGGCAGCGGATCGTAGCCGACCGCGACCCGCTCGGCGGCGTCGGCCGCGAGGTAGGGATCCGCGGCCACCACCACCGCGACGATCTCCCCCACGTGGCGCACCCGCCTGCCCGCCATGACCGGGTGGACGTGGGGCCGGGCCCTGGGCTCCGGGATCAGCGGCGGCACGGTGGCGCGGGCGAGCTCCGGCAGATCGTCGAGCGTCCACACCGCCTCCACGCCGGCCAGCCCGCGCGCCGCCGCGGCCTCGACCCCGGTCACGCGGGCGTGGGCGTGCAGGCTCCGCACCAGGGCCACGTGGAGCAGGCCCGGCACGCGCACGTCGTCGAGATAGCGGCCGCGGCCCGCGACGAAGCGGCCGTCCTCCTTGCGCTTGGGCGAGGCGCCGACCAGCACGGAGGCTAGCCGGCGGCGGAACGAGCCTGCACGGTCGTCCGACCGGGCTAGCCGCGGGTGCCCGCGGCGCGGAGGTGCTCGTCGCGGCGCGCCTGCAGATCGTCGTCGGTGTAGGTCATGAGGTCGGGCTTGGCCTTGCCGAGCATCACCTGCAGATACGCGGGCTCGAGCCCCACGTTGGTGAAGCCATGGATGACGTTGGCGGGGCAGGAGACGCAGTCCCACGGGCCCAGCACGGTCTCGGCGCGGTTGCCGGCGCCGTCCTCGATGAAGACGAGCACCTTGCCCTCGAGGATGAAGAAGACCTCCTCGACCTCGTGCGTGTGCGGGGCGTTGCCCTGGCCGGGCGGGACGAACATGACGCTGAGCGTGAAGTGCTGGGCCGGGATCACGGAGGCGTCGGCCTTGCCGGAGGCGCCGGGGCCGATGAAGCGATGCTGGGCGCGCCGGAAGCCCTCCACCCGCGCGTCGGCGAAGGCGTCCCAGTCGGCGCGGCGTTCGGTGAAGCGGGCCACGTGGGTGCGGAGCAGGTCGTCGAGCGTCTGGGCCATGTCGGTGTCCCTCCCGGAGGCCCCAGTCTAGTCGGTGGGCCGGGATGCCGCAAGGCGAGCACCCGGGCGATGCCCCGCGCCTTGCGCGGGCTGCGCCCTTCCGCTACGATCCCCGGCCATGAAGCTCGTGCGCTACGGCCGGGCGGGCGCCGAGAAGCCCGGGCTGATCGACGCGGACGGCCGCCTGCGGGATCTCTCGCGCGTGGTCCGCGACATCACCCCGGAGACGCTCACGCCCGCCGGGCTCAAGCGGCTGCGGGCGGTGAAGCCCGCGCGGCTGCCGCCGGTGAAGGGGCGGCCGCGGCTCGGGTGTCCGCTGGCCGGCATCGGCAAGATCGTGTGCATCGGCCTGAACTACACGGATCACGCCATCGAGGTCGGGCTCCCGCTGCCGAAGGAGCCGACGATCTTCATCAAGGCCAACAGCGCGATCAGCGGCCCCGACGATCCCATCGTGCGCCCGCGCGGGGCGGTCAAGCTCGACTACGAGGTGGAGCTGGTCGCGGTGATCGGCCGCGCGGCGCGAACCGTCGAGGCGGGCGCCGCCCTCCGCCACGTGGCCGCGTACTGCCTGATGAACGACGTCTCCGAGCGCGAGTTCCAGATGGAGCACGGGGGCGGGACGACCAAGGGCAAGAGCTGCGACAGCTTCGCCCCGATCGGCCCGTGGCTGGTGACCGCCGACGAGATCGCCGATCCCCAGGCGCTCGCCCTCTGGACCACCGTGAACGGCGAGCGCCGCCAGCAGGGCGACACCCGTGACATGGTCTTCCCGGTGCGGGAGCTGGTCGCCTACGTGAGCCGGTTCATGTCATGGCAACCGGGCGATCTGCTCTCGACCGGCACGCCCGCGGGGGTGGGGCACGGGGCCCGGCCGCCCCGCTATCTCCAGGACGGCGATCGGGTCGCGATGGGCATCGACGGCCTCGGCACCCAGACCCACCGCGTGGTGGCGCGGGCTGCTAGAGGATGAAGCCGCGGAATCCCTTGCGGGCCAGCGCGTCGCGGGCCGACTCGGCCGCCTCGCGCGTCGGATAGCCGCCGACCCGGACCACCCACCGCACCGCGGAGGATTCCAGCCGCTGCGCGTCGGCCGGATAGCCGTCACGTCTCATGCGCGCGGCGAGCTCCCGGGCCGGCTTGGCGGTCTTGAAGGCCGCGATCTGGACCGAGAACGTCCGCCGCGACGGGCGGGCGGCGGCGGCGGGCGCCGCCGCGGGCGGCGGCCGCGATTCCTTGACCGCGGGCACTCTCGGGAGGTTGACCGGCGGCGCCGTGGCGGGCGGCGCCGCGGCCGCCGATACCGCCGGCGGCCCCGTCTCCACGACGGCGGGACCCGAGGGCCGCGCGGTCACGGTGGAGACGACCGACTCCGGGGTCACCTCCCGCTTGGCGCTCGGCGCCGGGATGTCGTACCAGCCGAGCCACTGCGGGATCGCGAAGACGAGCACGAAGGTGAGCGCGGCGGCCGCGATTCCGATCCACATGCCGCGCAGGGTCGAGTCCGGCGGCGCGGCCATGTCCTCGTCGAGATCGCCCTCGAGCCACGCCGGCTCGTCCAGGACCGGCAGTCTCATCTGCGTGTCGTGCTCGCGCGGGCGCTCGCCCTCGCGCGGCCCGGTGTGCTCCTCGTGCTCGCGGTGCGTCTGGTGATCGATCAGCATAGCTTCGTCTTAGCACGCGTCCCTCCGCGCTCCGGCAAGAATAAGAGCTTCCCGAGGTGACACTCCGCGGCAGTGCTTTCTCGATCTTCCACGAGGGAAAGGGTCCGATTCTACCTCTCCCCTCAGGGGACAGGGCAGGGTGAGGGGAGGGCGTGGTCACCTTGACTCGGCACTCGGGGCGACGTAGCGTTCCCCCGCGACAACCGCCACGAGGAGGCAATCCGATGGACGGCACGGGGAGGTAAGCATGCGCCTCAAGGATCGCGTGGCATTGGTCACCGGCGGCGGCTCCGGTATCGGCCGGGCCATCGCGCTGCGCTTCGCCCAGGAGGGGGCGCGGGTGATCGTCAACGACGTCAGGCCGGAGGCGGCCCGGGAGACGGTCGAGGCGATCGCGGCGGGGAGCGAGGCGGCCCGGGGGCGCGCGCTCCCGGCCGACGTCGCCGACTCGGGGCAGGTGAAGCGGCTGTTCGCGGAGGTCGACCGGGGGTTCGGCGCGCTCGATATCCTGGTGAACAACGCGGGGATCGCCGAAGGAGCCCCCGGTGACCGGGAGCGGATCCGCGCGCGGTCGGAGGCGCGCGTCGGCGAGCTGATGGCGGGCGGGCCGGTGAGCACCCACTGGGACCTCACCCAGGACATGTCCGACGAGGCCTGGCACCGGATGATCGGCGTGCACCTGAACGGCACCTTCTTCTGCACCCGCGAGGCCCTCCGGCTGATGGCCCGGCGCAATCGCGGGGTCATCATCAACATGTCGAGCGTGGCCGCGCTCATGGGGCTCGAGACCTCGCCGCACTACAGCGCGGCCAAGGGCGGCATCCTGGCCTTCACCCGCGCGGTCGCACGCGAGGTCGCCTCCCGCGGCATCCGGGTCAACGCGATCTGCCCCGGCTACATCGACACGCCGATGACGAAGCCGACGTCGCCGGTGATGCAGCGCGTGGTGATCAGCCGCACCCCGCTCGGACGCTGGGGCGAGCCGGAGGAGATCGCGGCCACCGCCCTCTTCCTGGCCTCCGACGAGGCCTCCTACTTCACGGGCCAGTGGCTCTCCCCCAACGGCGGCCTCTTCATGGGATAGGCCAACGGGGGATGGCGGCGCGGGCGAGGGCGTCGGCGCGGTCGTTCAGGGGGTCGCCGCTGTGGCCGGCGACCTTCTGCCAGGTCACGTCGTGGCGCTCCACCTCGGCGATCAGCGCTTCCCAGAGGTCGCGGTTCTCCACCGGCTTCTTCTGGGCGTTGATCCAGCCGTTCCTGCGCCAGCGGTCGTACCAGCGGTCGCGGAAGCAGTTGATCACGTACGCGCTGTCACTGTGGATGGTGACGCGGCGCCGGCCCGCGAGCGAGCGCAGGCCCTCGAGCGGCGCGGTCAGCTCCATGCGCTGGTTCGTGGTCGAGCGCTCGCCGCCCCACAGCTCGCGCTCCCGGCCCTCCTCGATCAGGATCACGCCCCAGCCGCCCGGCCCGGGGTTGCCCGAGCAGGCTCCGTCCGTGTACATGACGAGCGGGGAGGTCGCGGTCATCGGGCATCCCTCACCGGCGCGGTGAGGGGCGAGGCTAGGACGGCCAGTAGAGGTAGCGGCCGCAGGACTCGCAGGGGATCACGGAGGTCTGCGCGCGGAGCTCCTGCAGGCGCTGGGGCGTGATGGTCATCCGGCAGGCGCCACAGAAGTTGGGCTTGGCCACCGGCACCAGCGCGACCCCGCCGCGGGCCCGCAGGATGCGGTCGTAGTCGGCCAGGATGGGCCCGGGGAGCCGGCCCGCCAGCTCCTTGCGCTCGGTGCGCGCGGCGGCCAGGTCCACCTCGACCCCGCGCAGCTGCTCCCGGGCGGCGGCTTCCTGGGTCCGCCCCTCGGCCTCGCGCTGCTTGAGGCGCGCCTCCGCCTCGCGGATGTCGCCGGTCAGCCGCTCCTGCGACTCCATCAGCACCAGGACCTCCTCCTCCATCCGGGCCTTCTCCTGCTTGATCTCCTCGATCTCGATCAGGACCGCGGAGTACTCCTTGTTGGTCTTGACCTCGTACAGGCGGCCCTCGGTCTTGCTCCGCTTGGCCTGCACGACCTCCAGGTCCTTCTCCTTGGCGCGCTGCGCCTTGCGGGCGGTGTCGAGGCGGGCCTTGGCCTGGTCGACCTGCTTCTGCGCGTCCTCGACCGCAGCGTGGATGGCCGCGATCTCCCTGGGTAGACGCGCCGCGTCCGCCTCGAGGGCGTTGATGCGCGAGTCGATCGCCTGCAGCCCGATCAGAGTATGGAGCGTCTGATCCATATTTTGGTGGGCCCACTTGGACTCGAACCAAGACCGGACCGGTTATGAGCCGGGGGCTCTGCCAATTGAGCTATGGGCCCGACGGCCATCATACCACCCCGGCGCTCCTCCCTCTTGCCTCTCCCCCCGCGGGAGAGGGACAGGCACCGCGGCTCACGACTCGAGGAAGCTCCGCAGCTTCTTGGAGCGCGACGGATGCCGCAGCTTGCGTAGCGCCTTGGCCTCGATCTGCCGGATGCGCTCGCGGGTCACCGCGAAGTCCTGGCCGACCTCCTCCAGTGTGTGCTCGCAGCCGTCCGACAGTCCGAAGCGCAGGCGGAGGACCTTCTCCTCCCGGGGTGTGAGGGAGTTGAGAACCCGGTTGGTCTGCTCCCGCAGGCTGAGCCCGATCATGCTCTCGACCGGCGAGCCCACCTGCTTGTCCTCGATGAAGTCGCCCAGGTGGCTGTCCTCCTCCTCGCCGATCGGCGTCTCGAGCGAGATGGGCTCCTGGGCGATCTTGAGGACCTTCCGGACCTTGTCCACCGGGACCTCCATCTTCACCGCGATCTCCTCCGGGGTGGGCTCGCGCCCGAGCTCCTGCACGAGCTGCCGGGACGTCCGGATGAGCTTGTTGATCGTCTCGATCATGTGCACCGGGATCCGGATGGTGCGCGCCTGGTCCGCGATCGCGCGGGTGATCGCCTGCCGGATCCACCAGGTCGCGTAGGTGGAGAACTTGTACCCGCGGCGGTACTCGAACTTGTCCACCGCCTTCATCAGGCCGATGTTGCCCTCCTGGATGAGATCCAGGAACTGCAGGCCCCGGTTCGTGTACTTCTTGGCGATGGAGATGACCAGGCGCAGGTTGGCCTCGACCATCTCCTTCTTGGCCCGGGCCGCCTTGGCCTCGCCCTGCTTGATGACCTTGACGATGTTCTTGAGCTCGTCGGCCCGTGCGTCGGCCAGCTCCTCGGCCCGCCTGATCTTCTGCTGGGCCACCCAGACCAGCCGCTCCTTGATCGAGGGGTGCTTGGCCGCCGCCTTCTGGTAGAGGTCGCGGTCGCCGTCGTCCCGGTCGTCGTCGGCCAGCGAGGACAGGAACGCGTCCACCGCGGTGGGAGCGGGCCGCTTGCCGTCGGACCAGAGCGCGATCTCGCGCTCGGCCCGGTGGATCTTCTCGACGAGCTTCTTGAGGTCGTTGCCCCACAGATCGAGGAGGGACTGCTGGAGGTTGAGCCCGCGGAGGATCGAGAGGACCTTGTGCTTCCTGGCTTCGGCCTGCGCCTCGATCTTCTACCACGCCGGCTCGGCCTTGCCCCGCCTCCGCCCGCCGCTCTTGGCCTTGAGGCGGCGCCAGCGATGGGTCAGCCGCTCGCGCTCCCGCAGGAACCGGTCCACGTTGCCCAGCTCCCGGATCACCGAGCGGCGCAGCGCCGCCTCCTTCTCCTCGGTGGACTCCTCCTCGGGAAAATCCACCACGTCCTTGATCGGGATGATGTCCTGGCGCAGCTCCTCGCGGAGGGCCCGGATCTTCTCGACCGCGAGGCTCGTGGAGAGGATCGCGGCGGTGGCCTCGTCCTTGCCCTCCTCGATGCGCTTGGCCAGGGTGATCTCGCCCTCGCGGGTGAGGAGCGCCACCTTGCCCATCTCGCGCAGGTAGAGGCGGACCGGGTCCTCGGTGCGGCCGACCGGCCCCGGGGTCAGATCGATGCGGCGCGGCTCGGGCTCGTCGTCGTCGGGCTCGGGGTCGGCGGCCTGCGCCGCCATCTCGGAGGGCAGGCGCACCGCCTTGGTCGAATCGACCAGCTCGATGTCCATCGAGCCGAACATCAGCATGATGTCGTCGAGCTGGTCCAGGGTGACGAGGTCGGAGGGGAGAGCGTCGTTCACTTCATCGTAGGTGAGAAAGCCCTTCTGCTTTCCCTTGGCGATGAGCTTGTCCAGCTCCTCGATCTTCGGCTCTTCCACGGCCCGTGATTCGTCCGCCATCCTCACCGTTCTCCTGGGGTTAGGGTGTGTTCGCCTGGCGCTGGGGGCTCACCGGCCGCTGGCTCGGCAACCCCGGGCGCGCCAGGGCCAACTCCCTGACGGCCTCCGCCTCTCGTTGCAGGTCACGCTGTAGCTCTCGCAGCTCGTCCTCGAGCGCGGGCAACGCCGGGTCGCCGGAAGCCTGGGCCTCGACGATGGCTCGCGTCACCTGGCGCACCCGGTCTTTTCGATGCCGGATATGGTACCGCCTCTTTAGCTCCGCCACGTGACTATGTGTATCGCCCCACTGACGCTCCTCCACCAGCAGGCCCGCCAGCAGGGCCCGCTCGCGGTCCCCCTCGAGCTCGACCATCAGGGCCTCGGCCGCGCCGCCCGGCGTCCGCCGCAGGGCGGCCAGCACCAGGCGCAGGCCCGGGTGGACCAGATCCTCCTCGGCGAGGAGGGGCAGGAGCTCCCCCCGGGCCTCGTCGACCTGCAAAAGGAGGGCCACGAGATCCCGCTCGAAGGGGACGGGGGGCGGCCAGGAGTCCGATTCTCCCGTTCCCGGTCCGGATGCCGCGAGCGGCTCGGGTCGCCGCCTCCTGGCGCGGGCCCCCTGCAGCTGCTGGGCCTCGATCCACAGCTGGGTGGAGTCGACCCCGAGTCGCCGGGACGCCTCGCGGGCCAGCGCGGTGGCCTCCTCGGCGTTGGCCACCTTGGAGAGGATCAGGGCCACCCGCGCGTGGGCGTTGGCCCGGCCCCGGGCCGTGGTCAGGTCCTCCTCGGCGAGCGCCCGCTCCAGCACGAAGGAGAGGAGCGGCCGCGCCGAGTCCAGGCGCGCGGTGAGCGCGGCGGCGCCCTCGGCGCGCAGCAGGCTGTCGGGGTCGTGGCCGGGCGGCAGCAGCGCCACCCGGATCGGCAGGTGCCCCGCCTTCTCGAAGCTGCCGGTGCGGGCCACGGACCAGCCCAGGTTCTGCAGATCCATGACGTCGTTCATCATCTCCTCGAGCCGCGTCGAGGCCTTCTGACCGGCCAGGTCGGCATCGAAGAGCGCCACCACCTCGTCGGCATAGCGGCGCAGCAGACCGAGCTGGGCGGCCGTGAAGGCGGTGCCGAGGGCGGCCACCGCCTCCCCGAAGCCGTGCTGGTGGGCCATCAGGCAGTCGAGGTAGCCCTCGACGATGATGACGCGGCCCCGCTCCCGGATCGTGGTCTTGGCCACGTCGAGGGCGTAGAGCGTCTGGCCCTTGACGTAGAGCGGGGTCTCGGGCGAGTTGAGGTACTTCGGCTCCTCGCCCGAGAGGGCGCGGCCGCCGAAGGCCACCACGCGGCCCTGCACGTCGCGGATCGGGAACAGGAGTCGTCCCCGGAAGCGGTCGTAGAAGCCGGGCCCGTTCTGCCGGGCGAGCGCGAGCCCGGCCTGCACCAGCGTGTCCTCCCCGATGCCCTGGCGGCCCATGACGCCGAGCAGCGCGTTCCAGCTCTCGGGCGCGTAGCCGAGCCCGAAGTGCCGGGCCATTTCCGGATCCACGCCGCGCTGCTCGAGATAGGCGCGGGCCTTCTCGCCGCCGCGCTCCCAGAGCGCCTGGCTGTAGAACTGGGCGGCCTGCGCCATCACGCGCCGCAGCGCCTCGAGCTTGTCCTCGGCCGTGGCGGCACGCGGGGACGCCTCGGGCAGGGCGACGCCGGCGCGCTCGGCCAGCGCGCGCACCGCCTCCGGGAAGGCCACCCGGTCCTGACGCATGAGGAAGCTGAAGACGTCCCCGCCCGTCCCGCATCCGAAGCAGTGGTAGATGTTCCGCTTCGGGTTCACGGTGAAGGAGGGGGTCTTCTCGGTGTGGAAGGGGCAGAGCCCCTTCCAGTTCTCCCCCGCGCGCTTGAGCTTCACGAACTGGCCGACGATCTCGACGATGTCGGCCCGGGAGCGGATCTCGTCGAGGAGCTGCGGGGAGAAGCCGCCGGGCATGGGGGTCGTCGCCTCAGCCCTGGGTGAGCGTCGCGACGGTGGCGCCGCCGCCGCCCTCCGAGGGCGCGCCCGGGCGATGCTCGGCCACGAGGGGGTGGGCGCTCAGCACTTCCTCGACCGCCCGGCGCAGGGCCCCCGTGCCCTTGCCATGGATGATACGAACCGACGTGAGCCCCGCCAGGAATGCATCGTCGAGATACTTTTCTAGCAGATCACGGGCCTCATCGGTAGTGCGTCCGATGATATTCATCTCCACTGGCACCGCGCCCTTGCCGGGCGTGCTGATGCGCCCCCTCACCCCGGCCCTCCCCCCCTTGGGGGAGAGGGCCGGAGGGGCCGAGCCGGCAGTGCCGGTGGGGCCGCGCTGCACGACGCGCAGCGCCTGCACCGGCACCTTCACGGTGACCGCGCCCGCCTGCACCGACGCGGTGGTCTCGTCGAGCTGGAGCACCGATCCCCGGAGGCCGAGATGCGGGATCTCGACGCGGTCGCCCGCGGCCACCGACCCTGCGGCCTCGGGCGCGGGGGCGGCGGCCCCCGCGGCCTGCTCCACCTTCTGCGCGGTGTCCGCCAGGCGCCGGCGCGCGCGCTCCAGCTCCGGCCGGCTCTTGTCCGCGCGCTTGAGCCGGTCCCACTCCTCGTTGACCTGACGGCGCACCTCGACCACGAGGCGCTGCGCCTCCGCCTTGGCCCGCGCGAGGGTCTCCCGCGCGCTCGCCCGTGCCGTCTCGAGCTCCTGCTGGGCGCGGGCCAGGAGCCCCGCGCTCTCCGCCTCGCGCCGCTCGAGCGCGGCGGTGCGCTCGGCGTCCCGGCGGTCCCGGTCGTCGAGGCGGGCCAGGAGCTCCTGGAGCCGCCGCTGCTGGGTTGAGCGATGCGCGTGGGCGCGATCGATCAGCGCCGGCGGCAGGCCGAGGCGGGCCCCGATGGCCAGAGCGTAGCTCTGGCCCGGGCGGTCGTAGACGAGGCGGAACGTGGGGGCGAGCCGCTCGGGATCGAATTCCACCGAAGCGTTGCGGGCCCGCGGATGCGTGGAGGCGAAGCCCTTGAGGGGCTCGAGGTGGGTGGAGGCCACGACCACCGCCCCCCGCTCGGCCAGGGCCTCGAGCACGGCCTGGGCCAGGGCCGCCCCGTCGTCGGGATCGGTGCCCGCGCCGAGCTCGTCGAGGAGCACGAGCGACCGGGCGTCCACGTGCTCCAGCACGCCCCGCAGCTGCTTGACGAAGGCGGAGAAGGTCGAGAGGTTCTCGGCCACGCTCTGCTCGTCACCCACGATCGCGAAGCACTGCGAGAAGACGGGCAGCCGCGCCCCCTCGCGCGCGGGCACGTGGCAGCCCGACTGCGCCATCAGCGCGAGCAGGCCCAGGGTCTTGAGCGCCACCGTCTTGCCCCCCGCGTTGGGGCCGGTGATCACGAGCAACGGACGGTCGGCCGGGACCTCGATGTCCATGGGGACCACATATCCGCTCGGCTCGCCTTCGGCTGCACCTCGCCCTGCCGCATATCCGCTCGGCTCGCCTTCGGCTGCACCTCGCCCTGCCACTGCAGCTGAAGCACGCCAGGATTGGGCGAGGAGGAGGGGGTTGCGCGCTCCGGGCAGGACGACCTCGCGCTCCTCGCCGATCACGGGCTCCACCGCCTCCATGCGCTCGGCGAGGGCCCCGCGGGCGAAGACGAGGTCGAGCGTTCCGATGCCGGCCACGAGCGCGTCCAGCTCCGGCAGCGCGGCCCGCACCCGGTCGGTCAGCGCGGCGAGGATGCGCAGGACCTCCGCCTCCTCCTCGCGGACCACCTGGACCAGGTCGTTGTTCGCCTCCACCGCCGCCTCCGGTTCCACGAAGAGGGTGGCGCCGCTCTGCGAGCGATCGTGGACGATCCCGCGCAGGCGCCCCTTCGCCTCCGCCCGGACCGGCAGCACGTAGCGGCCGTGACGGACGGTGACGTAGCGCTCCTGGAAGGTGGCGTCGGCGCCGGGCGCGGTGAAGTACGCCTCGAGCCGCTTGACGACGTCGCGCCGCAGGTCCCGGACGCGCTGGCGCAGCCGTCGCAGGGCTGGTGAGGCCTCGTCACGGACCTGGCCGTCGGCGTCGAGCGAGCGCCGGAGCAGGTCGGCCAGCTCGGTCGGGCGTGGGAAGGCGGAGAGGGCCTGGGCGAGATCGGGCGCCACCGGCTGGACGGCCCGTCCGTAGGCGGCGAGCCGCCCCGTCGCCTCGAGCAGCGGGATCAGGGCCGCGAGGTCGGCGGCCTCCGCCACCGTCCCCGGCACCCGCGCGGTCTCGAGCGTGGCCCGCACGTCGGGGATGCCCTCCCAGGGCGGAGCGCCGGTCTGTCCCATCGCGGCCCGGGCCTGGCGGGTCTCGTCCAGCGCCCGCCGGATCGCGGCGGCGTCGGTCGAGGGGACCGTGGCCGCGGCGAGCTCCCGGCCCATCGGGGTGCGCGCCTCGCCCGCGAGCAGGGCCAGCACCTCCGGCCACTCGAGCCCGCCGACGCCGGCGGACAGCGCGAACGCGGCACTCACGGGTGCCCGGTCCTCACCGGCTCTCCACGAGCGCCAGCGTCCGCTCCACCGCCTCATCGCAGGCCGCGGCGATCGCGTCGTGCTCCTCGGGCAGGAAAGGGGAGAGGACGTGGTCGGACACGCGCTCCCGGCCCTCCCCGGGGCGCCCGGGACGCCCGATGCCCACCTTCACGCGGCGAATGACGTCGGTGCCGAGCGCCTCGATGAGCGAGCGCACCCCGTTGTGGCCGCCCGCGCTGCCCTTGAGACGGACCCGCACCGTGCCGAGCGGCAGATCCAGGTCGTCGAAGACGACGATGAGATCGGCGGGTCCGAGGTGCAGCTTGCGGGACAGGCGCGCCATCGGGGGGCCGGACACGTTCATGAAGCTGCCCAGCTTGATAAGGTACAGCGGCTCGCCCTGCCAGCGCCCGCGCGCCACCGCGTGACCACCCTCCCGCTCGAAGCGGGCATGAATGCGGCGGGCCAGCGCGTCGACGACGCGCTGGCCCACGTTGTGGCGGGTGTTGCGGTATTCCGGGCCCGGGTTCCCCAGGCCGAGGACGCCCTGGGCCACCTACTTCTTCTTCTCGCCGCCCTTGCCCTCGGCCTCGGCCGCTTCCTCCTTGGGCTTGCGCTCGGTGAGCACCTCCGGCTCGGCCGCCACCGCTTCCGTGGGGGCCGCGGCCACCGCGACCTCCTCGGCCGCCGGCGGAGCTACCGTCACCACCGCCTGGTTGGGATCGTTGAGGACCCGCACCCCCTCCGGGACCCTGAGGTCCTTGACGGTGAGCACGTCGTGGATCGCCAGGTTGGTGACGTCGGCCTCCAGGAACGCCGGGATGTTGCCGGGCAGGACCGACACCCGCACCTCGCGGAGCACCATCTCGAGGATGCCCTGCGTCTCTTTCACGCCCACCGCCTCGCCCACCGCGTGCACCGCGACGTTGACCTGGATCGCGCGGTCCATCGCGACCTCCTGCAGGTCCACGTGGATGAGGTTCTCCGAGACCGGATCGAACTGCATGTCCCGGATGATCGCCATCTTGGAGTCCTTGGTCCCGTCGAAGGTCACCCGGAACAGCTGGGTGCTGCCCTCGTGGCCGTGGATCAGCCGCAGCACGTCGGAGGGGGCTACCGCCACGTTCACCGGGCTCGCGCCTCCGTAGAGGGTGGCGGGCACCTGTCCGGCCCGGCGCAGGCGCTTCGCGGGCCCCTTGCCGACGCCCTCGCGCTTCCGGATGGTCAGCTCACGCATTTCCATGACTGTCTGCTCCTTTGTGTTCGCTCGTCTCGATCGAAGTATGCCTTACACGAAGAGGGTCGAGACCGACTCCTCGTCGTGGATGCGACGGATCGCCTCCGCGAGCAGCGGGGCGACCGAGAGGACGCGGATCTTGGACAGCTGCTTCTCCGGCGCCAACGGGATCGTGTTCGTGATGATGACTTCCTCGAGAACCGACTCCTTGATCCGGCTGATCGCCGGCCCGGACAGGACGCCGTGCACCGCACAGGCGAGGATGCGCCGCGCGCCCTCCCGCCGGAGGGCCTCCACCGCCTGGATCAGGGTCCCTGCGGTGTCGATCATGTCGTCCGCGATCACCACGTCCTTGTCCTTGACGTCGCCGATCAGGTGCATGAACACCGCCACGTTGTTGCCCTCGCGCCGCTTGTCGATGATGGCGAGTCCGGCCCTGAGCCGCTTGGCGAGGGCCCGCGCCCGCTCCACGCCTCCCGCGTCGGGGGAGACCAGGACGGGATCTTTCAGGCCCTTCTTCGCCAGGTAGTCGATGATCACCGGGGGCGCCGCGAAGAGGTGATCCACCGGGATGTCGAAGAAGCCCTGGATCTGCCCGGCGTGCAGGTCCACCGCGAGCAGCCGCTGGGTGCCGGCCGCGGTGAGGAGATCGGCCACGAGCTTGGCCGTGATCGGCATTCGCCCCTGCACCTTGCGGTCCTGGCGCCCGTAGCCGTAGTAGGGCAGCACCGCGGTGATGCGCCGGGCGGAAGCGCGCTTGAACGCGTCGATCATCACGAGCAGCTCCATCAGATGGTCGTTGACCGGTGGGCAGGTGGGCTGGATCACGAAGATGTCCTGGCCACGGACGTTCTCGTTGATCTGCACGTACACCTCGCCGTCCGAGAAGCGCGAGACATCCGCGTCGCCCAGCGGCAGGTGAAGCGTCTTGGCGATCTCCTCCGCCAGCGGCCGGTTCGCGTTGCCCGAGAAGAGCTTCAGCTCGTACATGCCGTCTCCTGTGCGAGGCGTGGCTGGGGCGGGAGGAATCGAACCTCCATCGCGGGGTCCAAAGCCCCGGGTCCTGCCACTGAACGACGCCCCAAGAATCCTTCAGACTCATTCAGCTGCGGGGGCCCCGAAATGGCCCCCGCACTCCCCCAGGCCGCGGACACCCGGATGGCCCCCGCACTCCCCCAGGCCGCGGACACCCGGATGGCGACCTTCATCGTCCAGCCGTCCTCATCCATTCGCCCGGATGGCCGGGCCGGAGTTCGTGCGGACGGCCCAGCAGGCCCAGCCGGCCCGGCTCACCCGCGTCCGGATCTGCCGCGCGTGGTCGAGGGACCGCGCCATGCCGAACACGGTCGGGCCGCTCCCCGACATGATGGCGCCGAGCGCGCCGGCGGCCAGCAGCGCGGCCTTCATGCGCGCGATCACCGGCAGCATCGGTTCGACGACGGCCTCGAGGTTGTTGGTCAGGGCCGCGGCCAGCTTGCCCGCGTTCCGCGCCCGCAGCGCCTCGATCACCCGGGCGGTGCCGGTGGGCTCCGCCCGCCAGCCCGCGGGGACTCGCGCGTACACCTCGCGGGTGGACAGCGGCACCCGGGGGTTCACCAGCACCAGGGCGTAACCGCCACCGCCGGGCAGCGCGGTCAGCCGCTCGCCCCGCCCCGTCGCGACCGCCCGGCCCGCTCCCAGGAAGAAGGGGACGTCCATGCCCAACTCCACCGCGAGCTCCTGCAGCCGTGCCCTCGGCCAGCGCAGCCGCCAGAGGCGGTTGAGGCCCCAGAGGGTGGCCGCGGCATCGCTCGAGCCGCCGCCCAGCCCCGCCGCCACCGGGATCCGCTTGGTGAGGCGGATCCGGGCTCCGGCCCCGGTTCCCGCGGACTTCTGGAGCAGTCGGGCGGCGCGCATCACCAGGTTGCCGTCGTCGGTGGGCAAGTCGGGATCATCCGTGTGTAACGACAGGGTGTCGGCCGCTTCCAGCCTCATGCGGTCGAAGAGATCGACCGCCTGCAGCACCGTCGCGATCTCGTGATAGCCGTCGCCCCGCTTTCCAAGCACCTCGAGAGCCAGGTTGACCTTGGCGGAGGCGCGAAGCGCCACCGCCTCCCGGCTACCCTGCGACCGCTTCGACACGGCAGCGTAGGCTACCACGCGCCACGACGAAGTGTCAACGGAAGTCTTGAATTCTAACGTGTTCCGGGACAGTCAGCCGCAGCAGCTCGGGGTCGAGCCCGGTGTTCATCCGGGGGTCGCGGTACGCGATCGAGACCCGCAGCGCCCCGTCCGGTGTCTCGAGCCGCAACCCGGCCGGCGGGGCCTCGGGTGGGGTCGGGGTGAACATCACCCGCGCCGGATTCTTGCCCGTCCACTCGACCTGCCGGGCCTGTCCGCTCTCGGGCTCGAACCAGATCCGCTGCTCGACGTCGCGCCCGGTGAGCCGGAGCGACGGGCCGAGGGCATCCGGGGCCACCAGCTCCACCCGGGTCGGCTCGGGGAGCGGCCGGGCCCGGGCCGACAGCAGCGCGACGAGATCCTCGCCGCCGAGGGCCAGGCCGAGCCAGCGGCGGTTCGCCTCCGGGGCGGCCGGCGCGATGTAGGCCCGGTTGTCGAGAACCTCCCATAGGGTGACGCTCTGCGGGTCCCCCGCCACGAGCAGCACCGGAGTACCGAAGGGGGACAGGGCCTCGAAGCGAAGGGCGGCCGGCTCGCTCCGCAGCAGCATGACGCCGGTGAGGCGCTGGGCGCGGCCGTTGCGCCGGATGGTGATGTCGGCGAGCGATCGGAGGTCGACCAGGGCCCGGCGATACTGCTCGATGCGGGCGAGCGCGGCCCGGGCGGCCTCGTCGACCGGAGCGGGCGGCGGCGTCACGGTGGCGCAGCCGGACAGGACGGCGGCCAGCAGGAGGGCGCCGGCCGGCCGGAGCCGGCTACTTCTGCTCGGCCTTGGGCGGAGCACCCTTGACCCGGAGCTGGTTCTCCCGCACGTCCCGGATCTTGTTCCGCACCTGGCCGGCGGTGGGAGCGTTCGGATCGACCTGGAGCGACTTCTCCCACGCCTCGACCGCCTCGTTGGCGAGGTTGTTCTTGAGGTAGGCGTCGCCGAGGTGGTCGTAGAGCACCGGGTCTTCCTTGGCGAGGCTCACCGCGCGCTTCAGCTCGCGGAGGGCCTCGGGGTACCGGCCCTGCTGGTAGTAGGCCCAGCCGAGGCTGTCGATGAAGTAGCCGTTCTCCGGCTCCAGGGCGAGCGCCTGCTGGATGAGCTGGATCGCCTCGGTCAGGTTCGTGCCCCGCTCCGCGTACATGTAGCCGATGTAGTTGTACGACTCGGCGTGCTTGGGATCGAGGGCGAGCACGCGGCGGAAGGAGCCGATCGCGTCGTCGAAGCGCTGCTGCTTCTCCAGGACCACTCCGAGCTGGAAGTGCAGGTCCTTGTTCTTGTCGTCCAGCGAGAGCCCTTCCCGCAGCACCGCGGCGGCGCGGTCGTACTGGTTGGCGCGCTGGAGCGCGGTGCCGAGGTAGAGGAACAGCTCCGGCCGCTTGGGCTCGAGGTTGACCGCCTCGTGCAGCGCGGCGACCGCCTCGTCGTAGCGCTTGGCGCGCCCGTGGAGGAAGCCGAGCTGGACCCGCGCGTCCACCGAGCGCGGATCCGCCTGCAGGATCTTCTCGAGCTCGCCGCGCGCCTCGTCGTCGAGGCCGGCGTCCATCAGCGCGGTGGCCAGGTAGTAGCGCGTGCGCATGTTGCCGGGCTCGAGGGCGACGGCCTGGCGGAAGGCGGCGACCGCCTTGTCGTACTGCTTCTGCTCGTAGCGGATCGCCCCGAGCTTCAGCCACACCCGCGGGTCGCGCGGCAGCGAGTCGGTCAGCGCCTCGATCTCGCTCTGGGCCTCGCCGTAGCGCCCGAGCTTCACCAGGAGGTCCCCCAACCGCTCCACGAACGCGGTGTTCTCGGGGTTGGCCTGGAGCGCCTCCTTGTAGACGCCCACCGCCTCGTCGAGCTTGTTCTGCGCCTCGAAGACGAAGCCGAGGGCCGACCAGGCGCCGTCGTGGTCCGGATCCAGCTCGACCGCGCGCCGGAGGTTGGTGCGGGCCTCCTCCCACTGCTCGTTCTCGATGCCGATGCGGCCCAGCAGGTAATAGCCCTGCGACAGGTTGGGCCGCGCCGCGACCAGCCGCCCGAGCACCGCGCGCGCCTTGTCGTAGTTCTTCTGCTCGAAGTGGAGCTGGGCGAGCGCCAGGTATCCGTCCGGGGTCTTCGGGTCCAGCGCGACCGCACGCTCCAGCGCGGCCTCCGCTTCCGGAAGCTTGCGCTGGCGCTTGTAGAGATCGGCCAGGGTCATGTGGGCGCCCGAGTTGGTGGGATCGAGCGCGATGGCCTTCTGCGCGGCGGTGAAGGCGCCGGCCGGGTCGTTGGTGCGGATCAGCCACTGGGAGAGCTGGATCCACAGGAGCGCGGTGTTGGGGTCGAGCTTGATCGCCTCGCGCAGCTGCGCGATGGCCTGGGGCATGCGCCCGGCGCGCGCCTCCATCTGGGCCATCACGTAGTGATCGTAGGCCTCGCCCTGCGCGTTGATGGCCCGCCGGCTCGGGGACAGGGTGACCGTCTTGATCGCGGGCTCCGATTCGGCCTGCCCTCCGCGGACGGTCGCGCAGCCCGCGAGGGAGCCGGCGAGCGCCCCGAGCCCGACCAGCAGGCCCGCGAGGGCCCGGCCGCGGCGGGCGACCAGGCTCTTGGCGACCACCCGCCGGACGGTGGCGGCGAGCGCCTCGTCGCGTACCGGCGCGACCGCGCCTTCCACCAGGGCGAGCTCGTCGGCGTCGAGCCGCGGGGCGACGGCTGCCGCCCCGCGCCGCGGCGGGGGGAGCGAAGGCGCCGCGAGGGGGCCGGCCAGGATCGGACGCAGCGCGGTGACGGTCGGGCCGAAGCGGGCGCGGACCGCGTCGAGGACTTCCCCGGATCGCATGGAGAGCTCTTGGAGCCACGGTGAGTTGTCGGCCATCACCGTGAGCGTGCCCGCCCGCAGCTCGCCGGGCCGGGTGCGGTGGGCCAGCTCGGAACCGACGGCTCCGCGCCAGCCCTGGCGGATACGCTCGGCCAGGAGCCGCTCCTCGAGGGCGGGCAGGGCGGCGGTCAGCATCGTGCCCACCCGGACGGGATACGAGGAGCGCGGCGAGCCCATCGTGGCTCCATGATACTTGACGGGATATCTCCTCGCCACCTTAGAAGACCAGGGCGCGGGCGCGCCCGGGGCAAATTGACTCCGATCCGACCGACATTTATAGTGTCGCTACCATGCCCCGACCCAAGCGCGGGGAGATTCTGTCCCTGACGATCGACGACCTGGCCTTCGGCGGCGAGGGCGTCGGACGGGCCGATGGCTACGTGGTCTTCGTGCCGGGCGGCCTGCCCGGCGACCGTCTGCGCGTCCGTCTCGTGCAGGTGCGCTCGCGCTTCGGGCGCGGGGTCATCGACGCGGTGGAGCAGCCTTCCCCCCATCGCGTGGCGGCGCCCTGCCCCTACTTCGGGCGGTGCGGCGGCTGCCGTCTGCAGCACCTGGCCTATCCGGCCCAGCTCGCCTTCAAGGCCAAGCAGGTGGTGGACGCGCTCGCACGCCTCGGCGGGCTCACCGGGGTGGAGATCCGGCCCATCATCGGGGCCGAGGAGACCTTCGGGTATCGCAACAAGATGGAGTTCACGGTGGCGCGGAGCGCGGCGGCGCCGCTGGCGGTGGGTCTGCACGAGACCGAGCGGTACGACTCGGTGCTCGACATCGAGCGGTGCCTGCTGCAGTCGGACCGCATGAACGCGCTCCTCGGCGAGGCGCGCGCCTTCTTCATCGAGCGGGGGCTGACCGTCTACGAGCAGGACAGCGGTGAGGGGCTCCTCCGATTCCTCATGCTGCGCGAGGGCAAGCACACCGGCGAGCTGATGACCAACGTGGTGACCTCCGCTCCTGCGGTCTCGGAGCTGGCCCCACTGGCCCAGCGCCTGCAGGCGCGCGACACCGGCACCACCAGCGTGGTGATGAACGTCAACCCCAAGAAGGCGAGCGTGGCGGTCGGCGTCGAGGAGCACCTGCTCGGCGGCCGCGACCACATCCGCGAGCGCGTGGCCGGGCTCACCTTCCAGGTCTCGGCCAACTCCTTCTTCCAGACCAACACCCGCCAGGCCGAGCGCCTCTTCGAGCTCGTGGTCGACTCCGCGGAGCTGACCGGGCGGGAGACCGTGTACGACCTCTACTCGGGCACCGGCGCGATCAGCCTGCTCCTGGCCCGGCGCGCCCGATGGGTCTACGGGATCGAGGTGGCTCAGGCCGCGGTGGACGACGCGGGCGTGAACGCGGCGGCCAACGGGATCACCAACTGCACCTTTGTGTGCGGCGAGGTCCGCTTCGTGCTGCCCTCGCTGATCGCCAAGGGGGTGACCGCAGAGGTGGTGGTCGCCGATCCCCCCCGCGCGGGGTTCCATCCGAAGGCGCTGCACGCCCTCGCGAGCCTCGGGGCGCGCCGCATCGTCTACGTGTCCTGCAATCCCACCACCCTGGCCCGCGACCTGGGCGAGCTGGTGCGCGGCGGCTACCGGCTCGAGTGGGTGCAGCCGGTGGACATGTTCCCCCACACCCCGCACATCGAGGCGGTCGCCCGGCTGGAGCGCGCGGGACCGTGAAGTCGTACCTGCTGCGACGCCTCTGGCAGTCGCTGATCGTGCTCTTCGGCGTCTCGGTGGTGGTCTTCCTCATCCTGCACCTGACCGGCGATCCGGCCGGGCTCCTGCTGCCGCCCGACGCCACCGCCGAGGACATCGCCAAGTTCCGGCGGGCGATGGGGTTCGACGATCCGGTGGCGGTGCAGTACCTCCGGTTCCTGAAGGGCGCGGTGCGCGGAGACTTCGGCGAGTCCCTGCGGCACGGGGAGCCCGCGATGGACCTGGTGCTCGAGCGCCTGCCCGCGACCTTTCAGCTGGCGGGGGCCGGGCTGCTGATCGCGCTGTGCCTGGCCATCCCGGCCGGCATCGTGTCGGCGGTGAGGCGCAACACCGCGGTGGACTACGTCTCGACGGTGGTGGCGCTGCTCGGCCAGGCCATGCCGACCTTCTGGCTCGGCATCATGCTGATCCTGGTCTTCTCGGTGCGGCTCAGCTGGCTGCCGTCGTCCGGCCGCGGGAGCCTCGAGCACCTGATCCTGCCCGCGATCACCCTCGGCCTCTTCACCACCGCCCGCATCACCCGGCTCACCCGCTCCGGGATGCTGGAGGTGCTCGGCCAGGACTACATCCGCACCGCGCGTGCCAAGGGGGTGGGGGAGTCGCCGGTGGTGTGGAAGCACGCGCTCAAGAACGCGTCGATCCCCATCGTCACCATCGTCGGGATCGAGCTGGGCACGCTCCTCGGCGGCTCGGTGATCACCGAGACGATCTTCGCCTGGCCGGGGGTCGGCCGGCTCTCGGTCCAGGCGATCTTCAACCGCGACTACCCGGTCGTGCAGGCGGCGGTGTTCCTCCTCGCGAGCACCTTCGTCATCGTCAACTTCCTGGTGGACGTGGTCTACACCTACCTCGACCCGCGCATCCGGTACCGCTGATGGCCGCGGCCCCGCCGCCCTCCACCTCCGCCGCCGCGCCCGACGTGGTCGGGCTCGCCGCCCCGCGCCCGTGGACGGACCGCGAGTGGGTGACGCTGCTGCGCCGACTGGTGCGCCGCCGCACCGCACTCTTCGGCATGCTGGTCGTGCTGGCGGTGATGCTCGCCGCGGTGTTCGCCCCCCTGGTGTCCGCGTTCGACCCGCTCGAGCAGGACATCGGTCAGCGCCTCCGGGAGCCGGGCTGGCAGGACGAGCAGGGGCGCGTGCATCCGCTCGGCACCGACCACCTCGGGCGCGACATCCTGGCCCGGATCATCTTCGGCTCGCGCATCGCGCTGGTGGTGGGGCTGGCCGCGGTGGCGATCTCGGGCGTGATCGGCATGCTGATCGGGCTCGTGGCCGGCTACTTCGGTGGGCGCACGGACGACTTCCTGATGCGCCTGGCCGACATCCAGCTCGCCTTCCCCTTCATTCTGCTCGCGATCGCGGTGATCGGGGTCCTGGGGCCGAGCCTGCGCAACATCATCATCGTGATCGGCGTGTCGTCCTGGGTGGTCTACGCCCGGGTGGTGCGCGGGGAGGTGCTCTCGATCCGCGAGCGCGAGTACGTGCACGCGGCGGTGGCCCTCGGCAGCCGGCACTGGCGCGTGCTGCGGAGCCACGTGCTGCCGAACACGTTCACCCCGTGGCTGGTGGTGGCCACGCTCGACATGGCGCGTGTGATCGTGATCGAGTCCGCCCTGTCCTTCCTGGGCCTGGGGGTGCAGCCGCCGACACCCACCTGGGGCGGCATGCTCGCCGACGGCCGGGTCTACCTGTCCACCGCCTGGTGGCTGGCGACCTTCCCGGGTCTCGCGATCCTCATCACCGTGCTCGGCATCAACCTCTTCGGCGACGGGCTGCGCGACACGCTCGACCCGCGCCTCAAGCTCTAGCGGCGCGTGATCCTCTCCACGTGCTGGCCCCGAACGCATCGCACGACGTCGGCGGGGATGCCCCATGTCCAGTCCTGACACGCTGGTGCTGAGCGGGGCGCGCATCATCGACGGCACCGGGGCGGAGCCGGTGCGCGGGCGGTCGGTGGTCGTGGAGAAGCGCGTGATCGCGGCGGTGGTCGACGACGCGCGGGCGCCACGGGGGAGCCGGATGGACCTGGCCGGCCACACCCTCCTGCCCGGGCTCATCAACTGCCACGTGCACCTGTGTCTCGGGGGAGAGGCCGATCCAGTGCGGCCCCTGCGCGAGGAGCCGCTGGCCACCACCGCGATCAAGGCGCTGGTGCGCGCCCGCCAGACCGCGGAGGCGGGGGTCACCACCGTGCGCGACCTGGGCGGACGCGAGTACGTGGAGATCGCGGTCCGCCGCGCGATCCAGGACCGCCTGATCGACGGCCCGCGGATCGTGGCGGCCGGGCGGCCGGTGTGCATGACCGGCGGGCACGGCCACTGGCTCGCCCGCGAGGCGGACGGCCCCGACGACGCGCGGCGGGCGGTCCGGGAGCAGCTCAAGGCCGGTGCCGACGTGATCAAGATCATCGCCACCGGCGGGGTCATGACCCCCGGCGTCGAGCCCGGCTCGCCCCAGCTCACGCTCGAGGAGATG
>DATIFV010000147.1:0-11159 GCA_035455085.1 Candidatus Methylomirabilota bacterium | reverse complement strand
TCGCCCTCGTGCGCGGTGAGCACGTCGGCCCGGTTCTTCACCGGGAAGGTGAGCACGAAGGCGTCCATGCGCTGCCCGGGCCAGCCGACCGCCATGGGCTGATAGGTGTAGCCGGTCGCCGGCACCGCCTGGGGCGGCCGCCGCTCGGCCGCCCGCACCAGCGCGTAGTGCTGGGTGGCGGTGGTGCCGGCGGCGTCCTGGAACAGCTGCCCGAGGTCGATGCCGACGGTGCGGGTGATGAGGATCAGGTTGGCGATCGAGGTCGACACGCGCCCGCGCTCGAGGCGGGACAGGAAGGGCTCGGACAGCCCGGTCTTCTCGCTGAGCGCGCGCAGGGTGAGCCGCCGCGCGCGGCGTGCCTCCCGCAGCCGCGCCGCCACCGCCTCCACGAGCTGCCTCGTCTCCGGGCTTTCGTCCAAGGCAATCTCCGCTTGCCCCAGAGGAAATCACTCGGCTATGCTCCGTGTCAAGCGGGGAGAATCGGCTTGACAGGCTCCGCGCTCGGCGTTACTCCGGGCAGCAACCCGAACCACGAGGAGGTTCCGCAATGCGCGCACCACGTCTCGCTTCCCTCACGGCGGCCGCGCTCCTGCTCGCCCTGGGGGCGGCCCCCGCCGCGGCCCAGGCCCCGATCAAGGTCGGAGACATCAACACCTACAGCGGCATCGGCGCCCCCTTCACCGGCCCGTACCGCGCGGGCGTCGAGATGGCGGTCGAGGAGATCAACGCCCGGGGCGGCGTGCTCGGGCGCAAGCTCGAGGTGCTCTTCCGCGACGACAAGGGCCAGCCCGCGGAGGCGGTCAAGCACGCCCAGGAGCTGGTCGAGTCCGACAGGGTCGTCATGATCACCGGGACCTTCCTCTCCAACGTGGGGCTCGCGGTCTCGGACTGGGCCAAGCAGAACCGGACCATGTTCCACGCCTCCGAGGCCCTGACCGAGGCCCTGACCTGGTCCAAGGGCCACGACTACGCAGTGCGCCTGCGCCCCAACACCTACGAGCAGGGACGCATGCTGGCCGAGAAGGCCGGGAGGATGAAGTACGTGAAGTGGGCGACGATCGGCCCCAACTACGAGTACGGCAAGCGCGCGTGGGAGACCTTCCGCGACCGGCTCAAGGAGCTCAAGCCCGAGGCCCAGGTCGTGGGCGAGCACTGGCCGACCCTGGGCAAGATCGAGCCGGGTCCGCTGGTCACCGCGATCCTGAACCAGAACCCCGACGCGCTCTACGTCTCCCTCTTCGGCAGCGACTGGCTGGCTTTCGTGCGCGAGGCCGGCAAGCGCGGGCTGTTCCAGAAGATGTTTGTGGTCGGCATCCTGCTCGGCGAGCCCGAGTACATCGATCCGCTGAAGCTCGAGGCCCCCGAGGGCATGCTGGTCACCGGCTACCCCTGGTACGACGTCAAGACCCACGGCCACCCGGAGTGGGTGGCGCGCTACATCAAGCGCGGCGACAAGACCCCGGTGCTCGGCTCGCTCATCGGGTACATCACCTACCTGTCGGTCGCCGAGGCCATCAAGAAGGCGGGCGGTACCGAGACCCCGAAGCTGGTCGCCGCCTTCAAGGGGCTGAAGGTCGACACCCCGATGGGCCCCATCATGTTCCGGGCCGCGGACGGTCAGTCCACCATGGGCGCGTGGGTCGGGACGACGAAGCTCGACCCGCAGCGGGGCGTCGGCATCATGGTGAACCACGAGTACGTCTCGGGAGAGAAGGTGCTGCCGTCGGAGGACGAGGCGAGGAAGCTCCGCCCCGCCAACTAGCCGCCACCACGGCCACCCTCGCCCGGGTCGGGTGGGTGACCCTCTCCCCCGCCGTGGGGGAGAGGGCAGGGTGAGGGGGCCGACCGACATGTCCCTCCTCTTCGTCCAGCTCCTGAGCGGGCTCGCCAACGCGATGTTTCTGTTCCTCATCGCCTCCGGCCTCTCGCTCATCTTCGGCGTCACCCGCATCGTCAACTTCGCCCACGGCTCCTTCTACATGCTCGCCGCCTACCTGACCTACTCCCTGGCCGGGGCCCTGCCCGGCGGGCCGGTGGCCTTCTACGCGGCGGTCCTGCTCGCGGCGGTCCTGGTGGCGCTGCTGGGCGGGCTGGTGGAGGTCCTGTTGCTGCGCCGCGTGTACCGGGCCCCCGAGCTCTACCAGCTCCTGCTGACCTTCGCGCTCGTGCTCGTGGCCGCCGACGTCGTGCGGTATCTGTGGGGTGCCGACAACAAGACCGGGCCCGCCGCCCCGGGCCTGGCCGGCTCGGTGACGATCGCGGGGCAGCTCTTCCCCTCGTACGATCTGGCGGTGATCGCGCTCGGGCCGCTGGTCGCGCTCGGGCTCTGGCTGCTCTTTCACCGGACCCGCTGGGGTGTCCTGATCCGGGCCGCCACCCAGGACCGCGAGATGGTCGCCGCCCTCGGGGTCGACCAGTCCCGCCTGTTCACCTCGGTGTTCGTGCTCGGCTCGTTCCTGGCCGGGCTGGGGGGCGCGCTCCAGGTACCGAGGCTGGCCCTCACCACCGTGATGGACACCTCGATCATCGTCGAGGCCTTCGTGGTAGTGGTGATCGGGGGGATGGGCTCGGTGTGGGGGGCGCTGCTCGCCTCGCTGCTCATCGGGGTCCTGAACGCGTACGGGGTCCTGCTGCTGCCGCGGATCGCCATCGTGCTGATCTTCGTGGTGATGGCGGTGGTGCTGGTGGTGCGCCCGTGGGGCCTGCTCGGGCGGCCCGAGATCCAGCTGCGGCCGCCGGGTGGCGGCGCGGTCGCGGAGGCCCGGCCCCGGCGCCCCCGCCCGGGGTGGATCGCGGCGGGGCTGGCCGTGCTCGCGGTGCTGCCGCTGGCGCTGCCCACGTTCTGGATCTCGATCACGGTCGAGATCTTCGCCTTCGCGCTCTTCGCGGCCAGCCTGCACCTGCTGATGTCGGTCGGCGGCATGGTCTCGTTCGGCCACGCCGCCTACTTCGGCCTGGGCGCGTACGGGGCGGCGGTGCTGCTGAAGCTCGCCGGCCTGCCCATGCCCGCCGCCTTCGTGCTCGCTCCGATCGCGGCCGCGCTGGCCGCGTGCGTGTTCGGCTACTTCTGCGTCCGGCTCAGCAGCATCTACTTCGCGATGCTCACGCTTGCCTTCGCCCAGATCGTCTACGCGGTGGTGCACCAGTGGGACGACGTCACCGGCGGCGACAACGGCATCCTGAGCGTCTGGCCCGCCCCCTGGCTCGCCTCGCCGGGCCGCTACTACTACTGGGCGCTCGCGGCCACCCTGCTGGGTCTGCTCCTGCTGCGGGTGGTCACCGCGTCGCCCTTCGGCCTCACCTTGCGCGCGGTCCGCGACCACGCGCGACGCGCGGAGGCGGTCGGTGTCAACATCCGGGCGCTGCAGTGGACCGCGTTCGTGGTGGCCGGCTTCGTGGCCGGGCTGGGCGGGGCCGTCTTCGCCTTCCTGAAGGGCAGCGTGTTCCCGGTCTACACCGAGTCGCCCATGTCGGTTCAGCCGCTCGTGATGGTGCTGCTGGGCGGGGTGGGCTCCCCCGCGGGCCCGCTCATCGGCGCCACCGTCTACAAGCTGCTGGACACCGTGGTCACGCGCTACACCGACTACTGGCAGATCGTGCTCGGAGCGATCCTGGTGCTCCTGGTGCTGGCCTTCCCGCGCGGCATCGCGGGCGTGCTCGACGGACGGCGCCCGTGACCCCGGTGCTCGAGACCCACGGCCTGTCCAAGTCCTTCGGCGGGGTGCGCGCCGTCGCGAGCGTGGACCTCGCCATGCCCCGCGGGGAGATCCGGGCCCTGATCGGGCCGAACGGGGCGGGCAAGACCACCTTCTTCAACATGCTCACCGGGCAGCTCCGCGCCGACGCGGGCCGCGTCCTGTTCAAGGGGGAGCGGCTCGATGGGCTGCCCCCCTACGTGGTCTGGCGCCGAGGGGTGAGCCGCACCTTCCAGATCACCGCGACCTTCGCGAGCCTCACCGCGCTCGAGAACGTGCAGGTCGCGCGCCTCTCCCACCTGGGCAAGACCTACGCGCTGCTCGAGCGCGCCCAGCGTCTGCAGACCGCGGAGGCGGCCGCCCTGCTCGAGCAGGTGGGCCTGGCCGAGCAGGCGGGGCGGATCGCCGGCGTGCTGGCCTACGGCGATCTCAAGAAGCTCGAGCTGGCGGTGGCCCTCGCCAACGATCCGGAGCTGCTGCTGCTGGACGAGCCCACCGCGGGCATGGCCCCCGCCGAGCGCGGGGCGCTCATGGCGCTCACCCGGCGCATCGCCCGCGCGCGCGGGCTCACCGTGCTCTTCACCGAGCACGACATGGACGTGGTCTTCGCGATCGCCGACCGCATCATGGTGCTCCACCAGGGGCGTGTCATCGCGGAGGGAGCTCCCGCCACCGTCCGCGCCGACCCCCAGGTCCAGCGGGTCTACCTGGGTGAGGATGGGGACCAATGACGCTGCTCGCAACGGGTTGCCGCGACCATCTCGACCACGGTCAACATGCCGACAGGCATGTTGAGGATGAAGAGCCTTGAAGGCTTCCCTCGAGCTGGAGGCGGTCGAGGCCGGCTACGGCCCCTCGCGGGTGCTCCACGGGGTGAGCCTCACCGCCCGCGCCGGCGAGGTGGTCTCGCTGCTGGGCCGGAACGGCGCGGGCAAGTCCACCACCCTCAAGGCGATCGTCGGGCTCGTGGCGGTGACCGGGGGGAGCATCCGCTTCGAGGGACGCGATATCACCCGACGCCCCACCCACGAGATCAGCCGCCTCGGCGTGGGGTACGTGCCCGAGGACCGGCGGATCTTCGCCGACCTCACCGTGGCCGAGAACCTGACGGTCGGGACCAAGGGGCACGGGGCCTGGACCACCGCGCAGGTCTACCGGTTCTTCCCCAAGCTCGCCGAGCTCGCGGGACGGCGCGCCGGCAGCCTGTCGGGCGGCGAGCAGCAGATGCTGACGGTGGCCCGCACCCTGATGGGCAATCCGCGCGTGCTGCTCCTGGACGAGCCGTCGGAGGGCCTGGCCCCGGTCATCGTGCGCGCCCTGGGCGAGCAGATCGCGGCCCTCAAGCGGGAGGGCTTGACGATCCTGCTCTCGGAGCAGAATCTCAGGTTCGCGGCGCGGCTGGCCGACCGGGCCTACATCATCGAGAAGGGGGAGATCCGGTTCGACGGGCCCATGGCCGCCCTGATGGAGGATGAGGCCCTGCGGCGCAGGTACCTGACGGTGTGAGGGGGACGAGGAGGGATTATTGAAGGCGCTGATCAGGAACATCGGACAGATCGTGTCGGGGGACATCGCCAGGCCCCTGCTCGACGGCGACTCGATCGTGATCGGGGACGGCCGGATCGTGGCGGTCGGCCGGGGACTCGAGGACGACGCCGACACTGTCGTCGACGCCAAGGGCAGCACGGTGGTCCCCGGGCTCATCGACTCGCACTGCCACCCCGTCTTCGGCGACTTCACGCCGCGGCAGCGCACCATCGATTTCATCGACTCGGGGCTCAACGGGGGCATCACCACCATGATCTCGGCCGGCGAGGTGCATCTGCCCGGGCGGCCGAAGGACATCGTGGGGCTCAAGGCGCTCGCCATCGTGGCCGCGAAGGCCTACGCCAACGCCCGGCCGTCGGGGGTCAAGATGCACGCGGGCGCTCCGATCCTGGAGCTGGGGATGGTCGAGGCGGATTTCGCGGAGATGGCGAAGGCCGGGGTGAAGCTGGTGGGCGAGATCGGCCTCGGCTCCGTCCGCACCGGCAAGGACGCGGCGCCGATGGTGCGGTGGGCGAAGAAGCACGGAATGACCGTCACCATCCACACCGGCGGGCCGTCGATCGCAGGCTCCAACGCCATCACCGGCGAGGTGGTGCTGGAGGCCGACCCCGACGTGGTCGGCCACATCAACGGCGGCACCACCGCGATGAGCGAGCGCGAGATCGACGCGCTCGTGGCCACCCGGATGGCGCTCGAGATCGTCCACTGCGGCAACGGCCGGGCCGCGCTCCACACCCTGCGCCGCGCCCAGGAGGCGAGGGCGACCGACCGCATCATCATCGGGCTCGACGCCCCCTCCGGCACCGGGGTGGTGCCGCTGGGGATCGTGCGCATGCTCGCCCACCTGGCCTCCCTGGGTGGGATCGCGCCCGAGGAGGCGGTGTGCATGGCCACCGGCAACACCGCGCGCGTCTACAAGCTCCCGGTGGGCGTGATCGCTCCCGGCCGGGAGGCCGATCTCTGCATCGTGGACGCCCCGATCGGATCCCAGGGGCGGACCGCGCTCGAGGCGCTCCAGGTCGGCGATCTCTTCGGGGTCTCCATGATCCTCATCGACGGGCAGATCAAGATCGGGCGGAGCCGCAACACGCCGCCCGCCGCGCGTGCGGCGGAGGTGGTGAAGGGCCACGGCCCCGCCGCGGGAGGGCACTGATGAAGATCCGCAAGCTGCTGACCGTGATCGAGGAGATCCAGGAGGACGGCGGCCGCCGCGCCGCGAAGCCGGTCCGGAAGGTCGCCGCGGTGGCGGTGATCGAGAACCCGTTCGCCGGCCGCTTCGTCGACGATCTCCAGGAGCTGATCAAGACCGGCGAGGAGCTGGGCGACCTGCTCGGGCGGCGCGCGGTGATGGCGCTGGGGACGCCGGTGCACTCCTACGGCAAAGCGGCCATCGTGGGGGTGGACGGCGAGTACGAGCACGCGGCGGCCATCCTGCACCCCACGCTCGGCACGCCGTTCCGCGCCCTGGTGCACGGCGGCAAGGCGATCATTCCCTCCGCCAAGAAGCTGGGTGGTCCCGGGACCACCATCGACGTCCCGCTCCACTTCAAGGACGCCGCCTTCGTGCGGTCGCACTTCGACGCGATGGAGGTGCGCCTGGCCGACGCGCCCCGCGCCAACGAGATCCTCGTGGCCCTCGTGGTCACCGACGGCGGGCGCCCGCATCCCCGCGTCGGCGGCCTCACGGTCGCGGAGGCCAAGAAAGAGGACGGCCTCCGATGAGCGCCCCCCGCCGCCCGATGAGCGCCAAAGGCGCGAAGAGGCCGAGCCGCCGACCGAAGAAGGTCGCGGTCACGCGCTCAGAAAAGAGCCGCTCCGGTAGCTCGGGCGGGATCGGAAGCTCCGGTGGCGGCGGCGCGGGCGGGATCAAGTTCGGCCTCCGCCTCCCCAGCTTCGCCCTCGGCCCGAAGACCGCCACGCTCGCCGAGATGGGCGCCTATCTGCGGCGCGCGGAGGAACTGGGCTTCGACTGCGCGGTGTCGATCGACCACCTGCTGCTGACCCCGCCCGCCTACTCCTGCACCTGGCTCGAGCCGCTGGCCCTGCTCTCGGCCCTGGCCGGCGTCACCCGCACCATCAAGCTCGGCACCATGGTGCTGGTGCTGCCGCTGCGCAACCCGGCCTACTTCGCCAAGGAGTGGGCCACCCTGGACCGGCTCTCGGGCGGCCGGAGCATCCTGGGGGTGGGCGTGGGCTGGCACGAGGAGGAGTTCGCCCTCATGGGCGTGCCACACCGGGAGCGGGGGCGCCGCATGGACGAGATGCTGGAGGCGGTCACCGCGCTCTGGACGGGCGACCACGTCACCTACGAGGGCAAGTACTACCGGTTCCGGAACCTCACCATCGATCCGAAGCCGCTGCAGCAGCCGCACCCGCCGATCTGGATCGGGGGCGGCAGCCAGCCCTTCGAGAAGGTCTACGGGCAGACCGTGACCAACATCGACCCGGTGCTCCGGCGCATCGCCAGGTACGCCAAGACCTGGGTGCCGCACTCCTCGGCCACTGCCGACATGGTCAAGGGGGACTGGGACAAGATCCAGCGCTTCATGGGCGAGCTTGGGCGCAAGCCGGGCGACATGAGCAAGGTGTACTCGAACTTCGTGTGGGTGCTGAAGAAGGGGGAGAAGCCGGAGACCGCCGTCCCCCGCTTCAAGACCTTCTCGGGGATGGACCTGCCCTACTGGCGGGAGTTCTATCTGCTGGGAGAAGCCGAGGAGCTGGCCGAGAAGATCCGGGCCAAGGTCGCCAACCTCGGCGGCTGCGAGTACATCGTGCTCAACCCGCTCGACTGGGGGACGGAGCAGCTCGACCTGCTGGCCGGCGAGGTTCTGCCGCGCGTCGCCCGCCCATGATCCCGCTCCCACCTCTCCCTTCGGGAGAGAGGGCAGGGTGAGGGACGATCTGGGCGCGGGCCCGCCCCCTCGGTACGTCGGCGTGCACGTCAAGCGGGTGGAGGATCCCCGCCTGCTGACCGGGCAGGGGCGCTTCCTCGACGACATCCCGCTGCCGGGCCTGCTGCACGCCGCCTTCGTCCGCAGTGAGCACGCCCACGCGATGCTGCGCCGGGTGGACCCCGCGGCCGCGCGCGCGGTGGCCGGTGTCGAGCTGGTCCTGACCGGCCGCGACCTCGACGGGGCGGTGGCGCCGATCCGGGCGCGCCTGGACGCACCGGGCTTCGCCGCGACCGGGTGGCCGGTGCTGGCGAGCTCCCGGGTTCGCTTCGTGGGCGAGGCGGTGGCGGTGGTGGCCGCGGCCACCCCGTACGCCGCGGCGGACGGCGGCGCGCGGGTGGAGGTGGACTACGAGCCGCTGCCCGCGGTGCCCGACGTGGACGCCGCGCGCGCCCCCCGCGCGTGTTTGCTCCATCCCGAGCACGCCTCCAACGTGCTCTTCGCGCGGCGGGGCAGCCGGGGCGACGTGGACGGCGCGTTCGCGACCGCCGCCCACGTCATCCGCGAGACCTTCACCCACGGCCGGTGCTCGGCCGCGCCGCTGGAGGGCCGGGGTGTCATCGCGCGCTGGGAGGGCGACACTCTCACGCTCTGGACCGGCAGTCAGGTCCCCCACATCTTCCGGGCCGGGGTGGCGCGGGCCCTCGGCCTGGCGGAGGCGCGCGTGCGGGTGGTCGTCTGCGACACCGGGGGCGGATTCGGCCAGAAGATGCACGTGATGCCGGAGGACGTGGCGGTCGCCGCGCTCGCCCGCCGCGCCGGGCGGCCGGTGAAGTGGCTCGAGACGCGCCGCGAGAATCTGGCCGCCGCCGCCCACGCCCGCGAGGAGCGCGTGGAGATCGAGGCGGCGGCCACCGCCGACGGCACGCTGCTGGCCCTGCGCTCCCGGGTGCTCTCGGACGCGGGCGCCTACCACATCTACCCGCTCACCGCCGCGCTCGAGCCGCTCGGCACCGCGTCGATCCTGCCCGGGCCGTACCGCACCCCGGCCTACGCCTTCGAGGTGGCCGCGCTCGCCACCACCAAGCCGCCGCTCGGTGCCTACCGGGGGGTGGGCATGACCATGGGCGCTTTCGTGATGGAGCGGACATTGGATCTGCTCGCCGACCGGCTCGGTCTGGATCCGGCCGAGATCCGTCGCCGCAACCTGATCCCCCGCGACGCCTATCCGTTCACGTCGGCCGCCGGCTTCGTCTACGACAGCGGCGACTATCCCGGAGGGCTCGAGCGGGCGCTCACGCTCGCACACTACGAGCAGCGCAAGCGCGAGCGCGACGCCGGCCGGGCGCGGGGCCGGCTGCTGGGCGTCGGGGTGGCGTGCTACACCGAGTACACCGGCATCGGCTCCGAGACGTACCAGCGGCGCGGCATGGTCGACGTGCCGGGGCCGGAGGCGGCGACGGTCGCGATGGACGCCGAGGGCGGTGTGACCGTTCGCGTCTCGTTCCCGTCGCAGGGCCAGGGACACGCGACGACGGTGGCGCAGCTGGTCGCCGACGAGATCGGCGTGCCGCTCGACGCGGTGAGCCTCGCGCCGCTCGACACGAGCGCGAGCCCTCCGGGCACCGGCACCTTCGCGAGCCGGGGCGTCGTCGCGCAGGGCGGGGCGGTCGTGGGGGCGGCGGCCGACGTCCGCCGCGCGCTCCTGGCCCTCGCCGCGGAGGCGCTCGAGGCGAGTGCGGCCGACCTCGAGATCGCCGGGGGGCGGATCCGGGTCCGCGGAATGCCCGACCGCGGCATCGCGGTGCGCGAGGTCGCTCGGCGCGCGCACGAGCGGGCGACCGGGTCATCCCGCGACGCGAGGCACGACCTCGAGGCGACGCAGGTCTTCGATCCGCCCGGCCCGACGTTCTCCGGCGCCGTGCACATGGCGGCCGTCGAGGTGGATCCGGACACGGGGCGGGTCGAGGTGCTGGCGTACACGGTCGTGGAGGATTGCGGCCCCGTCGTGAACCCGATGATCGTCGAGGGCCAGGTCCACGGCGCGATCGCCCAGGGGATCGGCGAGGCCCTGTCGGAGCGCCTCGTGTACGATGCCCACGGGCAGCTCGTGACCGGCACGCTGATGGACTACGCGCTGCCCGTGGCGGCGACGCTGCCGAGCTTCACGGTCGCGCACATGGAGACGCCGTCGCCCCTGACGCCGGGCGGCTACAAGGGCATGGGCGAGGGCGGGACCATCGGCGCGCCGGCCGCGATCGCGAACGCGGTGGCGGACGCGGTCAAGCCGCTCGGCGTCGCCATCACGACGCTGCCGATCCTGCCCGAGACCCTGGTCGGCGGATCGCCGGAGCCTCGGTGATGGCGGCGGCGAGGACGATTCACCTCGCCCAGTTCCTGATGCACGCCCCGACCTATCACAGCCTGGCGATGTGGCGCCATCCGAAGACCGCGGGCGCGGGATACGACTGGGCCCGTCCCGAGCTCTACCAGCACATCGCGCGCGTCTGCGAGCGGGGCAAGCTCGACGTGGTGTTCTTCGCCGATCTGCCCTTCTACCGCGACATCAAGGACCGGCTCGCGCGGCCCGGGCGGCCGCCCGAGAGCTGCAAGATCCTGTTCGGCGTGCAGCCGATCGTGGCGGCCAGCAAGGCCGAGGCGCGCGACAAGCAAGCGCGGCACAACAGCCTCGTGCCGCTCGAGGGCGGCTTGGCCATGCTGTCCGGCCACCTGGATTTCGACGGCGCCCGGCTGCCGAGGGATGCCGTGATGGCGACGCTCGACGAGCCGGGCATCCAGCGCATGCAGCGCGTCTACCGCGACCTGGACGGCCGGCTGCTGACCCTCGAGGAGGTGGCCCGGCGCCACGGACAGAGCGTCGGGCTCCCCCAGATCGTCGGCACGGCCGAGCAGGTCGCCGATCAGCTGGGGGCGTTCGCGGACCGCGTCGGCGGCGACGGCTTCATGCTGTCGCCGATCTACTGTTCGGGCGCCATCGAGGAGTTCGTCGACCTGGTGGTGCCCG
>DATIFV010000146.1:0-8498 GCA_035455085.1 Candidatus Methylomirabilota bacterium | reverse complement strand
CGCCCGCGGGCTCCGGCGCGCGGGCCGGGCGCTGCTCGCCGCCCCGCTCGCGGTGCGCCTCGCGGCGCTCGCGGTGGGGCTCGTCCTGGTCTGGTCGGCGGCCAACTGGACGTACCAGGTGATCCGCAAGCCCAGCGAGCTGTTCTTCCCGGTGAGCGGCCGGCTGACCAAGACACCCCCCGAGACCTGGCGGAGCTACGCGCCCCTCTTCCGCCGGCACTCGACCGCCACCATCACGCCCGAGCTGCTGGCCGCGCTGGCCCAGGTCGAGGGCGCGGGCAATCCGGTGGCGCGGACGTACTGGCGCTGGCAGGCGGCCTGGCATCCCTTCGAGGTCTACCGCCCGGCGTCGAGCGCGGTCGGGATGTACCAGATCACCGATCCGACCTTCCGGGAGGCGAAGCGCCTGTGCGTCCGCGACCACGTGGTGGTGGAGCAGGGCCCCTGGCACGACCCGAAGGCCTGCTGGTTCAACGCCTTCTACACCCGCGTGCTGCCGAGCCACGCGGTGGAGCTGACCGCGGCCCTCCTGGATCGCGACGTCGCGCGCACGCTCGCGCGGCGGCGGATCGCCACCGCAACGCTCCGGCAGAAGCAGGATCTGGCCGCGGTCATCCACCTCTGCGGCGTCGGGGGCGGGGACGACTACGCCCGGCGGGGCTTCCGGCTCGCGCCGGGCCGGCAGTGCGGCGACCACGACGTCGCCCGCTACCTCGCGCAGGTCAACGGCATGAAACGGCAGTTCGGCCGGCTGGCCGCCGCCGAGCCCGCCGAGACCTACCTCACCGGGGCCCGCTGAGTCGTCGGAGGGGCCCCGCCGGCCGGCCGGGCCTTGACTTGGACGGTCGGGTCCCTATCATGAGGCCGCGTCGCGGCCACGCCCGATCACCTCAACGGGGAGAGATCACCATGCGGACATCGCGCACCGTGTCGAGCACCCTCCTGATCGGAGCCATCGTCCTGGCCGCGGCGGCGGCCGCGGTCTGGACGTGGGCGCCCGCCGCCGCGCAGCCGAGGAAGCCGATCAAGATCGGCTTCCTGGCCCCGCTCACCGGCGGGGCCGCCCAGGTCGGGCGCGACACCGTGAACGGGTTCGAGATGTACCTGGAGGAGGCCGGGCACCAGATCGCGGGCCGCAAGGTCGAGGTGATCGTCGAGGACACCGCGGGCAACCCGGGCACCGCGATCGCCAAGTTCCGCAAGTTCGTCGAGAGTGATCAGGTGGACATGGTGGTGGGCGAGGTGTTCGCGCACATCGGGTACGCCCTGGCGCCGAAGGCCGACGAGTACCGGATGCCCACCGTCTTCCCGGTGATCGCCGCCGACGATCTCACCCAGCGGAAGCCGTCGAAGTGGGTGGTGCGCCTCGGCTGGACCGGGAGCCAGCCCTCGCACCCGTTCGGGGGCTACGTGGCCAAGACCCTGGGCTACAAGAAGGTCGCGGTGTTCGGCTCCGACTACGCCTTCGGCTACGAGGTGGTGGGCGGATTCCAGCGCGCCTTCGAGGAGGCGGGCGGCCAGATCATCCAGAAGCTGTGGGCGCCCCTGGGCACCTCCGATCTCGCGCCGTACATCAGCCAGCTCAAGCGCGAGGCGGACGCCGCCTTCATCATCCTGGCCGCGCCGTCCTCGCTCCGCTTCCCAGCCCAGTACCGCGACGCCGCCCTCTACGGCAAGCTCCCGGTGATCGGCGGCGCGGTGATCGTGGACGAATCCATCCTGCCCAACTTCGGCGACGAGGCCCTCGGCTACGTCACCCCGCTCATGTACAGCGGGGCGCTGGACACCCCGGTCAACCGGAAGTTCGTGGCGGACTACCGGAAGAAGTACGGCAAGGTCCCGTCCTATTTCTCGGAGACCTGCTACACGAGCGCCCGCTGGATCAGCGAGGCGGCCAAGCTCGTGGGCGGCAACGTAGAGGAGCGCGAGAAGTTCATGGCCGCCTTCCGCCAGGTGGACCTCCCCGACGCCCCGCGCGGGCCGGTGAAGCTCGACCAGTGGGGCAACCCGATCCAGAACATCTACATCCGCAAGGTGGAGCGCAAGGGCGGCGAGCTGCAGAACACGGTCGTCCACACCTACCCGGCGGTCTCCCAGTTCTGGACCTACAAGCCCGAGGAGTACCTGAAGCTGCCCGTATACAACCGCGACTACCCGCCCTGCAAGGCCTGCTAGGCCGGGAGGCGGCGGCGTGCTGACCCGCATCGACCACGCGATGATCTGCGTGCCCGACCTGGCCGCGGGCATCGCGGCCTACACGCGCCTGGGCTTCCACGTCTACCCGGGCGGCCGCCACACCGGCCGGGCGACGGAGAACGCCATCGCCTTCCACGAGGAAGACTACCTCGAGCTCCTGAGCCTCGGCCCCGACCGCCCGGGCGCGCTCGCGCCGGGCTCGCCGGATGCGCAGGTCGCCGAGTTCCTGGCCCACGGCGGCGGCCTCCGCTTCATCGTGCTACAGAGCGACGACCTGGCCGCGGACGTGGCGGCGATGCGGCGTCGCGGGGTAGACGTGGGCGAGCCCCTCGAGGGCGGCCGCCTCACCCCGGAGGGCCGGTCGCTCCGCTGGCGGGCGGCCCAGCTCGGCCCGGGCAACCCGCTGCCCCTGCTGTTCCTGCAGCACCTGAGCCCGCTCTCCGAGCGGCGGGCGCCGGCGGCGCGCCTCGGTCCCCACCCGAACGGGGTGACGCGCATCGAGCGCGCCTACGTGGCGGTGCGGGACGTCGCGGCCGAGGCGGAGATCTGCGCCCGCGTGCTCGGCATGCCGGTGCCGAAGATCCAGCGCGGGGCGGTGATCAAGGCGGACATGGCGGTCTTCGATCTGGGGCCGACCGGCTTCACCCTGGCCCAGCCCGCCGAGCCCGGCCCCGCCGCGGAGGCGCTCGCGCGGCGCGGGCCCGGGCCCTTCCAGGTGCTGCACCGCACCCGCAGCCTCGAGACGGCGGCGCGCTGGCTCGCCGATCACGGAGTGCCGTCGAGCCGCGGCACGCGCAACACCGGCGAGCAGGCGCTGCTGGTGTCCCCCGAGCACGCCGGCGGCGCTTACGTCGGCTTCGTCGGCCCCGCGTAGGCCGGCTAGGCGAGCTGGACGCGGACGGCGCGGGCGGCTGCGACGAGCGCGCAGAGCTTGCCGAACGCGGTGTCGCGCGGCAGGTACTTCATGCCGCAGTCGGGGGCCAGGATCAGCCGCTCCGCGGGCACCCGGGCGAGGCCGGCGCGGATGCGCGCGGTCACCTGCTCGACCGTCTCGACCGCGGGATCCGCGAGATCGATCACGCCCAGGATGATGCTCTTGCCGGCGAGATCGGCGAGCACCCCCAGGTCGAGGCGGGGCTGCGCGGCCTCGATCGAGATCTGCCGGGCCACGGTGTCGGCGAGCTGGGGCAGGAACGAGTAGCCGGTGGGCTTCTGGTGCTTCACCACCGCCGCGTACCCGAAGCAGAGGTGCACCGCGGTCGGCACCTCGAGGCCGGCCAGCGCGCGGTTGATCGCGGGCACCGCGAAGCGCCGGGCCGCCTCGGGGTCGTTCCGCAGCCAGGGCTCGTCGAGCTGGATCAGGTCCGCGCCCGCGGCCTCGAGATCCCGGGCCTCGGCGTTGACCGCCTCCGCGTAGGCCATCGCGAGCTCCTCGACGTCGCGGTAGTGCTCGTTGCGGGCCTGCTGGGCCATGGTGAAGGGCCCGGGCAGGGTGATCTTGGCGGGGCGGTCCGTGTTCCGGCGGAGGAACTGCATGTCGCGCAGCTCGACCGGCCGGACCCGGCGGATGGGCCCGACCACGCGCGGTACCTGGGTCTGGTTGCCGTAGCGGTCCGTGATCACCGCGGGCCGGTCCACGTCGACCCCCTCGAGGGCGGTGGCGAAGCGGTTGGAGTAGCTCTCGCGCCGGATCTCCCCGTCGCTGATCACGTCGATGCCGGCCCGCTCCATCTCGCGGATGGCCACCACGGTGGCGTCGTCCTGCGCCTGCTCGAGGAATTCCTCCGGCACCCGCCAGATGCTCCGCAGCCGCACGCGCGGGACGCCCTTGGACAGCAGGGTCCGATCGACGAGCCAGTCGGGCTGGGGGTAGCTGCCGACGACGGTGGTGGTGAGCACCTGCTGGGCCATGAGCTGGACCTCCTTGCCGTCAGGACTGCCGGTAGGCCGCAACCTTCCGCTCGAGGCGGCGGAGAAGGATCTCGTGCATCCCGGTGATCCCGAGCACGAGCACGATGCCCGCGTAGACCCCCGGGCTGTTGAGCAGGGTCCGGTGCCGGGTGATCAGGAAGCCGAGGCCGTCGGCCGCTCCCAGCATCTGGGCCACGATCACCCCCACGATCACCAGCGCGCCCCCGAGGCGCAGGGCGGCCACCATCGACGGCAGGCTCGCGGGCAGCGAGACGTAGAGGATCTGCTGGACCCGGGTGGCCCCGAAGGCGCGGGCGGTCTCGGCCAGGGTCGGGCTGAGCGCGGCGACGCCGGCCACCGCGGTCAGCAGGGTGGGGATGAAGGCGTAGATCGACGCGAACGCGATCTTGGACTCGGAGCCCAGGCCGAACCACACCATCATCACCGGGTAGAGCACGACCAGCGGCACCGCGTAGGCGCTGCGGAGCACCGGCAGCAGCATGCGCCGCGCGGTGGCCGAGGAGCCGATCAGCTGGCCCACGAGGATGCCGCCGCCGCACACGATGACGTAGGAGACCAGGATCTCCCCGAAGGTGGTCGGCAGGCTGCCGAGGTACTCGCGACGATCCGCCACGAGCGCGCCGAGCGCCTCGCTGAGCGGCGGCACGAAGAGGCGCGGGACCACGCCGGCGCGGGGCAGCACCTCCCAGGCCGCGAGGATGGCCAGGTAGAGCGTGGCCTGGCCCCGCCGGAGGCGGGTCATCGCCGCTCCGCGTGCTTGATGTGCTGCCAGATCCGGTCCTTCAGGGCTCCGAAGCGCTCGCCCGAGGTCATCGCGAAGCTGCGCGGGCGCGGCAGATCCACGATCACGTCGTCGACGACGCGCCCGGGCCGGGCGCTCAGCACGACGACCCGGTCCGCGAGGTACACCGCCTCGTTCAGGCTGTGGGTCACGAACAGGACGGTCTTGCGGGTCTCCGACCAGATGCGCAGCAGCTCGTCGCCCAGCACCATGCGGGTCTGCTCGTCCAGCGAGGCGAAGGGCTCGTCCATCAGCAGCACCGCCGGGTTCTGGACGAGGCCGCGGGCGATCGCCACCCGCTGCTTCATGCCGCCGGAGAGCTGGTGGGGCAGACGGCTCTCGAAGCCGGCCAGGCCGGTGAGCTCGAGCATGCGGCGGGCCGCGGCCAGCCGCTCCGCCTTCGGGACCCGGCGCAGCTTGAGGGGAAACGCGACGTTGTCGACCGCGGACAGCCACGGCAGCAGGTTGGCCTCCTGGAAGATCATGCCGACCTTGCGGGGCATCGGCTCGGTGATCGGCTCGCCGTCGCAGAGCACCGTGCCGCTCGTGGGGATGCGCAGGCCCGCCACGAGCGACAGGAGGGTGGACTTGCCGCAGCCGCTGGGGCCGACCACCGAGACGAACTGGCCGTCCGGGATCTCCAGGTCGATCGATTCCAGCGCGGGCACGATGGCCCCGTCCACCCCGAAGCGCTGGGACACGGAGCGGATGGCGAGGAGGGGCCGGGTCACGCGCGCTGCCTCCACGCCCCCAGCCGGGCCTCGACCCGCCGGAGCGCCTCGTTGACCGCCACCGCGGCGGCGGCCACCACCACCAGGGCGGCGTAGAGCTGCGGCATCTGGAGGTTCTCGCCCCAGGCCGCGATGCGGTAGCCGATGCCGTCGCGCGCCCCGTAGATCTCGCACAGGAGCACCGCGGTGATGTTGAAGACCATGCCCAGGCGCGCCGACTCGATCAGGATCGGCGCCATCGCGGGCAGGTAGATCTCGCGCACGATCTGCCAGCGGCTCGCCCCGTACACGCGGCTCACCGTGACCAGCTCGCGGGGGACCGACTGCACCGCGGCCACTCCGCCCACGATCAGCACGAAGATCGTGGTGAAGACCCCGAAGGCGATCTTCTGCGGGATGCTCACCCCGAACATCAGGATGAACACGGGCAGGAAGATCGACTTCGGCACCCCGAACAGGAAGTTGACGAGCGGGCGGAAGAGCGCGTCGAGTGCGGCCACCTCGGCGAGGAGAAAGCCGAGGCCGAGGCCCACCGGCACCGCGATGAGGAAGGCGGCGAGCACCTCCCAGGCGGTCACCCCGAGGCTCGCCAGGACCTCGGGCCGCCGCAGGAGCGTGCCGAGCGCGTCCAGGATCGTGCTCGGCGCGGGCGCGAGGGAGGCGTCGATCGCGCCCCGCCGCACCAGGCCCTCCCAGAGGAGAAAGAGGCCGAGGGCGCCGGCGGCGACGACCAGCCGCTCGTACCGCCGCATCGCGCTCTAGCCTGGGTTGTTCCCGAACCGGTGAGGGGGCGGGGTCGCCGTCGACGGCTTCATCAACAGCCGGCTACGGCTTGGTCGGGGTGATCGACATGTTCATGAACACGTCGGCGGCGGGCGCCATGTCCTTCATGCCGCTCGCGGCGGCGAGATCCATGGCCTTCTGGACCGAGGCGAGCGTCATCTTGCCGTCGCGCGATAGCCGGAGGAAGGTCTTCTCGTACTCCATCTTCGCGATCTCCATCGGCAGCTCGTTGTTGCTGGCGATGGTCTTGATCGCGTAGTCGGGATTGTTGCGCATGTACTCGAGCGCGCCGTAGAGTGCGTTCAGGCCCTTCTGGATGAAGGGTCGCCGCTCGGTCAGGTTCTTCTCGGTGGCGGTCCAGCCACCGATCAGGTTCGGGGGCATGGCGGTGGCGAAGTCGATGAGCACGCGCACCTTCCCCTCGGAGACGATCTGGTAGCTGAGGGGCGAGTAGATCACCGCGGCGGCGAGGTTGTCGTTGAGCAGGTTGGGCACGAGCCCGCCCCCGCCGACCCCGACCCGCTGGAAGGTGACCTTGTGCTCGGCCTGCGCCCAGAGCGCGAGGGTGTCGGTGCCGGAGCCGGCGGAGGTGATGCCGACCTTCTTGCCGTCGAGCTCCTTCGCCGACTTGATCGGCGAGGCGGTCTTGACCCCGAGGATCCAGCCCGACCACTCGTCCCCGTTGCCCCCGACGATCTTCGTCAACACACCCCGTTTCCGGGAAGTCGCCACCAGCGGCACCGCCACCGTCCCGAGGTCGGCCGAGTTCGCCGCGATCGCCTCGAAGGTTTCGCCGCCCCCGCGGTAGATGGTGATCTCCGGCCGGAGCCCTTCCTTCTCGAAGAGCCCCTTCTCCTTGGCCACGGTGGCGAGGATCGTGGGGAAGTAGGTCTTGGTCGGGCAGCCGATCCGGATCACTTCCTGGGCGGCCGCGCCGCCGGGGAGCGGCGGGAGCGTGCCGAGGAGCGCGGCCACCAACACCGCCAGCCGAGCCATGGACGTCGCTGTCATGGAATCCTCCTGGAGGGATCGCACGTCGCCCGGCATCCTAGCACAGTTGACCGACCCCGCCGGGGGCGGTAGATTCGCGCGGGTACGAGAGGAGAGGGGACATGGATTTCGGCGCCGCGATCTTCTTCACCGACTACTCGATCGGCCCCGCCGCGCTCGGGCGGGCCCTGGAGGAACGCGGGTTCGAGTCGCTCTGGGCGCCGGAGCACTCGCACATCCCGCTCTCGCGCGCCTCCGCGTTCCCGCAGGGCGGGGAGCTGCCCAAGCAGTACTACGACGTGATGGATCCCTTCGTCACCCTCGCGGCCGCCGCGGCGGCCACCACGCGGCTCCGGGTGGCGACCGGGATCTGCCTCGTGGTCCAGCGCGATCCGATCCAGACCGCCAAGGCGGTGGCGAGCCTCGACCAGGTCTCGGGCGGGCGCTTCCTGTTCGGGATCGGAGCGGGCTGGAACGCGGAGGAGATGGCCGACCACGGCACCGAGTTCAAGTCGCGCTTCGAGGTGATGCGCGAGCGGGTGGAGGCGATGCGGCTGATCTGGACGAAGTCCAAGCCCGAGTACGCGGGCGAGTTCGTCAAGTTCCCGCCGCTGATGACCTGGCCCCAGCCGGTCCAGAAGCCGCATCCCCCGGTGCTGGTCGGCGGCGCCTTCCCCTACGGGGCGCGGCGGGCCCTCGCCTACGGCGACGGCTGGGTGCCGCACGCGCGGCGGCCCGCCTACGGCGACGTGCTCGACAAGCTGCCCGAGTTCGCCGCGCTCGCCCGGGCGGCGGGCCGCGATCCGGCGACGGTGCCGATCACCGTGTTCGGGGTGGCCGAGGACGGCGACCTCATCAAGCGCTACCGCGACGCGGGCGTGGCCCGCCTCATCTTCAACCTCCCTTCCGCCAAGGCCGACGAGGTGCTCCCCGTGCTCGACCGCTGCGCAGCCCTCATGCGACAGGTGCAGTCCTGATGGCCACCCACAAGCCCGCCTTCAAGCAGATCGCGTCCGGGCTGCGCTTTCCCGAGGGGCCGGTGGCCATGGCCGACGGCTCGGTGATCCTGGTGGAGATCGAGCGGC
>DATIFV010000145.1:0-12832 GCA_035455085.1 Candidatus Methylomirabilota bacterium | reverse complement strand
CTCGACCGCCGGCTCGGCCGCCGCCTCGGGTTCGCGCCCTCGAGCGGCGTCGAGGTGATGGCCGTCGAGGCGGGCGGGCCGGCCGGCACGGCGGGCATCCTGGTCGGCGACGTCGTCGTGTCGCTCGACGGCACGCCCACGCCGACGGTCGACGCGATCCACCGGGCGCTCGGCCGCTGGCCCGTGCCTCGCGAGGTCGAGCTCGGCGTGCTGCGCGGCGGCGAGCTGCGCCGCATCCGGGCCGTACCGCGCGAGGCGGCTACGCCACCGAGACGCTCTTGACGTTCACGAACTCACGCAGGCCGAACTCGGAGAGCTCGCGGCCGTAGCCCGAGCGCTTGACGCCGCCGAAGGGCAGGCGGGGGTCCGACTTCACCACCCCGTTGACGAAGACCGCCCCCGCCTCGATCTCGCCGACGAGGCGCTCGGCGCGTGCCCGGTCCCGCGTCCAGAGCGCGGCGCCCAGGCCGTACGGCGAGTCGTTGGCGAGGCGGACCGCGTCGGCTTCGTCCTTGGCGACGATCACCGCGGCCACCGGCCCGAAGGTCTCCTCGTCGAATGCGGGCATCCCCCGGTCGACCGCCGCGAGCAGCGTCGGCGGATAGAAGGCGCCGCGGCCCGGGGGGACCTCGGCCCCGAGCAGGGGCCGCGCCCCGCGCTTGACCGACTCGACGACCTGCTCGTGGAGCCGGTCGCGCAGGTCGGCGCGCGCCTGCGGCCCCACCTCGGTATCCCGCGCCGCCGGATCGCCCATCCGGCGGGCGGCCAGCTCCGACTTGAACCGCTCGAGGAAGCGGTCCGCCACCGGCTCGACCACGATGAAGCGCTTGGCCGCGATGCAGCTCTGGCCGCTGTTGATCAGGCGCGCCTCCGCCGCCGCTCGGGCCGCCGCCGTCACCTCGGCGTCGCCGAGGACGATGAAGGGGTCGCTGCCTCCCAGTTCCAGCACCGTCTTCTTGAGCATACGCCCCGCCTGCTCGGCCACCGCCATGCCCGCCCGCTCGCTGCCGGTGAGCGTGACCGCGACGATTCGGGGATCTGCGATGAGCGCCTTGACGCCCGCGGGGTCGGTGAGCGCGGTGCGGAACAGACCTTCTGGGAACCCGGCCCGACGGAACACCTCCTCGATCAGGAGCGCGCAGCGGGGAACGTTCGAGGCGTGCTTGAGCATGGCGGCGTTGCCCGCCATGAGGGCCGGGGCCGCGAACCGGAACACCTGCCAGAAGGGGAAGTTCCACGGCATCACCGCCAGCACCACCCCGAGCGGGTCGAACCGGACGTAGCTCCGGGTCGCGTCGGTTTCCCTGGGCTGCTCGGCCAGGAACGTCTCCGCGTGGGCAGCGTAGTAGTCGCAGGTGACCGCGCACTTTTCCACCTCGGCTTCCGCCTGGGTGATGGGCTTGCCCATCTCCCGGGTCATGCTCGTCGCGTACTCGGCCTCGCGCGAGCGCAACTCCCGGGCCGCCGCGCGCATCAGGGCGGCGCGGGCCGCGAAGGGCCGGGCCCGCCATTCCCGGAACGCGGCGTGCGTGGCCGCCAGCGCCCGGTCGATCTGGGCGGGCGACATCTCCTCGATCGTCTCGAGGACGTCCCCGGTAGCCGGGTTGACGGCTCGAATGCTCATGGCGCGCTCCTTTCGTGGCTGCTCGTCGGGGACTCTCGCCTTCTCCAATCACTCTGAGCGCGTGAGGGAGGCACGGCAAGCGCTCCTCGACCGGCCGCGTCACCAGTGGGCAAGCGGGCGCCCTTCCCGGCCTGCGAGCCGAACAGCGTGCTGATCTCGAACGGCCTCGCTGCCCTGGGCTTCGCGCTGCCCGCGGCGGTGGCGGCCCAGCTCTTGCACCCCGAGCGCAGAGTGGTGGCGGTGGCTGGGTCAACTCGCCTGCCCGATCTGACGGCATGCGCCTTGCTGCATCCCGGAGCATGCGGGCGATCTGGGAGCTGGTCGGGCGTGCCGCGGGCAAGTGGAGCGGAGATGACTGCCTGACGCTGGGGGCAGCGCTCGCGTACTACTCCGTGTTCTCGCTCGCCCCCATCCTGGTCATCGTGACCGCGGTGGCCGGCGGCCTCTTCGGCCGCGAGGCGGCGCAGGGAGAGATCGTCGGCCAGATCCAGGGGCTGGTCGGGGAGGAGGGCGCCACCGCCGTCCAGTCGCTGATCCAGAGCGCGAGCCGGGAGGGCATGGGCCCCCGGGCGACCCTGATCGGGCTGCTCGTGCTGCTCTTCGGCTCCACGAGCGTGTTCAGCCAGCTGCAGGCGGCGCTCAACCGTGTCTGGGATGTCCCGGCCCGCCGGCACGTGAGCGTGTGGGCGCTGCTTCGCGCGCGCCTGCTGTCGTTCGCGGCGGTGCTGGGGGCGGGCTTCCTCCTGAGCGTCTCGCTGGTGCTGAGCGCGGCGGTGGCCGCCTTCGGCCGCTTCGGCTGGGGCTGGATCCCGGGCATCGGGCGCGTGCTCGTGCTCGCCGACTTCCTGGGCTCGATGGTCGTCCACACGCTGCTCTTCGCGATGATCTTCAAGCTCCTGCCCGACGCGGTGATCCGATGGCGCGATGTGTGGGTGGGCGCCGGCGCCACCGCGGCGCTCTTCTTCGTCGGCAAGCTGGTGATCGGCCTCTACCTCGGGAGAAGCGAGGTCGGCGCGGCCTACGGCGCGGCGAGTTGGGTCATCCTCGTCCTCGCCTGGGTGTACTACTCGGCCCAGATCGTGCTCTTCGGCGCGGAGTTCACCCGCGCCTACGCCCTCTGGAGCGACCCGCCGCCCGGCCTTCTTCCCTCGGAGGAGAGGGCGGGGTGAGAGCCGGTCTCCGGGGGCGCGCCCGCGTCACAGCTCCACGATCCCGTCGCCCACCCGGGGCAGGCGCTCGAGCACGAGCGGGTCGTGTCCGGGCAGCACCAGATCCGGGGAGGAGGCCAGCGCGCGGATCTTGTCGAAGGCCGAGTACATCCGGGGCAGGTCCTGGAGCGTGTTGAACGGGATGCGCTCCTCGAAGTTGCGGTAGTAGTGCGAGGCGTCGGAGGCGACCACCGCCTGGCCGCGCGCGTGCGCCACCGCGACGATCTGCATGCCGGCGGTGTGGCCGCCCACGTGATGCACCGCGATGCCGGGGATGATCTCGCGGGAGCCGTCCACGAAGGACAGGCGGCGCTCGTAGTTGAGGCGCACCATCGCGCAGACGTCGTCCACCTCGACCGAGTGCCGGAAGGCGCCCAGGGACGCGTTGCGCCCGGTGTAGAACGCCATCTCCGAGTCCTGCACGTAGAAGGTGGCGTTGGGGAAGAGCGCGTAGTTGCCCACGTGGTCGTAGTGGAAGTGGCTCAGGATCACGTGCTTCACCGAGGCCGCGTCCACCCCGATCTCGGCCAGGCCCTTGCCGGGGCAGCGCAGGAACTGCCGGCCCCGCCGCGTGCCCACCGGCTCGGTGAAGCCCAGGTCCACCACCACGGTCTCGCTGCCGTTGGTGAGGGCCCACACGAAGTAGTCCATCGCCATGGGAGCCGCCCGGTAGTCGCCGTAGAAGCACTCGGAGGTCGTGCACTTGCGGTGCGCGTAGCGGACGGCGTAGATGCGGTAGGGCGCGATGGGCATGGTCAAATCTCCTTTCCCGTGGCAGGATTCTACGCGTTTCCGAGGTCCGGGGAAGCCCCCCACTCGAGAGGAGGAGCACGGATGACCCTGCCCGCCGCAGTATCCGCGTCCCGCAACGAAGTCCGAACCGTCGCGCCCAAGCTCATCGAGCTGACCGAGACCGTGGTCTATCCCGACATCTGGGAGCGGCCGGGTCTGTCCAAGCGCGATCGCAGCCTGATCCAGGAGATCGGTGAGCTCATCACCCATCTCGCGTTCTACGCGGGGTGGCCGAGCGCGATGTCCGCGGCCAAGGTGGTCAAGCAGGTCGTCGAGGAGGAAAAGGCATGAGGGTCGGGTTCATCGGGCTGGGCACCATGGGCGCCAGCATGGCGTCCAATCTGCAGGCGGGCGGGCACGAGCTCCAGGTGAGCGACGTGCGGCGCGAGGCGGCGGCGCCGCATCTCAAGGCGGGCGCGGTCTGGAAGGACACCCCGCGCGCGGTGGCCGACGGAGTGGAGGTCGTCTTCACCTCGCTGCCGGGACCCAAGGAGGTGGAGCAGGTGGCCCTCGGCCCGGACGGCCTCATCCACGGGATGAAGAAGGGCGCCGCCTACTTCGATCTCAGCACCAACTCGCCGGCGCTGATGCGCCGCCTCTACCCCGCGTTCAAGGACAAGGGCCTGCACGTCCTGGACGCGCCGGTGAGCGGCGGGCCCAAGGGCGCCAGGACCCGCAAGCTCGCGCTCTGGATCGGGGGCGACCGGGAGGTCTACGACCGGTTCAAGCCGGTGCTCGACGCCATCGGCGACCAGCCGTACTACGTCGGGCCCATCGGGGCGGGCTCGGTGGCCAAGCTCGTGCACAACTGCGCGGGCTACGCGGTCCAGACCGCGCTGGCCGAGGTGTTCACCATGGGGGTCAAGGCCGGGGTGGACCCGCTCACGCTCTGGAAGGCGGTGCGGCAGGGCGCGGGAGGACGGCGGCGCACCTTCGACGGGCTCGCCGATCAGTTCCTGCCCGGGACGTTCGATCCGCCCGCGTTCACCCTGCGGCTGAGTCACAAGGACGTCTCGCTGGCGGTGGGGCTGGGCCGTGAGGTGGGGGTGCCGATGAGGATGGCCAACCTGGCCCTCGAGGAGCTGACCGAGGCCCTGAACCGCGGCTGGGGCGAGCGGGACTCGCGGGTGGCCATGCTGCTGCAGGAGGAGCGCGCGGGGGTGAAGATCGCGGTGCCGGTGGAGCAGATCAAGGAGGTGCTGGACAAAGACGGCCGCTAGAGCGGCCGACGCTCACGCCTTTCTGAAGAAGAGCGGCTCGATCTTCGAGAGGTCCTTGGAGATCGCCATCGTGAGCAGGTCGGCGAAGCCCTGAAGACTGATGAGGGCGTTGAGATCGGCGTCGTTCTCGACCACGCCCTTGATGCGCTCGAGGATGCCGTCGTTCACCTTCTGGATGTTCCCGTAGTGCGTCTCGAGCTGCTCGAGGCCGAGATCGGGGGCGCCGCCGCGCTTGGCCACGAAGTACTGGTGCAGGAGGTACATGGAGACCGAGCGCACGATGGTCTCCTCGGCGGTCGAGAACGGCAGATGGAAGCGGGCCATCGGCTTGAGGAAGTCCATGTAGGGACACGAGCTGGTGGCCATGACCAAGCCGAAGATGCCGAAGATCCCGCGCTGGAGCGGGATCCGCTTGACGTAGGTGCGCTCCTCGGTGGTGACGGTGACGGTGGCCTCCGCGACCGAGGCCTTGTCCTTGAAGAACTCCACGAGCGCCGACAGGTTGGTGGCCACCGGGCAGTAGGGGTGCTCGGCCGGCTGGAGGGGACAGTGCCCGCACTGGTGGTTCTCGAGCCGCGCCCAGGCCGGCGGCGCCTCCGCGCTCGACGGCCGGTAGGACAGGCTCGCGCGGTCCAGCTCGACCGTGTAGGTCTTGGAGCCGCCGTCAGGGAACGCGAACTCGTAGACGACCTTGATCGTGTCCACTGGCTACCTGCGAGGGTAGCGAGCCGGAGGCGGCTCAGTCAATGAATCAGTCCGGGCCGGCCGGCGCCCCGGGGGGCGGGGGGCCGGGGCCACCCCGGTCTTTGACAGGGGTCCCGCCCACGCCTACACTCGCCAGGAAGATGCCCAAGCGGCGGCGCCTCTTCTGGAAGTACGTCGTCTTCTTCTCCCTCCTCGTCACCGTCGCCCTGCTCGCCAGCGGGCTGATCGAGATCTACTTCTCCTACCAGGAGAACAAGGCGGCCCTCGCCTCCTTGCAGCGGGAGAAGGCCCAGGCCGCCGCGGTCCGGATCGAGGGGTTCGTGCTCGAGATCGAGCGGCAGATGGGCTGGGTGACCCAGCCGCGGGCGGTCGCGGCCACCCCGCTGGAGCAGCGGCGCTTCGACTTCTACCGTCTGCAGCGGCAGGTGCCCCCGATCACGGAGATCAGCTACATCGATCCGTCCGGGCGGGAGCAGGTCCGGGTCTCCCGGCTCGCCATGGACGTCTTCGGCAGCGGCACCGATCTGTCGAACGACCCGCGGTTCACGGAAGCCCGGGCCCGCCGGGTCTACCGCGGACCGGTCTACTTCCGCAAGGAATCCGAGCCCTACATGGCGATCGCGGTCGCCGAGGGAGGCGCCACCGGCGGCGTGACCGCGGTGGAGGTGAACCTCAAGTTCATCTGGGACGTGGTGTCCCAGATCAAGGTGGGCAAGGCCGGCCAGGCCTTCGTGGTGGACGGCCAGGGGGCGCTGATCGCCCACCCGGACATCAGCCTGGTGCTCCAGAAGACCGATCTCAGCCGGCTCGCGCACGTCAAGGCCGCGCTCGCGCCCTCCCCGGCTCCCGCCGACACCTCCGACGACGCGGCGGTCGCGCGCAACCTGAAGGACCAGCGGGTGCTCACCGCCCACGCCTCCATCCCGTCCCTGCGGTGGACGGTGTTCGTCGAGCAGCCGCTCGAGGAGGCCTTCGCCCCGCTCGAGGCCTCCATGCGGCGCACCGCGCTCCTGGAGATGGTCGGCATCACCCTCTCGGTGATCGTCAGCCTCATGCTGGCCCGCACGATGGTCAAGCCGATCCGCGCCCTCGAGTCGGGGGCGGCCCGGTTCGGTGAGGGCAACCTCGCCGATCGCATCACGGTGCGCACCGGGGACGAGCTGGAGGGCCTGGCCGAGCAGTTCAACAGCATGGCGGCCCGGCTGCAGGAGTCCTACGCGGGCCTCGAGCGCAAGGTGGAGGAGCGGACCCACGAGCTGAGCGAGGCCCTCGAGCAGCAGACCGCGACCGCGGAGGTGCTGCGGGTCATCTCGAGCTCCCCGACCGATCTGCAGCCGGTCATGGACGCGGTGGCCGAGAACGCGGCGCGGCTCTGCGAGGCCTCCGACGCGAACATCTTCCGCATCGAGGGCGAGGAACTCCAGCGCGTGGCCGTCTACGGCGCCCTGCCGGCCCCGCACCCGGTGACGCGGCAGGCGATCACGCGTGGGCTCGTGACGGGACGCGCGGTGCTGGAGCGCCGGACCGTCCACGTCGAGGACCTCGCCGCCGAGCTCGACCAGTATCCGGACGCGCGGCCGCTGCAGGAGGCAACCGGGGCGCGGACGATCCTGGCGACCCCGTTGCTCCGGGAAGGGGCGGCGATCGGGGTGATCCTCATCCGCCGCCTCGAGGTGCGGCCGTTCTCCGACGCCCAGATCAAGCTGCTCGAGACCTTCGCGGACCAGGCGGTGATCGCGATCGAGAACGTGCGCCTGTTCCAGGAGCTGCAGGCGCGCACCCAGGCCCTCTCCCAGTCGCTGGAGGAGACCGGGGCGCTCAGCGAGGTAATCCGAGCGGTCAGCTCCTCGCTCGACCTCCGGGAGATCCTGGACACGGTCGCGCGCCAGGCCATCGCGCTCGCCGACGCGGACGGCTGCGGCATCTTCGAGTACAGTCCGGAGCGCCGCCGGTTCGACGTGGTGGTCAGCCAGGGCATCAGCCGGCGGTTCCTGGACACGATCCCGGTCGGCATGAACCAGGGCACGCTCGGGCGCGCGACCCAGACCGGGGAGCCGGTGCAGGTCGCGGACGTGGCGGCGGTGCCGGACTACCCCTTCCGGGATCGGTTCGCGGAGGAGGGCCTGCGCGCGGTGCTCACGGTGCCGATGACCGGCGGCGACGTGGCGCGGGGCATCGTGCTGTTCCGGCGCACGCCGGGCGAGTTCGGCGCGCGGGCGGTGACGCTCATGCGCACCCTGGCCGACCAGTCGAAGGTGGCGATCGCCAACGCGCACCTCTTCCGCGAGATCGAGGAGAAGGGCCGGCTGCTCGAGGTCGCCAACCAGCACAAGTCCGAGTTCCTGGCCAACATGTCCCACGAGCTGCGCACCCCGCTGAACGCCATCATCGGCTTCTCGGAGGTCCTCCTGCAGCGCATGTTCGGAGAGCTGAACCCCAAGCAGGAGGAGTACCTGCAGGACGTGCTCTCCTCGGGGCGGCACCTGCTCTCGCTGATCAACGACATCCTCGACCTTTCCAAGGTGGAGGCGGGCCGGATGGAGCTGGAGCTGTCGCGCTTCGACCTGCCCCAGGCCCTCCAGGACACCCTGGTCCTGGTGCGCGAGCGCGCGGTCCGGCACGGAATCGATCTGAGCCTGGAGTCGGATCCCCGCCTCGGTCCGCTGGTCGCGGACGAGCGGAAGCTCAAGCAGGTGATGCTGAACCTCCTCTCGAACGCGGTGAAGTTCACCCCGGAGGGCGGTCGCGTGGAGGTGCGGGCGATGCCGGTGAACGGGGCGGTGGAGATCTCGGTGGCCGACACCGGGATCGGGATCGCGCCCGAGAACCAGGAGCTGATCTTCGAGGAATTCCGGCAGGTGGGTGGCGACTACGCCCACAAGCGGGAGGGCACGGGACTCGGCCTGACCCTGGCCCGCAAGCTGGTGGAGCTGCACGGCGGCCGCCTCTGGGTCAAGAGCCAGGTCGGCCAGGGCTCCACCTTCACCTTCTCGGTTCCGGAGCGACCATGGCCGGCGAGCTGATCCTGATCGTCGAGGACAACGAGAAGAACCGGAAGCTGGAGCGCGACATCCTCCAGTTCCACGGCTACCGGACCGTCGAGGCCGAGAATGCCGAGGACGGGATCGCGCTGGCCCAGGCGGAGCCGCCCGCGCTCGTCCTCATGGACATCCAGCTCCCCCGCATGAACGGGATCGAGGCCCTCCAGGTGCTGCGGGCCGACGCGCGGACCCGGGCGATCCCGGTGATCGCGGTGACCGCCTCCGCCATGACCCAGGACCGGCAGAAGATCATGGCGGCGGGCTTCGACGGCTATCAGGCCAAGCCCATCGACGTGACCCGGTTCGTGGCCGCGGTGCGCGAGATGATCGACCGGCCGGCGGGGGGCGCGCGATGAACGACCCGGCCCGCATCCTGGTGGTGGACGACACCCCGATGAACGTGAAGCTGCTGGAAGGCGTGCTCGCCGGCCACGGCTACGCGGTCATCACCGCGCCGTCCGGCGCGGCCGCCCTCGAGCGGGTGCGGGCGGACCAGCCGGACCTCGTGCTCCTGGACGTGGTGATGCCGGAGATGAGCGGGTACGAGGTGTGCCGGCGGCTGCGGGCCGACGAGGCCACACGCCTGCTGCCGATCGTCATGGTGACCGCCCTCGACCCCACCGCGGAACGGGTCAAGGGGATCGAGGCGGGCGCCGACGACTTCCTGACCAAGCCGATCAACCAGCCCGAGCTGCTGGCCCGGGTGCGCTCGCTGCTGCGCATCCGCGCCCTGCACGACGAGCTGGCCGAGCTGAACCGGACCCTGGAGAAGCGCGTGCAGGAGCAGGTGGCCCAGCTCGAGCGGCTCGGCCGCCTGCGCCGCTTCTTCTCGCCCCAGCTCGCCGAGCTGATCGTGGCCGGGGACACCGAGGACCCGCTCAAGAGCCACCGGCGGGAGATCACGGTGGTGTTCCTCGACCTGCGCGGCTTCACCGCGTTCGCGGAGACCGCCGAGCCGGAAGAGGTCATGACCGTCCTGCGCGAGTACCACGCGGAGATGGGCCGGCTGATCATGGCCGCGGAGGGCACGCTCGAGCGCTTCGCGGGGGACGGGATGATGATCTTCTTCAATGATCCGGTGCAGGTGCCCGATCCGGCCGCGCGCGCGGTGCGCATGGCCGCCACCATGCGGGAGCGCATCGCCACCCTGACCGAGGCGTGGCGCAAGCGCGGGTTCGACCTCGACTTCGGGGTCGGGATCGCCCAGGGCTACGCCACCATCGGCGCGGTCGGGTTCGAGGGGCGCCTGGACTACGGCGCGATCGGCACCGTGACCAACCTCGCGTCACGGCTCTGCGGGGAGGCCAAGCCCGGGCAGATCCTGCTCTCCCACCGGGTGGCGGGCGCGGTCGAGGACGTGGCCGAGGTCGAGGCGGTCGGCGAGCTCAGCCTGAAGGGCTTCCAGCGGCCGGTGAAGGCCTACAACGTGGAGCGCCTGAAGAGCTGATCGGGGGCGCATGGATCGTCGCGCCTTCGTCATCGCGATGATGTCCGAGCTAGCGGCCGCGCCGCGCGCCGCCCACCCGCAGCCGCCCACGGCGAGAGCGGTCAAGATCGGTGTCCTGCGGGCGGCCCCGGACGCGTCGATCTTCCGCAACAACTTCGACGGATTCCGCCAGGCGCTTCGTCAGAGCGGGTTCATCGAGGGTACGAGCCTCGGCATCGAGTACCGGGTGCGGCCGGGCACCGCCGAGGAGACCGCCGGCCTGGCCGCCGAGCTCGTCCGTCTCGGGATGGACACCATCGTGGCGATCGGGCCGGCCGCAGTGCGCGCGGCGGTGGGAGCGACGAGGTCGCTCCCGATCGTGGCGGTGGATCTCGAATCGGATCCCATGGCGGAAGGGTTCGTGACGAGCCTGGCCCGCCCCGGGGGCAACGTCACCGGACTCTTCCTGGACTTTCCCGAGCTGAGCGGCAAGTGGATCGAGCTGCTCAGGGAGATGGTTCCGCGACTCTCCCGGATCACCGTGACCTGGGACCCGTCCACACCGCCCAACCTGCTCCGGGGCGCCGAGGCGGCGGCGCGGATCGTGCGCGTGCAGCTCTTCGCGGTGGAGGCCCCGGCCGCGGCGGGCCTGGCGGCCGCGTTCGGGTCGGCGGCTCGGAACCGAGCCGGGGCGATGCTGGTTCTTCCATCTCCGATGGTCAACTCGTCGCGGCGGCAGATCATCGAGATGGCGGCGCGGCACCGGATGCCCACGATCATGGCGTTCCCCGAGTTCGCGCTGGAGGGCGGGCTGATCGCCTACGGCCCCGACGTGGCGACCATGTTCCGGCAGGCGGCCGAGGTGGCGGTGCGGATCTTGCGCGGTACCGCCCCGGGCGAGATCCCGATCGAGCGGCCGGCGCGCTTCGACCTGATCGTGAACAGCAAGACCGCCGCCAGCATCGGCCTGACCGTGCCCCGGTCGCTGCTCGCCCGGGCCGACAAGGTGATCGAATGAAGCGGGTCTGCGTGGTCGGTGCGGGCGCCATCGGGACCTTCCTCGGCGCCCACCTGGCCCGGAGCGGATCCGAAGTCTCGGCGCTCGCCCGCGGCGCGACCGCGGCGGCGCTGCGCGCCCACGGCTTCCGGCTCGAGGAGGGCGGGGCGGTGCTCACCGCGCCGGTGCGGGTGACCGAGGAGACCTCCGGGCTCGGGCCGCAGGAGCTGGTCGTGCTCGCGGTGAAGGGCCCGTCGTTGCCGGACCTGGCCGACCAGGTCCGCCCGATGCTCGGCCCCGACACCGTGGTGCTGACCGCGATGAACGGAGTGCCGTGGTGGTTCTTCCACGGCCTGGGCGGCCCCCACGACGGTGCGCCGGTCCGGGCGGTGGACCCGGACGGCCGTATCGCGGCCGCGATTCCGACCCGCCACGTGATCGGCTGCGTGGTGCACGCCACCTGCTCGGTGCGGCAGCCCGGGCTGGTGCGTCACGGCTTCGGCCGGGGGCTGATCATCGGCGAGCCCGCGGGCGGGGTCCCGGACCGCGTGAGCGCGCTGGCCGACCGGCTGACCGCGGCCGGCTTCGAGACGACGGTGTCCAAGCGCATCCAGGCCGACGTCTGGTACAAGCTCTGGGGCAACATGACGATGAACCCGATGTCGGCGCTGACCGGGGCCACCTGCGATCGGCTCCTCGACGATCCGCTGCTCGATCGATTCACCCTCGCGATCATGGCGGAGGCCGCCGCGATCGGGGAGAAGATCGGCTGCCCGATCCGCCAGAGCGGGGAGGAGCGCAACGCGGTGACCCGCAAGCTCGGGGCGTTCAAGACCTCGATGCTGCAGGACGTGGAGGCGGGCAAGCCGCTCGAGATCGACGCGCTCCTCACCGCGGTGAGCGAGATCGGCGGCCGGGTGGGCGTGGTCACCCCTAGCACCGACGCGCTCCTCGGCCTGACCCGGGTGTTCGCGGCGGGCCGCGGGCTCTACCGGTCGTGACCGCGCCCCGCCCGCCGTTCCGGGCCGACCACGTGGGCAGCCTGCTCCGGTCGCCCGATCTCAAGGCGCGGCGCCGGGAGCACGAGGAGGGGCGCATCGACGCGGCCGCGCTGGCCGCCGCCGAGGACGCGGCCATTCGCGACGTGGTGCGGCTTCAGGAAGAGGTCGGGCTCCAGGGCATCACCGACGGTGAGCTGCGCCGGAAGTCGTGGCACATGGACTTCCTCACCCGCCTGGGCGGCCTGGCCAGCGAGGGCCGCGCCCTGCCGGTGACGTTCCACGGCCGCGCGGGCGACGTCAACTTCACCCGGCCGGATCTGAGAATCGACGCGCGGGTCAGCCGCCCCGCCCCGATCTTCGTCGACGCCTTCCGCTTCCTCCGCAGGGCGACGACCCGCACCGCCAAGATCACGATCCCGTCGCCCTGCATGCTCTACTCGCAGGTGGGGCGCGCCAACATCCGCCGCGCGGTGTACCCGGACCTCGACGGCTTCGTGGAGGACACCGCGGCCGCCTACCGCGCGGAGATCGCAGACCTCTACGCGGCGGGCTGCCGGTATCTCCAGCTCGACGACGTGAGCCTCGCCTACCTCTGCGACGAGGGCATGCGGGCGGAGGGGCGGGCGCGGGGCGAGGACCCCGACGCGGTGCTGGCCCTCTCGGTCGAGCTCGTGCGGGCCACGCTCCGGGACCGGCCGCGCGACCTCTACGTGTGCACGCACCTCTGCCGGGGCAACTTCCGCTCGAGCTGGCGAGCGCAGGGCGGGTACGAGAGGGTGGCGGAGACCATCTTCAACCAGATGCCCTACGACGGCTTC
>DATIFV010000144.1:0-3631 GCA_035455085.1 Candidatus Methylomirabilota bacterium | reverse complement strand
GCGCGGGCGTGAGCCTCTCGGCCCTCATCCGCGAGGCGGCCGCGCTCAACCTGGGCGGCATCGAGTGCCTGGTCGGGGTGCCGGCCACCGTGGGGGGCGCGGTGGCCATGAACGCGGGTACGCCGGACGGCGGCATCGCGGACTTCATCTCCGCGGTCTACTTCCTCCATCCCGACGGCACCCTCGGCGAGTTCAAGCCGGGCGCAGGCTCGTTCAGCTACCGGATGTTCGCGGCGCCGCCGGGCTCGGTGCTCATCGGGGCCCGTCTGCAGCTGCACCGGCGGCCCTTCGCGGAGATCCAGAAGGACATCAAGCAGCGCCTCAAGCAGAAGAAGGCGTCCCAGCCGCTCGCGCTGGCCTCGGCGGGATGGGTGTGGAAGAACCCGCAGGGCGAGACCGCCTCGCGCCTGATCGAGAAGGTCGGGCTCAAGGGCAAGCGCCTGAACGGGGCCGAGATCTTGGCCAAGCACGCCAACTTCATCGTCAACCGCGGGGGAGCCGCCGCGACCGACATCAAGGCGCTCATGCAGCTCACCCTCGATCGCGTGCGCAACCACTTCGGCATCACGCTCGAGCCCGAGATCAAGACCATGGGAGAGATTTGAGAACCCACAGCTCCGTCATCTCCCCGCGGGCCGGGCGCGGCGGGCTCCCGGACCTGGCCGAGCGCGGCCCCGCGATGGAACGGCAGCGTGTCTCCCGCGCGCGCCTCGCCCGGCGCGTCACCCGCCGCGTGCGCTGGGTTACCTCGCGGGCGGTCCCCATCGGGATCGCGCTGGCGACACTTGGCGCGGCCGGGCTGGGGGCGCTGTGGGCGCTCACCTCGCCGCGCTTCACCGTTACGGAAGTGGCGGTCACCGGGGCGAGCCGGCTGCGCCCCGAGGACGTGGTGGCCGCCTCCGGTATCGGCCCGGGCACCAATCTCTTCCGCCTGGACCGGGCCGCGGTGGTCGCGCGCCTGGAGGCGTTGCCGCTCATCCGGCGCGCCGAGATGGTGCGCCGCTTCCCGAACCAGGTGACGCTCGCGGTGGAGGAGCGGCGGCCCTTCACCCTGGCCCACGCGGGCCGGCTGCACTGGATCGACGAGCAGGGCGTGAACCTGGGGGCCGAGACCCGGGCGGTGGCCCCCAAGGCCCCGGTCATCACCGGGCTCGGCCCCGCCGACCTGGCCTGGGGCGACGGGAGCCCCTCGCCGCGGGTCGCGGCGGGGATCTCGCTGCTCCGGGTGCTGCTGCGCTCGGAGACCACGCTGCTCCAGCAGATCTCCGAGATCGACGTGAGCCGGCCGGACGGCCCGGTGCTCTACACGGTGGACGGCATCGAGGTCCGGCTGGGCGCCGACGACTGGGAGGGCCGGCTGGGCCGGCTGCAGGGCGTCCTCGCCCAGGTGCGGTCGGGCGGCGAGGCGGTGGGCGCGATCGACTTGCGGTTCCGCGATCAGGTGGTCCTCAAGACCGTGACGAGGTGAGGGGGGCAATGGCCAGATCCCGAATGCGGCAGGTCATCGCCGGGCTGGACGTGGGCACGACCAAGATCTGCTGCGTCATCGCCGACTGGTCGCCGGTGGGCAACCTGGACATCGTCGGCGTGGGGACGAGCCCGTCCCGCGGCCTGCGCAAGGGCGTGGTGGTCAACATCGACTCGACGGTGGAGTCGATCAAGCACGCGGTGGCCGAGGCCGAGGAGATGGCGGGCGTCGAGATCCCCTCGGTGATCGCGGGGGTCGCGGGCGGCCACATCCGGGGCATCAACAGTCGTGGAGTGGTCGCGGTCTCCGGCAAGCACCGCGAGGTGAGCCAGGCCGACATCGACCGCGCGCTCGACGCGGCGCGGGCGGTGAACCTGCCCCAGGATCGCGAGATCATCCACGTGCTGCCCCAGACCTTCCTCGTCGACGACCAGGACGGGGTGAAGGAGCCGCTCGGCATGTCCGGGGTGCGCCTCGAGGTCGAGGTACACCTCGTCACCGGCGCCACCACCTCGGTCCGCAACGTGGTCCGGAGCGTCAACCGGGCCGGCCTGCAGGTGCAGGACCTCGTGCTGGAGCCGCTCGCCTCCGCGGAGGCGGTCATCTCCACCGAGGAGAAGGAGCTGGGGATCCTGCTCATCGACCTGGGCGGCGGCACCACCGACGTGGCCCTGTTCCGCGACGGGGCGGTGTGGCACACCAGCAGCCTCCCACTCGGCGGCGACCACATCTCCAACGACATCGCGGTGGGGCTGCGGACCCCGACCGCCGACGCGGAGGAGCTGAAGAAGCGGCACGGCTGCGCGCTCACCGCGCTGGTCCGCGAGGACGAGGTGGTGGACGTGCCGAGCGTGGGTGGGCGCAAGGCGCGGCAGCTGTCGCGGCAGATCCTGTCCGAGATCATCCAGCCGCGCGTCGAGGAGATCTTCACCCTGGTCGCGCGCGATCTGGTGCGGGCCGGGCTCAACGACGTGGCCGCGGGCGGGGTGGTGGTCACCGGGGGCAGCTCGATCATGCACGGGGTGCCCGAGCTGGCCGAGCAGGTCTTCGACATGCCGGTGCGCCGCGGGGTCCCCGCGGGGCTCTCCGGGCTGGCCGACGTGGTGCAGAGCCCGATCCACGCGACCGCGGTGGGGCTGGCCCTCTACGGCGCGCGCGGTCACGGCGCCGGAGGCGGGGCGACCGAGATGGAGGACGGCACGCTGGTCGGGCGCACCGGCCGGCGGCTGCGGGACTGGTTTGCGGAACTCTTCTAGGAGAGGCGGCGGGGGCAAGCCCCCGCGCGCCCCCGGACAGGCGGAGCTGTTCAGCAGCCGGCCGCCCGTCCGGGCGCACCCGGAAACACGATCCCCACGGGGACGATCCCCGCGGGCGGAATCCAGGGAGGAGTCGATGGAGCACACTCAGGGGCGGCGGCCGGTGTTCGAGCTGGAGGAAGAGCGCGAGGCGGCGAAGATCAAGGTGATCGGCCTCGGCGGGGGCGGCTCCAACGCCGTCAACCGCATGATGGCGGCCTCGTTCACCGGCGTTGACTTCATCGTGGGGAACACCGACCTACAGGCCCTCCGCTCCTCGCCCGCGCCGGTGAAGCTGCAGCTCGGCGCCCGGCTGACCGGCGGGCTCGGCGCCGGATCGGATCCCGAGGTCGGCAAGAACGCCGCGCTCGAGGACCGCGAGGAGATCAAGAAGGTGCTCGAGGGCGCCGACATGGTGTTCGTGACCGCGGGGCTGGGCGGCGGCACCGGCACCGGCTCCGCTCCGATCGTGGCCTCGGTGGCCAAGGAGCTCGGCATCCTCACGGTGGCGGTGGTCACCAAGCCGTTCGCCTTCGAGGGGCGCAAGCGCGCGCTGCAGGCCGAGGCGGGCATGGCGGAGCTGCGCGGGGTTGTCGACACCCTGATCGCGATCCCGAACCAGCGGCTGCTCGCGGTGGTGGACCGGGGCACCCCGCTGCTCGAGGCCTTCAAGGTCGCGGACACCGTGCTGCTGCAGGCGGTGCAGGGCATCTCGGACCTGATCCTGGTCCCGGGTCTGATCAATCTCGACTTCGCCGACGTGCGCACGATCATGTCCGGCATGGGCATGGCCCTCATGGGTACCGGCACCGGCAAGGGCGAGCACCGGGCCCTGGACGCCGCTCAGAAGGCCGTGGCCAGCCCGCTC
>DATIFV010000143.1:0-5497 GCA_035455085.1 Candidatus Methylomirabilota bacterium | reverse complement strand
GTCACCTTGGCGATGATGGAGGCCGCCGCCACCGAGGCCGACCGCCGATCGCCCTCCACCAGGTTCCGCTGCGGGCAGCTGAGCCCCGGCACCGCCACGTAGTCCGTCAGCACCAGCTCCGGCTCGACCTCCAGCGCGGCCAGCGCCTGCCCCATCGCCAGCCGCGTCGCCTCCAGGATGTTGATCCGGTCGATGGTGAAGTGGTCGACCACCGCGACCCCCACCGCCACCGCCCCGGCCCGGATCACCTCGAAGAGCCGCTCCCGCTCCTCCGGGGCCAGCCGCTTCGAGTCGTCCACCCCCGCGATCCGTCTCCCCGGCGGCAGCACCACCGCCGCCGCGACCACCGGGCCGGCCAGCGGCCCCCTCCCCGCCTCGTCCACCCCGGCGACGCGCGCGATGCCTCGCCGCCAGGCGGCCCGCTCGAATCGGTAGGGGGCCCCCGCCAAGACCCGGCCCTAGCTCGGCTGCTCGCCCGAGGAGGGCACCTGGGCGACCCGCTTCTCCTTCAGCCGCGCCGCCTTGCCCACCAGGTCGCGGAGGTAGTACAGCTTCGACCGGCGCACGGTTGCCCGCTTCGTCACCTGGATCTTGTCGATCCGCGGCGAGTGCAGCGGGAACGTGCGCTCCACGCCCACCCCGTAGGAGATCCGCCGGACCGTGAACGAGGCGCCGGTGCCCCCCCCGCGGCGGCGGATGACCACGCCCTCGAACGCCTGCAGGCGCTCCTTCTCGCCCTCCACCACCTTCACCATGACCTTGACGGTGTCTCCCGGCCGGAAGCCGCCCCGGTCCTTCTTGAGATCACCCGCCTCGACGATTCGGATCGCTTCCATGATCTGACGCTCCTTGCTCGATGACTCAGTCCAGGAGATCCGCCGGCGTCCGGCCCTGCCGGAACGCGTCGGTCCATTTCTGCTCGTGCGGCGTGAGATCGGCCGTCTCCAGGAGATCCGGTCTCCGCTGCCAGGTCCGCCAGAGCGACATCAGGGCGCGCCACCGGGCGACCCGCTCGTGATCGCCCGACCTCAGCACCTCGGGCACGGCCGCCCCACGGAAGCTCTCGGGCCGCGTGTACTGCGGGTGCTCGAGGAGCCCGCGCGCGAACGAGTCGCGGGCGGGGGCGGCCTCGTCGCCCAGCACCCCGGGCAGCAGCCGGGTGACCGCATCGGCCACCACCAGCGCGGCCGGCTCGCCGCCGGTGAGCACGTAGTCGCCGATCGACAGCTCCTCGTCCACGACCTGCTCGCTCACCCGCTCGTCCACGCCCTCGTAGCGGCCGCACACCAGCACCAGGTGCGGCTGCCTCGCCAGCTCCCGGGCCACCGCCTGGGTGAAGCGCCGGCCGGCGGGTCCCAGCAGGATCACGTGCGCCGCGCTCCCGGCCTGCCGGAGGGACTCGACGGCGGCGGCGATCGGCTCGGGCTTCAAGATCATGCCGCCGCCCCCGCCGAAGGGGGGCTCGTCGGTGACCCGGTGCCGTCCGATCCCGTGCTCGCGGAGATCGTGGACGCGGATGTCCACGAGGCCGCGCGCGCGCGCGCGGCCCACGATGGACTCGCCGAGCGGCGCCTCCAGCATCGCCGGGAACAGAGTGACGATGTCGATCCTCACAGCTCGAGCAGCCCTTCCGGCGGATCGATCACGATGCGCCGATCCGCCACGCTGACCTCCAGCACGATCTCCGGGACCGCCGGGATGAGCCGCCGGCGGGTGCCGTCGTCCACCAGCCACAGCGTCTGCGCGCCCATCTCCTCCACCCCGGCGAAGCGGCCCACCGGCCTGCCGTCGCGTGTCTCGACGACCGCCCCCTCGAGCTGCCACGGGTAGAAGGTGCCCTCCGCGGGCGGCAGGGCCTCCTCCCGGCTCACCGCGAGCAGCCGTCCCGAGAACCGTCGCGCCGCTTCCGGCGAGTCGACCCCCTGCATCCGCACGAACACGCTCTCCCCCTCGAAGCGGCTCGAGGCGATCCGGCACGGCTCCCGATGATCCCGCTCGGGTTCCCAGAGCGTGCAGGCGGTGAGCGTCCTGAACCGCTCGCGGGGCCGGTCGGTGAGCGGGCGCACCCGCACCTCGCCGCGGAGCCCGTAGGGCCGCAGCACCTCCCCGATCGCCACGAGCGGCACTCCGGTCACCGGCTCGCTACGCCTTGGCGGCCCCGGCGGCCGCCGCCCGCTGCCGCGCCAGCAGGGTCTTCACGGTGCTCGAGGGCTGGGCCCCCTTGTCGATCCACGCCTGTGCCCTGTCCACCTCGATCTTGATCGTCGGCGGATTCGTGAGCGGGTTGTAGTGCCCGATCACCTCGATGAACTTGCCGTCCCGCGCCGCCCGCGAGTCCGCCACCACCACGCGGTAGGCCGGCTTCCGCGTGGTTCCCGTCCGTCTCAGCCTGATGTGAACCGCCACTGGATCTCCTCTCGTGTTCGGTTGTCGTGAGGGCGGGCTCAGCGGGGCAGGAAGGGCAGCGCGCCCTTGAACTTGCCCATGCGTCCCTCCATGTTCTTGAGGCCCTTCATCATCTTCCGGAGCTGGGCGTACTGCTTGAGCAGCCGGTTCACGTCCGAGACGCTCGTGCCGCTCCCCCGCGCGATGCGGGCGCGTCGGCTGCCGTTGATGATCGACGGCTCGCGCCGCTCCCCGGGCGTCATCGACCCGATGATGGCCGCGTAGCGGTCCAGCTCCTGCTCCTCCCCGCTCAGCTCCTTGGGCAGCCCCTTGGCCCCCTTGAAGAACGGCACCATGTCGAGGAGCTGCCCGAGCGGGCCCATGGAGCGCAGCTGCTTGAGCTGGGCCGCGAAGTCCTCCAGGGTGAAGGCGTCGTCGCGGATCTTTCGGGCCAGGGCCTCGGCCTGCTCGGCGTCCACGCTGGCCTGGGCCTTCTCCACCAGCGACAGGACGTCACCCATGCCCAGGATCCGCTGGGCGAGCCGGTCTGGATGGAAAGGCTCGAGGGCGTCCGTCTTCTCGCCCACACCCACGAAGGCGATGGGCCGGCCGGTGACCTGTCGCACCGAGAGCGCGGCGCCGCCCCGGGCGTCGCCGTCCATCTTGGTGAGGATCACCGCATCGATGCCGATGGCCGCGTTGAACTTCTCGGCCACCGTCACCGCGTCCTGACCGGTCATGGCGTCCACCACCAGCAGGACGTGGTGCGGGCCGACCGCCTTCTTGATGGCCCGCAGCTCCTCCAGCATCTGCTCGTCGATGTGCAGGCGGCCCGCGGTGTCGAGGATCAGCGGCGAGAGCCCCCGGCGCGCCGCCTCGTCGCGGGCGCCCGCGCAGATGTCCACCGGCTGCCGCGCAGCCTCGCCCACCACCGGGATGCCGAGCTGGGTCCCGAGGGTCTTGAGCTGGTCCACCGCGGCGGGCCGGTACACGTCGGCCGCCGCGAGCAGCGGGTGCTGGCCCTGCTTCTGGAAGTGGCGGGCCAGCTTGGCCGCGCTGGTGGTCTTGCCCGAGCCCTGCAGGCCGACCAGCATGATCACGGTGGGCGGGTGCGGGGCCATCGCCAGGCGATGCGCCGAGCCGCCGAGCAGCTCCACGAGCTCGTCGCGCACCACCTTGACCACCTGCTGCCCCGGCGTGAGCGACTGGAGCACGTCCTGGCCGACCGCCTTCACCCGGACCCGGTCGACGAACCCCTTGACGACCTTGAAGTTGACGTCGGCCTCCAGCAGAGCCACGCGCACCTCGCGCATGGCCTCCTGGATGTTCTCCTCCGTCAGCCGGCCGTACCCACGGAGCCGGTCGAGGATTCCGGTCAGACGACTGGTCAGGCTATCGAGCATCGCGTTACCGCCAGGGACAGGTTTGTGGAAACGCTAAAGGATACTGACGAGACCGGGAAAAGTCAAGCCCTTCCAGACACTTCCGACGCACTCCTCAGCGCGGTCACCGCGGCCCCCGGATCGGGGGCCCCGAAGATGGCCGACCCGGCGACCAGCACGGTGGCTCCCGCCTGAGCGAGGGGCCCGGCGTTGTCGGCCTTCACCCCGCCGTCCACCGAGATCAGGACCGGCCGGTCGGCGAGGCGAGCCCGGAGCCGGCGGAGCTTCTCGTAGGTGCCGGGGATGAAGGACTGGCCCCCGAACCCGGGGTTGACCGACATGACCAGCACGAGATCGAGGTCGTCCAGCACGTACTGCAGCGAGTCGGGCGGGGTCGAGGGGTTGAGGGCGGCTCCCGCCTTGGCCCCAGCCTCCCGGATCGCGGCCAGCGCGCGCTGCAGGTGGACGCAGGCCTCCACGTGCACCGTCAGGTAGTCGGCGCCCGCCCTCACGTAGGTCTCCACCCAGCGGTCGGGCTCCTCGATCATGAGGTGCACGTCGAGCGGCAGCCGGGTCCGCTTCCGGATCGACTCGATCACCGGCGGCCCGATCGTGAGGTTGGGCACGAAGTGGCCGTCCATGACGTCCACGTGGAGCTGGTCGGCCCCGGCCGCCTCCACCCGCGCGATGGCGTCGCCCAGGGCCGCGAAGTCGGCGGACAGGATGCTGGGCGCGATCCTCATGGTGCGACGACCTTACCGCAAGCCGGCGAGGGCCGCAAAGGGCGAGTCAGGCCCCCTCCGCCCGGGCCAGGCGCACCGCAGTGAAGCCGTCGGTCCCGTGGACGTGGGGCAGACAGCGGATCACTCCGCCCGGGTCGGGTGCGACCGGAAAGGCTGCGGGAGCATCCACCCGCCAGCCGGGGTGCTCGTCGAGGAAGGCCCGGACCACCGCGTCGTTCTCTTCGGGCTCGAGGGAGCAGGTGGCGTAGACCAGGCGCCCGCCCGGCTTCACCAGCGCCGCCGACGCGGCGAGGATGCCGCGCTGCTTGTCGGCGAGCCGGACGAGCTCGGCTTCCTCGCGCTTCCACTTGACGTCGGGGTTGCGGCGCAGCACGCCCAGGTTGGAGCAGGGCGCGTCCACGAGCACGCGGTCGCAGCGGTTCTTCCAGCGCCCGGCCACCGACGCCACGCCGCCCGCGTGCGCCTCGACGATCGAGACCCCCAGCCGGGCCACCGCCTGGGTCAGCAGTCCGAGCCTCCCGGCGTGGGGATCCATCGCGATGATCCGCCCGCGATTGCCCATGAGCTGGGCGAGGTGGGTGGTCTTGGTGCCGGGGGCGGCGCAGGTGTCCGCCACCAGGTCGCCCGGCTGCGGATCCAGCAGCCGCGCGATCAGCATCGAGGCCTCGTCCTGGATCGCGCACCACCCGGACGTGAAGGCGGCCCAGCGGCCGACCGCGCCCCGCCGCACCGTGAGGCCCTCGGGGGCCAGCTTCGTGGGCTCGGTCTCGGCCAGCTCCTCCTCCCGCAGGCGCGCCGCGAGATCCTCCCGGGAGATGCGCAGGGTGTTCGCGCGGATCGTGACGCTCGGGCGGTCGTTCAGCGCGGCCATGAGCCGCTGCGCTTCCTCGGGGCCGTAGCGGGCGAACCATCGCGCGACCATCCAGTCCGGGAACGACCAGCGGATCCCGGCCGCCTCGATCGGATCGGCGGGCAGCCGCGGCGGGG
>DATIFV010000142.1:0-5493 GCA_035455085.1 Candidatus Methylomirabilota bacterium | reverse complement strand
ACCCTCGCCATGGACGGGCGCGCGCTGACCTATCGGCTGCTGCTCGTGCCGGCCGAGCTACCGGAGGACTCGCGACGTCTGTTCCTGGCCGCAGCCGACGGCGACCGCACGGCCGCCGAGCGGGTCGTGGCCATTCTCCGTGAGCGGGTCACCTTCCGGATGGGCGAGCAGCCGTGCCGACCCGGCCGCGCGCTGGTGCAGGGGTCGGGAGCCGGTGACGCCCGCCTGTCCCTGGAGCTCTGGTTCGACTGCCCCGCCGCGGGCGCCCTGCGGATCCGGGACGACTGGGCGGACGTCTTCGGCGGCCATCACCAGACCCTCGCCCGGGTCGAGGGCGCCGCCGGCACCCGCGAGATCGCGTTCCTGCCCGACGCCCGCGAGGCGGTGATCCCGCTGGGCGAGCCCGGACCGGCCGGCCGCCTGGGCTTCTTCCGGCTCGGGCTGGAGCACATCCTGACCGGCTACGACCATCTGCTCTTCCTGGCCGGCCTGCTGCTCGGCGGAGGCGGGTGGCTGGCGCTCCTGAAGATCGTGACCGCCTTCACCCTCGCCCACAGCCTGACCCTGGGCCTGGCCACGCTCGGCCTGGTCAGCGTCCCCGCCCGAGTGGTCGAGCCCCTGGTCGCCGCGTCGATCGTCTGGGTCGCGATCGAGAACCTCGTGCGGCGCGAGCGGGCATCACGACGATGGATGATCGGCTTCGGCTTCGGCCTCGTCCACGGGCTCGGCTTCGCCGAGGCGCTGCAGCCGCTCGCCCTGCCCGCCTGGGCGCTGGCGCGGGCGCTGCTCGGCTTCAACCTCGGGGTCGAGGCCGGTCAGGCCCTGGTGATCGGGCTGGCGGTACCGCTCGCGCTCGCGGCCCGGCGGGCCCCCTGGCAACCCCTCGCCGCGCGGGGGGCGTCGCTGGCGGTCGCGGTGATCGGAATCGTCTGGCTCGTGGAGCGCCTGCTCTTCACCTGACGGGCGGCGCCCGGAGGGCGCGCCGGGCCTGCCCCAGATGATCCAGCTCGTGCAGTCGGAAGATGATCGCGCAGGCCTTCCAGTCGCACTCCTCGATCCAGTGCATCGGCTCGACCGCGCCGTCGGCCCGGCGCACGTTGATCACCATGATGATCGGCGCCCGGACCGCGGTCGCGCGGTCCGGCGCCGCCGACAGCACGTCGAGGACCTCCGTGTGCAGACCGCGCAGCGCGAGCCGCAGGTCGTCCCAGCTCCGGGCCCACGGGTCCGCCGACTGCAGGCCGGCCGGGATCGGGCTCACCGGCGAGTGACGGTTCTCGAGCAGCGCGCGCATCTCCGTGAGCGCGCGCGGGTGCGTCTCCACCAGGTGATCCGCGATCTCCTGGACGCTCCACTCGCCCTCCCGCGGCCGGCGGCGGGCCTGGGGCTCGGTCACCCCGTCGAGCAGCGCGTCCAGCGCCGCGAAGGCGTCGGCGACCCGGTCGCGGATCCGCGCGACGGGCGCCTCGGTGCCGTTCTCCCTCAGGTAGCCCCGGGCCCGGACCTGCTCGGGGGGCGTGCTCATGGCGACTCTCCAATCACCAGATAGCGGAAGAGCGCGGTCTCCGCGACGCGCGTCGCGCGCGGCAGGGTCATCAGCTCGGGATCGAACGTGAGCTGGAGGGCGAGGCCGTCGAGCAAGGCCAGCGTCACCGCCGCGCCCTCCTCGATGGCGACGGGGCGGAGCACGCCGCGCGTGACCCCCTCGGTCAGGCCCGCCCCGATCAGGTGCCGGGCCCGCGCGTAGGCGCGGCGGTTCACGGTGGCCAGCCGGCGATCGTGGAAGGCCTCGCCCCAGAACTCGACGAACACCCTCCAGAAGTCGCGGTCCTCGACGGCGGTGCGCAGGCACGCGCGGATGAGCGCCCGGAGCCAAGCCCGCGCGTCACGGGCCCCGCGTGTTTCGGCGGCGACCCGGCGATCGAGATCGGCGGTCACGCGCAGGGCGGCCGCGGCCAGCATCGCCGCCTTGTCCCGGAAGTAGTAGTGCAGGATGCCCTGGCTCACCCCCGCCTCCCCGGCCACCCGCTTCATGGTGAGGCCGGCGTAGCCGTCGCGGGCCAGGCAGCGGATGGTGGCGCGGACGATCTGCTCCCGCCGCACCGGGGCCACGCCGAGCCTGGGGGTCACGCCGGTCTCCCTCCGCGCGATCTTTCTTGGTCGGTCGACCAATTATCCGAGCGGAGTATGCGGCGGGACGGCGGCGCGGGTCAAGCCCCCCGTGGGGCGGGGGGCTACTGGTGCCAGGCGCCCTCGAAGAAGTGCTTGAACTCGTGCAGCAGGACGTTCGGATCGGCGGTCGACACGATCAGGCGGTCGGCGGGCACGTAGCAGCCATGGATGCGGCCGCCCGGCGCGCCCTGGGGGCTCCGGAGGCGGCAGATCAGCTCCACCTCGGGCTGGGGCCGGATCACCACCGTCACCGGGCCGATCTGATGCGGCGACTCGCCGAGCCCCGTCTGCCCGGTGCTGAGATACGGAGCGTGGCTCGCGCATCCCGTGGAGACCAGCGCCAGCCCCGCGCCCACCAACGTCGCCCGCAGCCATCTGGCCGTCATGCCTTCCTGTCAAGGCAACCCGGATGCCAGTCGGGCCGCGATCTCGGGCAGTCGGCTTTTCACAGGGTTCGGGCCCTGGCCCGGACGAGGCTTGGCCCGCCTCCCTGGCAGCCGTCCGCGGGCTATGGCGCCGGCACCATAGCCCGCGGCCCCTAAATTTTGTCGCCCAGGCCACGCGGATCGGGGGCCTTCGGGCCGGGCCAAGCTGGAGAAACTACAATATTTCAATGCTTTATCTAGCGGCACGGGGCTTGCGTTATGAGGAAGACATGAGGACCCTGTGGCGCTCCATCCTGCTGGCGAGCCTGGTCCTCCTGGCCTGGCCTGGCTTCGCCCGGCCCCAGGAGCCCCTCGGGGTCGTGACCACGCTCTCCGGTCAGGCCACGCGAACGGCGAGCGCGACGCCCGGCACTCCCGCCCCGCTCCGCTTCAAGGACGGGGTCTTCGGGGCGGACACGATCCGTACCGCGGAGCGCTCCTTCGTGCGCATGCTCCTCGAGCGCAAGGCGGTGCTGACGGTGCGCGAGCTGTCGGTCCTCCACATCAGCGAGGACGCGACGCAGGCGGCAGTGGATCTGCGCTCGGGCGGCATCGCGTTCAGCGTTGCACGCCCGCGGCTGCGCCCGGGCGAGGCGGTCCTGATCCACACGCCGAACGCGGTGGCCGCGGTTCGCGGCACCTCGATCGTCGTGGAGAGCCGGGGCGGGGTGACCCACTTCCACGTCCTGACCGGTACGCTCGACGTGGCCTCCCGCGCCAATCCGACCGCCTGGCAGCGGCTGCAGGCGCCTGCCAGCCTCACCGTCACCGGCGCCGTCGTCGGCGCCGTGCGCCCCCTGGACGACCGGACCCGGGACCGGCTGAGCGCCGACTATCTCGGTCTCCGCGTCGCGGAGCCCCGCGCCCCCGCCGAGCTCGTCGCACAGGAGCAGGCCAAGGCGGTGCTGCTGGCGCGGCTGATCAGCGGCGACAGCGCCGGCGGGGACGACGACCCGGTGGAGCTGCTCGCGGTGCCCGACGTCTCGATGACGCCGGCCCCGCCCGGTGGGCAGAGCCCCGGCCGGGCGCCGGTGGTTCCGCCGATCACGCCGGGTGGGTCGACCGCGGCGCCGGCCCCGCCCGCTCCGCTACAGACCTGGACCAACCAGACCGCCACCGTGACCGGCGATCTCTACAACGTGCCCCTCGGGACCAGCACCACGCTCGGCTCGGCGATCGCGAGCTCGACCGGCAGCACGGTCACGGTCACCAACGAGGTCGTGGACGTCACCGGCGCGCTGACCGCCACCGCCGCCGCGCCCCTGATCTCGCTGCAGTCGAGCACGCTCGCCTCTCGCACCCTCGGGCTGGTGCAGGCCGGCAGCCTGTCCCTGACCGGCGGGCCGCTGCTCGAGACGGTGGGCGGCACCGCCGGCACGACCGATGATCTCCTCCGGGTCACCGGGGGGGGCGTCCTCTCCGGGCCGGCGGGCCCGCTCCTGAGCCTCTCGGGCAGCGCCCTCAATGTCGGCAACGGCAGCGGCGACCGCCTGCTGGAGCTGACCGGCGTGGGCTCGCGGGTCGCGCTCGGCGGCGCGCTCCTCGATGCCGGCGGCTCCACAGTGAGCCTGACCGGCAGCTCGCTGGTCGAGGTGTCCACCGGTGCCGCGCTCACCACGACCGGCGCGAGCCCGCTCGTGAGCCTGACCGGCGGGGGGCTGGTGCTGAACTCGGCCGCCACCGGATTCCTGTTCAGCTCGGCGACCGGCTCGACCCTCAACGGTGGGCTCCTCAGCACGAGCGGCGCCGACATCAACGCGGGCCTCGCCTCGCCCGGCAACCTCCTGAGCGTGTCGGGCCCACTCGACAGCCCATCGGCCGGCGCCCTCCTCTCGCTGACTGGCGGCGACCTGCGGGTGCGGAACCTGGGAGTCGTGACCTCGGCCGCGGGCGTTCTCACCCTGGGCGGTGCCTTCCTGGAGCGCTCCGGCCCGGGCGGGACCCTGGTGACGACGGACGACCTGCTGAACGTCTCGGCCGGGGGACGGCTCGCCGCGGGCGGCACCGGCGCGCTGCTGCGCTTCACGGATACCACCGCCAGCATCGGCAACGCGAGCGGAGATCAGCTCTTCCAGCTGACGGGCGCCGGATCGGCGGCCACGCTCGCGGGCGGGCTGCTGGACGCTTCCAGTACCGCCTTCACGCTGACCGGCTCGTCGCTGGTCGACGTGTCGAGCGGAGCCGTCCTCACCGCGAACGGCACCGGTCCCCTGGCCGCCCTGTCCGGTGGCTCGCTGAGCGTCGGGACCGCCGCCGGCTTCGCGATCAGCTCCACCGGAGCCAGCCAGATCGCGGGCAGCCTCCTTCGAACCGCCAACACCACCGTGGCCACCACCGGCGATCTGGTCAGCGTGTCAGGCTCCCTCACCGACACCGGCTCCGCCCCCCTGCTCGACCTCACCGGCGGCACGGTCTCGGCACGCAACGGCGTGCTCGTCTCCACCGCGAGCGGCCGGCTGACCCTGACCGGCCCGGCCCTGGCCCGGACCGGCGGGACCCTCTCCACCACGGACGATCTCGTCCGCGTCTCCGGCGGCGGGCAGCTCGTGAGCACCGGGACCGGGGCGCTGCTCGGCTTCTCCAGCGCCGCGGTCAACGTCGGGAACGCCACCAGCGACCAGCTCTTCGTGGTGACGGGCGCCGGATCCGGGGCGAGCCTCGCCGGCCCGGTGCTGGACGCCACCGGCACCACGTTCACCCTGACCGGCCCGCTCGTCGAGGTGTCGAGCGGGGCGACCCTCGGCGCACCGTCGGCTTCCCCGCTCACGTCACTGTCGGGCGGCTCCCTGGGCCTGGGCGCTGGCACCGGGTTCCTGTTCACCTCGACCGGCCCCAGCACGATCGGCGGCGGCCTGCTCCGGACGACCGGCGCCGATCTCACCACCACCGGCAACCT
>DATIFV010000141.1:0-10577 GCA_035455085.1 Candidatus Methylomirabilota bacterium | reverse complement strand
AGTCCAGCAGCCGCAGCACCTCGTCGAAGTTGCGCCCGGTGGACATCGGGTAGGTCAGCATCGCCTTCACCTTCTTGTCGGGCCCGATGACGAAGACCGAGCGGACCGTGAGGTTGTCGACGGCGGTGCGGCCCTGCGAGGTGGACCCGGCTGCCTCCGGCAGCATGTCGTAGGCCTTGGCCACCGTCAGATCGGCGTCGCCGATCATCGGGTACGTCACCGCGTGCCCCTGGGTCTCCTCGATGTCCTTCGCCCAGCGCTTGTGGTCCTCGACCGGGTCCACGCTGAGGCCGATGATCTTGCAGTTGCGCTTGTCGAACTCCGGCTTCAGCCCGGCCATGTAGCCGAGCTCGGTCGTGCAGACCGGCGTGAAGTCCTTGGGGTGCGAGAAGAGGATGGCCCAGCCGTTGCCGATCCACTCGTGGAAGTTGATCTTCCCCTGGGTGGTGTCGGCGGTGAAGTCCGGTGCTTCGCTGTTGATCCGCAGTGCCATGATGCTCCTCCGTTGTTGTGCATCGGGTTCATCGCCTGAAGGAACGCCGTCACGTTACTCTCGGACCGGCCGGCTTGCAACCGCTAGAGGGCGTCGCTGATGGCCTGCACCCCGCCCGGGTTGTCGAGCGAGGAGAGATCGCCGGGATCCTTGCCGAGATAGGTCGCGCGCACCACGCGCCGCATGATCTTGGCGCTGCGCGTCTTCGGCAGCTCGCGCACGAAGAGCAGGCGCTCGGGCCGGATGGCCCGGCCCATCGAGCGCACGACCTCCTCGACCAGCTCGGCGCGGAGCGCCTCCGAGGGCGCGAACCCCGGCCGCAGCACCGCGAAGCAGACCACGCTCTCGCCCTTGACCTCGTGCGGCACCCCGATGGCCGCCGCCTCCGCCACCGCGGCGTGGCCCACCAGGACCGACTCCACCTCGGCCGGCCCCACCCGCTTGCCCGCGAGCTTGAGGGTGTCGTCGGAGCGGCCCTGGATGAACCAGAAGCCGTCGGGATCGATGTAGGCCCAGTCCCCGTGCACCCACACCTCGGGCCAGCGCGACCAGTAGGTCTCGATGTACCGGTCCGGATCCTTCCAGAAGCCGGCGGTCATCCCCGGCCACGGCCGGGTGATCACCAGCTCGCCCACTTGGCCCCGCACCGGCCGGCCGTCGTCGTCGTAGACGTCGGCGGCCATCCCGGGGATCGGCCCCGCGAACGAGCACGGCTTGATCGGCACGATCGGGAAGCACGAGAGGATGCCGCCCGAGATCTCGGTGCCGCCGGTGTAGTTGATGATGGGCAGCCGTCCCTTCCCCACCGTCTCGAAGAGCCAGCGGTAGGGCTCGGGGTTCCACGGCTCGCCGGTCGAGGCCATGAGCTTGAGCGAAGACAGATCGTGGCGCGTGACCCAGTCGGCCCCGTGGGGCATGAGGGCGCGCACCGCGGTGGGCGAGATGCCGAGCACGGTGACCCGGTGGCGCTCCAGCACCGACCAGAGCCGGTCCGGCTCCGGGTAGTCCGGCGTGCCCTCGAAGAGCACCGCGGTGCCGCCGGTGAGCAGGGCGCCTCCGATCAGCATCGGCCCCATCAGCCAGCCCAGGTCGGTGACCCAGAAGAGCCGGTCGCTCTCGCCCAGGTCGAAGAGGTAGGCGAAGTCGTGCGCGTTCTTGATCCCGAAGCCCCCGTGGGTGAGCACGGTGCCCTTGGGCCGCCCGGTGGTGCCCGACGTGTAGATGATCAGACACGGGTGATCGGCCTCGACCGGCAGGGCCGGGCACTCCGCCGATTCTTTCAGGACGAGCTCGTGCCACCAGAGATCGCGCCCGTCCTTCCAGGGAACGTCCCCGTCACCGCGCCGGTAGACGATCACGTGCTCGATGCTGGGCGAGGCGGCCACCGCCTCGTCGGCGGTGCGCTTGAGCGGCACCGGCCGCCCGCGCCGCGCGAAGGCGTCCGCGGTGATCAGCACCCGCGCCGCGCAGCCGTCCAGGCGCGAGGCCACCGCCTGGGCCCCGTAGCCCGAGAAGCACGGGGTGTAGACCGCCCCGATCCGCGCCACCGCGAGGGTGGCGATCACCGCCTCCGCGCACATGGGCAGGAACACGCCGACGGTGTCGCCCGCGCGGATCCCCAGGCGCTTGAGCGCGTTGGCGAGCCGGCCCACCTCCGCCCCCAGCTCCGCGTAGGTGAGCGTGCGCACGCTGCCGTCCTCGGCCTCGGCGATCACCGCGAGCCTGCTCCCGCGGCCCGCCGCCAGGTGACGGTCCACCGCGTTGTCCGCGAGGTTCAGGCGGCCGCCCGGGAACCACCGCGGCCACGCGATCCCCTTCGATCCGTCGAGGACGCGCCGGTACGGGGTGAACCAGTGGAAGCCCAGGTCGCGGGACACCGCGTCCCAGTACCACTCCGGGTCCTCGACCGAGCGCCGCTGCAGATCCCCCACGGTGGCGAGGCCGTGCTGCTTCATGAACCGGGCGATGCGGGTGCGCGCGGCGGTTTCCGGGTCCGGCCGCCAGACGATGTCGTCGGTGCTCACCGCGCGGCTACTCCACGTCGGCGAGGGCCGCGGCGGGGATCGGGCGCCACTCCGCCATCGGCTCGAGCCACTCGATCTGCCGCGCGGTGAACGGCGGCTGCGCCGGCCCGCGCGGCTCGAGCCAGCGCTCGAGGTAGAGCCCGGCCGCGAGCAGCTTGCGGTAGCCTCCGCCCCGCTCCCGCAGAAGCTGGCCCTCGGCCAGCAGCAGCGCACCCGCGAGCAGGTGGTAGAGCGCGTCCGCCGCCGGCCGCGCCGCCAGCTCGCGCTCGGCCGCGGGCAGCGCCGCCCAGCCCGCGGCCTGGCCGGCCACCGTCTCGAGGCCCGCCTTCACCAGGTCCACCCACGGCTTCGCGGCCGGCTCGGCTACCCGGGCGAGGCGCTCGGCGACGAAGGCCCCCAGCGCCTCGAGCCCGCGGTCCTTGCGGATCGCGCGCTGCACGTCGAGGGCCACCACGTTGGCCGAGCCCTCCCAGATCGCCCCGAGGTAGGCGTCGCGCAGCAGGCGCGGGTTCACCCACTCCTCGACGTAGCCGTTGCCGCCCCGCACGTTCATCGCCTCCGCGGTCACGTCGCGCGCGCGGAGCGTGATCCAGTACTTGGCGAGCGGCGTCCACACCCGCGTCAGGGCCCGCGCCGCGCCGTCGCCCGCATCCCGCCGGTCGAGCAGCGCCGCCCCGTTCAGGATCACCGACGCCGCCGCCTCCGCGTCGAGCAGCATGCCGAGCAGGTTGCTGCGCAGGAGCGGCAGCTCGATCAGCGGTCGGCCGAAGGCCACCCGCTGCCGCGCGTGCACGAGCGACTCGAGCAAGCCGCGCCGCATGAGCCCGGCCGCCCGCATCGCGTTCGACAGGCGCGAGCCGTTGACCATCTCCATCATCTGCTTGAAGCCCGAGCCGAGATCCCCCACCACCCAGGCCGCCGCCCCGTCGTAGGTCACCTCGCCGGTGGCCATCGAGCGCGAGCCGAGCTTGTCCTTGAGCCGGTTGATCGTCCACGCATTGCGGCTGCCGTCGGGCAGGTGCCTCGGCACCAGGAACATGCCGAGCCCCCGCGTGCCGGCGGGCGCGCCCTCGGGGCGGGCCAGGGTCAGGACCACCTCGGCGTTGGCCACCGAGGTGAACCACTTGTCGCCCCAGAGGCGCCACTGCCCGTCGGGCCCGCGCCGCGCCATCGTGGTGGACGCCCCCACGTCCGAGCCGCCGGTGCGCTCGGTCATCCACTGCACGCCCTGCCAGAGCGTCTCGAGATCGGTCGCGGTGAGGCGCGGCAGGTAGCGGGCCTTGAGCTCCTCGCTCCCGTGGGCCGCGATCATCCGCGCGCAGGAGTCGGTCATGTTCACCGGGCACAGCAGACCGAATTCGCTCTGCGCGAAGAGATAGGAGAGCGCGTACTTGACCACCTGCGGGACCCGGCCGGGCCAGCCCAGCACCCCGGGCCGGTGGGCCATCGCGGCCAGCCCGAAGCGGCCGAAGGCGATCTCCTCCATGCGCGTGTAGGCGGGATGCCGCACGATCTCGTCCACCCGGCGGCCGCGCTCGTCCCACGCGCGCAGCACCGGGGGGTTCCGGTCGGCCACCGCGGCGAGGGCATCAAGCTCGCCCCCTGCGATCTCGCCCAGCGCGGTCAGGTGCGGCCGGGCCCGCTCGAAGACCTCGGGCCTCATCACCGTCTCGCACAGGAACTGGAGGTTCCGGTCCTCCAGGTAGAAGTTGAGACCGCGGGTCGTCGGCATGGCGTCCTGGGCGGGCGCGGGGCGCGGGGACGGGGTCGTCATGGCGGAGCCGAGTCTATCGCGAACGCCTGCTCTGTGGTAGGAGAGACCCATCGTCCACCACGAGCCCGAGGAGGCGGAGATGGCGCGCAAGCCGGCACCAGCGGGGGCCGCGAAGGCCCCGACCCGGACGCCCGAGGCGATCGACCCGAAGCACCGCTGGGACCGGCCCATCCAGGCCCCCGGCCACACCCAGGTCGACTTCGAGGAGCGCGTGGACTTCCGCCGCCTGCACGCCTACCGCATCGGCCGCACCCGCCAGGCCCTGGCCCGCTCGGAGCTGGGCGCCCTCCTCGTCTTCGACCAGTACAACATCCGCTACATCTCGGGGACCGTCATCGGCGAGTGGGCCCGCGACAAGCTCACCCGCTGGAGCCTCCTCACCGGCAACGGCGAGCCCTGGGTCTGGGACTTCGGCTCGGCGGCCCGGCACCACCGCCTCTACACCCCGCAGCTCCCCGCCAACCAGTGCCTGGCCGGCATGGTCGGCATGCGCGGGGCGGTCTCGCCCAAGGCCGGCCTGTTCGAGGCGGCCGCGCGCGAGATCAAGGACATCCTGCGGCGCGAGGGCGTGGCCGGCATGCCCCTCGGCATCGACGTGGTGGAGCCGCCGTTCCTCTTCGCGCTGCAGAAGGAAGGCATCGAGGTGCGCGACGGCCAGCAGGTGATGCTGGAGGCCCGCGTGATCAAGAACGTGGACGAGATCACGCTGCTGAACATGGCGGCCGCGATGGGCGATGGCGTCTACCAGGACATCTTCGAGGCCCTCAAGCCGGGGGTGCGCGAGAGCGACATCGTGGCGCTGGCCAACAAGCGCCTCTACGAGATGGGCTCGGACTGCGTGGAGGCGGTCAACGCGATCTCGGGCGAGCGATGCTCGCCGCACCCGCACAACTTCACCGACCGGCTCATCCGCCCCGGGGACCAGGCCTTCTTCGACATCATCCAGTCTTACGCGGGCTACCGCACCTGCTACTACCGCACCTTCAGCGTGGGCCGGGCCACCGCCCCCCAGCAGGCCGCCTACCAGCGCGCCCGCCAGTGGATGGACGAGGCGATCGCCCTCATCAAGCCGGGCATCGGCACCGACCGCATCGCCCGCGCCTTCCCGCGCGCCCAGGACATCGGCTTCGAGAGCGAGATGGCCGCCTTCGGCCTCAACTTCTGCCACGGCCTGGGCCTGGGCCTGCACGAGCGGCCGATCATCTCCCGCCTGAACTCGTTCGAGGACCCGATGGAGCTCCAGGCCGGCATGGTCTTCGCGGTCGAGACCTACTGCCCGGCCAGCGACGGCACCTCCGCCGCCCGCATCGAGGAGGAGGTGATCGTGACGCCGGAGGGCGCCCAGATCATCACCCTCTTCCCGGCCAACGAGCTGCCGATCGCGAACCGGTACTAGCACCCCAGCCGGAGGAGGAGAGGCCCTATGCAGCCACGGGTCGTGCCGATCAACGCCACGCTGGGGGCCGTCGTCACCGGCCTCGAGCTCGCCCGGATGGACGCCGCGACGTGGAAGATGGTGGAGCAGGCCTTCCACGCGCACGCGGTCCTGGTGTTCCCGGGCCAGCATCTGACCGAGGACGAGCAGATCGCGTTCGCGAATCGCTTCGGCGAGATCGAGCCGCTGGCGCCGGATCCCGAGCAGAAGGCGGTGGCGATCAGCAACCGGAAGCCCGACGGCTCGATCATGGGCCCCGACGAGCACCGCTACAAGTCGCTGCGGGGCAACGAGGGCTGGCACACCGACAGCTCGTACATGCCGCTGGCCGCCAAGGCCTCGGTGCTCTCGGCACAGGTGGTCCCCTCGGCGGGCGGGGAGACCGAGTGGGCCGACATGCGCGCCGCCTACGACGCGCTTGACGAGGATACCCGCCGGCGCATCGCGGGGCTCTCGGCCCACCACTCGCTCTATCACTCCCAGGCCGCGATCGGGCACATCGTCAAGCCGGGCGCCGGCTACGGCTTTCACACCAAGGGCGCGCCCCTGCGCCCGCTGGTGAAGATTCACCCGGTCACCGGCCGCCCCGCCCTGTTCATCGGCCGCCACGCCCACGCCATCCCGGGCCTCGACCGCGCGGCGTCGGAGAAGCTGCTGGCGGACCTCGTGGACTTCGCCTGCCGGCCGCCCCGCACGTACGCGCACGCCTGGCGGCCGGGCGATGTGGTCATCTGGGACAATCGCTGCGTGCTGCACCGGGCCCGGCCGTACGACTACCGCGAGGCCCGGGTCATGCGGCACACGCGGGTCGCGGGAGACCCGGCCACCGAGCTCGCGCCGACCTATCGCGACGAGCGCGCCGGCGCCTACGAGCCGTCCACGTCGAACCGGTAGCCGAGCAGCGTGTTATCCAGGTCCGCGTAACACGGGAAGGCAGTATGGAGCCACGGCACGACACCCCGGTATCCGGGGTGGTTCTCGAAGGGCGCCAGGCCATCCGATCTGCCCGTTGCACAACCAACCCAAGTTTGAGATGAACCGGCGCGCGTTCCTGTGCGGGCTCACACTCGGGACGGTGGCCGCGCCGCTCGCCGTGGAGGCGCAGCAGGCGGCGATGCCGGTGATCGGGGTGCTGCATGGGGTGTCAGCGACGCAGTGGACCGAGCGCATGGTCGGGTTTCACCGAGGCTTGGCCGAGACGGGCTTCGCCGAAGGCCGCAACGTACGCATCGAATACCGTTGGGCGGACGGCCATTTCGACCGGCTGCCTGCAATGGCCGCCGACCTCGTTAGCCGAAGAGTGAGGGTCATCAGTGCGGGCGCACCCGATGTCGCTATCCGGAGCGCGATGGCGGCAACGAACACTATCCCGATCGTGTTCATGACCGCCTCCGATCCGGTCCGCGCGGGATTCGTGTCCAACCTCGGCCGTCCGGAAAGGAATGTCACCGGTGTGACCCTCATTGCAGCCGAGCTTTCCGCCAAGCGGGTGGAACTACTGCATGAGATCGCTCCCAGCGTTACCCGGGTTGCGCTTCTTGTGAATCCCAATAATCCCGGCCTCATGCAAGATAACATCCAACAGTTCTCGGCCGCGTTGCATCGTCGCGGGCTGGAGATGTTAGTCGTCAAGGCCGGAAGCGAGAGCGAGATCGAAAGCGCCTTTGCCGCAGCCGTGCAGCAGCGGGCCAAAGCAATGCACATCGGTGCTGACGCCTATCTGAGTTCCCGTAGTCCCGAGATTTCATCCTTGGCTCTACGCTATGCGCTGCCCACATCGTCGGAATCTCGGGAGGGCGTCGCGGCTGGATTATTGATGAGCTATGGTCAGAGTCACGCGGACGTCTTTCGGCAGCTCGGTCTGTATGTCGGCCGCATCCTCAAGGGTGCAAAGCCGGCTGAGCTGCCGGTCCTGCAACCGACAAAGTTCGAGCTAGTGATCAACCTGAAGACCTCTAAGGCGCTCGGGCTGACACTCCCCCAAGCGTTGCTTCTGCGGGCTGATCAACTCATACAGTAGGTCATGCCTGATGCGATCGCGAAGATCAAGGCGTCGAACTTCGCGCTTTGGTAGCGCTCCCCCCGGTGGCCCAGGGTCGAGCGCGTGGTGCAACGCGGTCTCGGCGAGCAAGACCAGGGCGTCGGCCTGCTGCTGCGCCCGGGGCAGCGCGGCCAGCGCGGGATCGTCAATCGCTGTGGAGGTCATGGGAGCCTCGACCGACGGGGTCGCCTCCGGGTGCCGTGCCCGCTGATAGAGCGTCTCCTCCGGGGTCAGCCGCCCCCGGAGCACCACCGTGCCGTCGTCGTCCTGGACGACGTGCAGGCCGCGCTGCTCATGCTGCCGCCTGGCCTCCCGGCCCTCGGCCAGCCGATCCACGCGCCGCCAGCCGCGCACGATGCGCTCGACGTGGGACGCGGTACCCGCCCGACCCACCGCGAGCAGCCGGGCTTCCGTCTCCGGCGTGGCCACCCGGGTGAGCGCGCGCACCTAGGCGTAGGAGAGCTCCCCGCGGGCCAGGGCCTCGGCCAGGCGCGGCAGCGTCGCCAGCGCCCGGGCAACGCGCACCCGTTCCCGCGCGGCGCCCAAGTCGAGGCCCACGCGCCAGGTCAGCCACTCCACGCAGGAGCGGAAGCCGGTGTTCCAGCCGCCGCGGGCGTCGAACTCGCGGATCAGAGCGAGCAGGCGCGCGGGGGCGGCGTCGAGGTGAGCCGAGAGCTCGGCGATCTCGTCGCCGAGACGGTCCAGCGCCACGATGCGATCCGGGGTGGGGACGAACGCGGCCAAATCGGTCGACATGCGCGAGCCCTCCTTCGGCTGGACCGACTCCGCCTCTCGCCGATGGGCTCAAGATGGACGAACATCGTGTGTGGCGTGATCGCGCGTGACACGCGGCGCGATCGCCTGCCGGTGCCGATTGTGCGTCCCAGGACGGGCAACCCCGCGTCCGATCGCGCGCGCGGCAGCGCGTGCTCGCAAACGCGGTCAAGCCCAAACTGCGGTAGAAAGTGCAGTAAGATGACGTCCGTCATGAGCCCGGACACGCCGATGCGCCTTCAGTCGGACGTGGTCCTCTCGGGGGGGCGCGTCCTCGCGGACCACGTCGTCACCATCGCCGAGGGCCACATCACCGCGGTCGAGCCGGCGGCAGCCGGCGCTGCCGCGGCCGGCGTCGTCCGGCTGCCCGGCAAGGCGCTCCTGCCCGGGACGGTGAACGCGCACTGCCACACCTTCCAGTCGCTGCTGCGCGGCCTCGGCGACGACCTCGACTTCACGGCCTGGCGCGACCGGGTGCTCTACCCGTACTCCACGCGCCTGGACCGCGAGGGCATCTACCTCGGGGCCGCCTTCGCGTTCGCGGAGATGCTGCTGCACGGTGCCACCACGTGCGTGGACTTCTTCTACCTGCAAGACAGCGGCAACGAGAACGCGGAGGCGGTCATCCGGGCCGCGCGGGACGTGGGCATCCGCCTGGTGCTGGCGCGCGCCATGTACGACTGGGAAGGGGCGCCCGCGCGCTACCGCGAGACGCCCGCGGACGCCGCGCGCCGCGTGACCGAGCTGATCCGGGCGCACGCCGGCGACGCCACCGTGTCGGTGCAGCCGGCGCCGCACAGCCCGCACGGCGCCTCGCCCGCGATGATCCGCGCAGGGTGGGAGGTCGCGGAGGCGGCGGGGACGAAGTTCCACATCCACGCGGCGGAGGGCCAGTACGAGGGCCGGCGCACCCTGGCCGAGCACGGGGCCACCCCGATCCGGCTGCTCGACAAGCTGGGGGTGCTGGGGCCGCGCATGATCGGGGTGCACTGCGTGTGGCTCGACGACGAGGAGCTGCGCCTCATGGCCGACCGCGGCGCGGGCCTGGCCTACTGCCCGTCGTCCAACATGATCCTGGGCGACGGCATCACCCGCATCACCGAGATGAGGGACCTGGGCGTGCTGATCGGGCTCGGCACCGACGGGGGCTGCACCAACAACCGCCTGAGCGTGTTCGAGGAGATGCGCATGGCCGCGCTGCTGCAGAAGGTGCGGCATCTGGACGGCACCCGGCTCCCGGCCGAGCAGGTCTTCGCGATGGGCACGCGTGACGGCGGCCGGCTGCTCGACCTGCCGACCGGCGACATCGCCCCCGGCATGCTGGCCGACCTGGTGGCGGTGGATCTCGAGCATCCGTCGCTGCACCCGCGGGCGCGGCTGCTCAAGAACGTGGTCTACGCGATGTCCCACCAGGCGGTGACCGACGCGTGGGTGCACGGCCGCGCGGTGGTGCGCGAGCGGCGGCTGGTCACGCTCGAGCTGGACGCGCTGATGGAGCGCGTGCGAGTGCTGACCTCCGGCTGGAGGCCCGCGTGAGGATCCTCGAGGTCGTCGGTCTCACGTGCCGCGTGGGCGGCGTCGCGGTGCTGGACGCCCTCTCGTTCACGGTCGAGGAGGGCGAGATCTTCGCGCTCTGCGGCCCCGCCGGGGCCGGCAAGACCCTCGGCCTGCGCTGCCTGGCCGGCTCGCTGCCCGCCGAGTCCGGCCGGCTGATCTTCGACGGCCGCGAGGTCACCGGGGCCGAGCCGCGCGACCTGGCGGGGCGCGGCCTCGTGCGGGTCGGCGAGATCCCCACCCCGCCCTGGTCGCTGACCGTCTCGGAGGCGATCACCCTGGCGCGCCGCTGGCCGCGGTGGGGCGCGCTCGCGGCGCTGCTGGCCGGGTGGACCGGCGGGCGGGGCCGTGCGCGGGCCGCCGCGCTGCTCGAGCGGGTCGGGCTCGGCGCCGACGCGGAACGCCGACGCGACGATCTGCCGGCGGCGGGCCTCGCGCGGCTCGAGCTGGCCCAGGCCCTCGCGCTCGCCCCGCGGGTGCTC